>JBARCX010000311.1:0-7432 GCA_049794535.1 Rhodanobacter sp.
CTGGCCAATTGATTGGCATAGCCAGGCACATCTTTTTGCAGCTGCAGCGCCTGCTTCCATTGTTCGATAGCGAGAGTCGGGTCGTGCAGAGCGCTACCAGCCAATTCTGCATATTGCACGTGCAAACCGATTCGGCTCGGAGCGCGGGCGATCGCAATCTCGTAGGAGCGGGCTAACTGTTGTGCATCAATGCCAGTGTTGCCGCCAACACTGGCTTCAAACAAGCCAAATAGCGCGTGATAGGCATCTGGTCCCATGGGGCGTGTTTGCAACTTTCGCTGCAGGCTGCTCCACCAAGGCTGGCTGGCCATGCCGGGATGGTTGGCCGCCTGTATCAGCAATGATTCCTCGGGCAGGATGGACGAGGTGGGTAACTTCGTTGCGCGCTCCAGTTCCTTGATACCCAGTGAGTAAAGGGGGGCGCTGGGGTCGTTCTGCGACATGGCTACATAGCGGCGGGCCAAGTCGAGGGCTGCTCGCATCGAGCCGGGATTGCTATCGGCTAGTGCTGTCGCCAGTTGAAGTGGGCTACTCCAGGTAGCCGCACGTAGCGCGGTAAGGAATCCTAGATTCAAAATAAAAATGCTGGCCAGTATGGCGGGTAGGCGTGGGTGCAAGTGGCGGGTAGCGAGCCAGAGCAAGTCGGTCACCGCCAGTAACACTCCGAACAGGGCCGGGTAATTGCGATGCTCGAACACCAGCTCAAGGGGAAGAGGGCTGCTGGTTAAGGCATGTGCCATGAAGAACCAGCCGATACCCAACGCCAGCAGTGGGCGGCGATGGCGCATGGCGATAGCCAGGCCGAGCAGGCAGAGTAGAAGCAAGCCGCCAAGCAGCGTAGTGATGGGATGTAGCAGGCCGGAGGAGGCTACATAGTTGTCGTAATAGAAGTGCAGCTGATCCGGCAGGGGTAGTACACACCAGCCGAGATACATGGGCAGCACGCGCAATTGTGTTAGCTCGCGCTGCCAGGCGGTGTAGTCGCGTCCGTCATAAGCTGCCGTAGTGGCGTAATGCGGCAGCAAATAGAAGACGAATACTGTCAAAGCCATTAGGCAGCCAATGGCGTATGTGATTTTCCATGTGCGTCCAAGGAGGGGTCTATCCGCGGCAAAACGCAGCACCGTGAGTTCAAGCAATAACGCATAACCTGGCACCAATACGGCGGTTTCCTTGAAGTAATAACCAATGACTGTCAGGGCGCTGCATAGCAGCAAATAAGGCCAGCTGCGTTGCCCTGTTAGTTGCTGTTGACGCACATGCCAGTACGCCAGCAGTGCCAGCAACGTAAAGGTAAAGCCCATCAGCTCCATGCGCTGTACTACATACATCACCGCGGAGATCTGCAGCGGATGGATGGCCCATGCGGTGGCAATGCCTAGTGCCCAGTAATCGGTGTGGCGGCGTTGAATATCGACATCTTTATCGGAGCAGGATGACCAGCCTGCTGACAATAGTCGCCGGGTCAATAGCAACAGCAGCACAGTATTCAGTAGATGGATGGCCAGGTTGGTGGCTTTGAAGCCCCATGTGCCGCTGCCTAGCGCATAGTTCAATGCATAGCTCAGCATGGCCAATGGCCGCTGGATATTGATATGCGACCACGCCCATATCTGCTGCCAGGCCTGCCAGTGCCAACCGGTGACATGAATGATCGGGTTCTCGGCAAAAATAGGGTAGTCGTCAAAGACGAAGCCACCGCTGAGTGCCGGCCAGAACACCAGTGTGATCAATGCCAATAGGCCTAATGCAGGCAGGGTTCGGCGTAGGCGCTGGCGGGATGTCGAGGGCATGGCCTGGATCTTAAGCAGTGAAGGAGTCAAAAGATAAGGGCCGCCATGCGGCGGCCCTCAGTAAAAAATGACACGGCTCCCTTTGATGCTTAATTCTGGCAGCTAGCGGGTGCATAGGTGGGAGTGATGTTACCGGCAGTTTTGCAGGTCCAGGCGCCGCTTGAGGTGCGTGACCATGTGACAGTTCCGCCACTGACCTTGTTATTCGCGTGATTACCGAGTGTGGCAGAAATGGTCTCGGGGGCGGCAAGGAAGGCCCCTGTCGGATGTCCGTTATTGGTGCTGATCAGATCAGACGAGGTGCTGGTGTCGACGCAGCTAGCTGGTGTGCCCCATGCCGTGCCGCCGTTATTTAGACAATCCTCGATTGCCACCTTCATGTCGCCGGTTTCGGCCACTACGCGAGTGACCTGTGAACGAATCACATAGGTCTGATACTGCGGAATGGCGATCGCTGCCAGGATGGCGATGATCGCGACCACGATCATCAATTCGATCAGGGTAAAGCCTTTTTGCATGCTCTTCATGGTGGTTCCTCTGTTTAGGTCTTAATGACCGATTTTGACGCCCCCTGAGCCCCCGCCCGAATTCTGTGGCTTGAATTCGGCCCCCACACGAGGTCAGGAACAACCAGGAAGCTCGCGGTATTGGTAGCACTATGTATGCCACGCCATGCACATCCATTGGCTGGCTCTGCGGCGGGCATCCGGATTGTGCATGTCGTCGCAGAAGCCAACAAGCAAGTTCGGAGTGCGAGATGCAGATATTGTCGATTCCATCGGATAGTGCGCTATTGGGTGGACGCACAAGGTCATGGAGTGACGCTATTTGTCACCAGGACAACTTGAATACGTCAGTTTCCAATAGCGCAACTGTTAGGCAAGATCAATGCCGGCACATTGGATAAACACTGCCACGCCCCACTGGAATTGCGTGAAAGTTCTATGTGGCTATTTGCGCCAATTAAGGTGGATCCCTGAAGGTTGCACGTGATCGTGCCCACGCCATTCACGGGGACCGAGGCCGATATGCTGGTGCAGCGTGGTGTGGTGGTGGGGAGGTTAAGGTTGTCGACATTGGTGAAACTGGTTCCAGTGGCAACGCCTGCATCAATGAGAAGCTCATAGGCAGTACGCCCTGGCGTAATTTCAGCAAGGCCCGCAGTAACCTGTGACCGGGCGACATAATTCTGATACGCCGGTATAGCGATAGCCGCAAGAATGGCAATGATCGCCACGACAATCATCAACTCTATCAACGTAAAGCCGGCGGAACGGCGATGCTGCAACATGGTGGACTCCCCCTGGATTCCCTCTCTCTCGCACGTTTTGTACCAAATGCCTTGGCAAAACGTGATGAGGCATGCAGTTTGCCGGCCAAACTTGCACCCTGTGACGTAGGCCCTTAACGTCAACGCTTTACGCCTACAAGGGAGCCCATCATGAAACCTCTGTTTGCCGCGCTATTACTGGCGCTGGCGCTACCCACCATGGCGGCGGATGTGCCCAGTGGAGCGTTGATCGAAAGCAGCGTGCCGCATGCCTTCAGTATCCGCGACCTGGTGATGATGGACCGGGTCAGCGACCCGCAGTTATCGCCGGACGCCCGCTATGCCGCTTTCGGCGTGCGCAGCACCGACTACGCTGCTAACAAGGGCGTGAACGCGATCGATGTGCAGGATCTGGCGCATGGCGGGCAGCCGGTGCAGGTGATGGGAAAGGGGGCTTCATCGCCGCGTTGGTCTGCCGATGGTCACAGCCTCTACTACGTGGCACCCGCTGCGGGTGTGGCCCAGTTGTGGCGGCTCGATTTCGCGGTCGGCAAGAGCGGCCTGGATCTGCATGCAGCGAAGTCACCCGTGCAGGTGAGTCATGGTCCGCTGGATGTCGATGACTACAAGTTGTCGCCGGACGGCAAGAGCGTGCTGCTGTCGTATGCAGTGTTCACCGATTGTCATGACCTGTCCTGCACCAAGGAGCGCCTTGACGGTCGCGCTGCGGACAAGGCCACCGGCACGCTCTATCAGGGGCTGTTTGTAAGGCACTGGGACACCTGGTCTGACGGTCGGCGTAGCCAGCTCTACATTGCGCATTTTGATGCGGATGGCCAATTGCCGGTTGAGCCAACCCTGCTCACGCGCGGTATCGATGGTGACGTACCCAGCAAACCGTTTGGCGATGACAGCGAGTTTGCTTTCTCACCGGACGGCCAGACGGTGTACTTTGACGTGCGCATCGCGGGCAACAGCGAGCCGTGGTCGACCAATTTTGACATCTATAAGGTGCCAGCTGATGGTTCGGTAGTGCCGCAGAATCTCACTGCCGATAACCTGGCGTGGGATGCGTACCCGGTGCCATCACCGGATGGCAAGACGCTGTACTACTTGGCGATGAAGACCCCGCGTTTCGAAGCTGACCGCTTCGCCATCATGGCGCTGGATCTTGCTTCGGGTACCAAGCGTGAAGTCGACCCGAGCTGGGATCGTTCGCCCGGCAGCATGAGCGTATCCGCAGATGGCAAGACGCTTTATGTCACAGCAGATGATCAGGGCCAGCACCCGCTGTTTGCGGTGGATGTAGCGAGCGGTAAAGAGAAGCAGTTAGTGGGCGATGGCTCTGTGGGTGGCTATTCGCTGATCGGTCAGCACATTCTTCTGGCACGTGACGACCTCAAGCACCCGGCCGATCTCTACACCGTCAATGCCGATGGTCGTGACCTGAAGCCGGTGACTCACTTCAACGCCAGCCGCCTGAAGAACACCCGCATGGGTGACTTCCAGTTCTTCACCTTCAAGGGCTGGAATAACGAGACGGTGCAGGGCTACG
The DNA here is from genome assembly GCA_049794535.1 of Rhodanobacter sp. Classification (GTDB taxonomy): domain Bacteria; phylum Pseudomonadota; class Gammaproteobacteria; order Xanthomonadales; family Rhodanobacteraceae; genus JBARCX01. The sequence goes on from JBARCX010000311.1 coordinate 4,619, forward strand.
TGGTTAAGCCGGTGGATTACAAGCGCGGGCAGACCTACCCGGTGGCCTTCATCATCCACGGCGGCCCGCAGGGCGCGATGAATAACGACTGGAATTACCGTTGGAATCCGCAGACCTATGCGGGCCAGGGCTTTGCCGTGGTGACTATCAACTTCCACGGTTCGACTGGTTACGGTCAGGCGTTCACCGATGCCATTTCGGGTGACTGGGGCGGTAAGCCTTTGGAAGATCTCAAGCTCGGTTGGCAGGCGGCGCTGGAGAAGTACAACTTCCTCGATAGCAGCCGCGCTTGCGCGCTCGGTGCCAGCTACGGCGGCTACATGACCTACTGGATCGCCGGTGTGTGGAACCAGCCGTGGAAGTGCTTGGTCGATCACGACGGTGTGTTCGATGCGCGCATGATGTACTACTCCACGGAAGAGCTGTGGTTTGAAGAGCACGAAAACGGCGGCCCGCAATTTGACGTGCCGCAGAACTACGAGAAATTCAATCCGCTGAATCACGTGAAGGATTGGCGCGTGCCGATGCTCGTGATCCACTCGGGTCACGATTTCCGCATTCCGCTCAGCCAAGGTCTTGGCGCGTTCACCGCACTGCAGCGCCAGGGCATCCCAAGCGAGTTCCTCACCTTCCCGGATGAAAGTCACTGGGTGCAGAAGCCGCAGAACAGCGTGATGTGGCATGAGACGGTTAATGCTTGGCTCAAGAAGTGGACGGCTAAAGATGCGCCCGCTGCTTCATCGCATTGAGATTCTGTAAGCGGTAAACAAAACGGCGACCTTCAAGGTCGCCGTTTTGCTGTGTAGGTTGGGTAGAGCGCAGCGACACCCAACAGGGGGATACATCGACGTTGGGGTTCGCAAGCTCACCCCAACGTACCTGAGCTAAAGCCACTTCGCCCGCTTCAATCCAATGAAGATGCCGCCGACCACGCAGGCGACAATGCCGATAATCACGGGGTAAGCCCACGGCTGGTTGAGCTCGGGCATGTGGGTGAAGTTCATGCCGTACCAACTGGTGACCAAAGTAGGTGCGGCGAGCATGGCAGCCCAACCGGCGAGCTTCTTCATCACTTCGTTCTGACCGAAAGTGACCAGCGACAGATTTACGTTGATCGCTGCAGCCAGCATCTCGCGCATGGCGCCAATCGATTCGTTGACCCGGAATACATGATCGTAGACGTCGCGGAAATACGCGCGCAGTTCGTCAGGAATGAGTTGCGGATGTAGCCGCACCAGCTGGCTGATGACATCCTGCATCGGTGCCACCGCAAGACGTAGTGTCATCAGATCGCGCTGCATGTCGTAAAGCCGGCGCACCGTGTTGCGATTAAAGGTGTCGGCGAAGATGTCTTGCTCCAGCTCCTGCAGCTCTTCGCGGAAGTCGCGCACGATTGGTAGCAGATTGTCCACGACGAAATCGAGCACGCCATACAAGCCGTAGCTCGGTCCGAGTGCGAGCAGTTCCGGTGTGTGCTCACAATTGCGCCGTGCTGGTGAGTAGGACAGTGAGGCGCCGTGACGTACAGTGACCAGATAGCGTGGGCCGAGAAAGATATGCGTCTCGCCGAACGCGATGTGCCCGCTGACTAATTGCGCGGTTTGCACGACGATAAATAGCGAATCACCGTAGGACTCAATCTTGGTGCGTTGATGTGCGCTCTGCGCATCTTCGATGGCGAGGTCGTGCAGGTCGAATTCTTCCTGCAATTTCAGCAGTAGCGCCTCGTCTGGCTCATGTAGGCCGACCCATACGAACGTATCCGGCTCCTTTAGCACATCACTGATGGCATCGACGCTGATGTCACCCATGCGCTTGCCGTCATTTCGGTAGGCAACGCAGTTGACAACCATGCTAGATGGCGTCATGGGAAGTGTGGGTGTTACAGGATGGGATAGCGACATGGCCGCATGATGCCGCCTTCCCTGTGCGAAGGGCAATTGCGATGCAGGCTATGAGTCGATGTTTGTGTGAATCCGTGCGGATTCATGGACATCGCGCTCTATAGATCTATGTTCGGAGCTTCCTCCAATGTCATCATGAGGCGATTGAGGGGCATGTGGCGCATGGGGACGCTTTCGGCAGATGAGTGCTAACGAGTATCGATTGGGTTACCGCAGTGATGTCGAAGGGCTCCGTGCCGTTGCGATTCTGTTGGTTGTGGCTGTTCATGCTGGCGTGCCGTGGCTAGCCGGCGGTTTTGTTGGCGTAGACGTATTTTTCGTTCTATCGGGGTTCTTGATCACCGGGTTGCTAGTCCAGGAGATTTCGGACACCGGGCGCCTTCGCTTCATGGACTTCTACGTACGTCGCTTGCGCCGGCTTTTACCTGCGTTGCTGGTCATGTTGTTAGTCATTTGCGCGTTGGCAGCGTTGCTGCTTGCGCCAAGCGAACAGAGGGATCAAGCCGATGCAGCGGGCATGGCGGCATTATGGCTAAGCAATATCCATTTCGCGTTTGCGCAGCAGAGCTACTTCGCACCTGGTACTGAGACCAATCTGTTTTTGCATACATGGTCGCTTGGAGTGGAGGAGCAGTTCTATCTGATCTGGCCGGCGTTGCTGGTGTGGTTGCTTGGTCGTGATGGTCAGCGAGGCATGGCACGACTGAAGATCGGCATGTTCGTGCTTATCGCGGTTAGCTTGCTGGCATGCGTGATGCTTACCTATCAGGCACCGCAGTTGGCGTTCTATATGATGCCGCTGCGCGCGTGGCAGTTTGCTGCTGGGGCACTCGTCTGGCTGTACTTTCAGATGCCGAAGGCGGAGGGCGATGACGGCTGGTTGCGGATCAAGGCCGGAGTTGGTTTGCGT
>JBARCX010000312.1:0-3188 GCA_049794535.1 Rhodanobacter sp.
TCCTGGAACTCCGTGCGGGTAGCGAAACCGCCTTTGATGAGAAAATTTATCCGGCGTTCGTTGGGATCGGTTCCAAGCGTTTCTATATCTCCCTGACACCCTTCCTTTCTGCGACAGGCTTACTGCTCGCAAAACATGGACGTCTTCATCAGGCCATCGCGCTGATCGATCCTGCCATCGAACGGGCGATGGAAACCAACGACGAATGCTGCCTTCCCGAACTGCTGCGCGCAAAGGCCGAAATTCTGTTGTTTGGTGCTAACCCGTCGGTCGAGGCGGACGCCGAAGCGATACTCAAAGATGCGCTCGTGCGGGCACAACATCATCATTTCCTGTCATGGGAGCTGCGTTGTACAACGACCCTCGCCGCTCTCAAGCAACGTCAAGGTCAAGGACAGGCCGCTAGCGATCTGCTGACTCCGGTCTACCAACGCTTTGCCGAGGGCGTGGATACGGCCGATCTTAAAGCTGCACGCGCCTTGATTACTTTCCTTAGTGACGCGGCCACAGCCCATTGATTTGTTTGGCACTTACAATGAAAGAGTAAGTTGCTCATATTCAAGATGCCGCTGAAATTCTGAGTTTCTGGTGCTGCCTTGGCCTTTGGGCGGATCGTGGGTAAATTCCTTGGCATTACCTAACATTTGGTAACAACGCGGCTCAGAAGCGGGCTTGTCACGATGCATTTGTCCGGGGTCGTACTTTTCATGAAAATCCTGCTTTTTCTTTCAAGATCTCGATCGCGATACGAGCAACAGTGTGCTGTGAGTAGCTATTAATTCCATTCTTGATCTCACCCCGCCTGAAAATCCAGTCAACTGACACCAGAAATTGAGCTTCGCGACGTAACGTTTAGCGATGTTTGAAGGGCTTACATCAGGCCGCACCACTTGACTAACTCCGAATGGAGACCGTGCGATGCGTCAGTCCATATCCGAGCAGAACAAGGCCCTCGTCCTCGAGGCGTTCGATACGTTGTTCAACCAACGCGACTACGCTTCCGCGGAACGCTTCTGGTCCGATCGCTATATTCAGCACAGTGCGCATATTCCACCGGGACGCGAGGGTCTGTTTAACCTGATTCGTGTTCTTCCGAACACACTGCGCTACGAGAACCAGCTAATAGTGGCTGATGGTGACTATGTGATTGCACATGGACGCTTCTCGGGTATCGGCCGAGCGGCTGCCTGGGTTGCCTCTGACATTGTTCGGATGGAAGACGGAAAGCTCGCCGAGCACTGGGATGTACTACAGGACGAAGCAAGACAGGTCGACTCAATGAGTGGTTTGCCCATGTTCGGTGACCGCTTTCCGGATTGATGTATTGCAGTTCTAAATCCCTATCGCGTGCGCCAAAGAAAGAAGTCTCTAAAGGACGGTACCTAGGGTGCATGTCTTTATGGATGATGTTAGTGCTCGTACCGCTGACATATGCGCTCTAAAGTCATTAGAAGTGTTGACGCGGTTGATAGAGCGTCACGCACTCTAGGCCATCGCCGATGACGCGGCGAAGAAGCACGCAGCACATGTCGTGCCTATCGAAGTGAAAATTTCTTCGCACACTTATCTGCTCGAAGAGGCCGCGAGTGCTTTTCGCCTGCCACTGTCCGCGCTACAGCTGAAAGATACCGTGTCGTTGCAAAACCGTCTGTTCAGAAGAGTAGACGCCAGCGAGGCATTGTTGCGGTCGGACGGCCTCGAGAAACTTGCGCTGCAGTTGTCACATCCGATTCAATGGTCCGCGTGTCTTGAGGCATGCGTTGAAACTGGCACCAAAGTTTCCCTTGAGCTTTGGCCTGGTCGAGCATTGGCCGACATAGTGGCCATTACTTACCCTTATATTCTGGCGAGAAGTTTAGACGATTTTCATTCCTTACGCGGTGTCCGCGACTGGTTGATACGCGTGATTGAAGGCGATTGATTCGTGTTACCAACATGTTAGGTGATTGCATCACCTCTAGCGAAGCTTCCGATCATGTCGTAACTCAAATATGGAGATAAGCATGCAGCGCATTCGCACAGCGTTGTATCGGTCGATTGGTCAATATTTCAATTAGGATGATTAATTTATCCTTAGGAAATACAGCTCTGTAATTGCTGTGTCACACCTTTAAGCGCCCATTTCAGGCATCTATTCATAACGCCGTTCACTGCGCAGCCGATAGTTTCCCACCAATGACTTAAAGGAGATGAAATATCTAAATATTTGTAGTACATCTCTCCGCACGCATGAGCTAGCCTGGCTACAGCCGGGAGGGCGTGGGACTATGTCGAACAACCCACGTAATCACAATGCAAAGGGTCAACTGGAGGCGGGGTGGCTGGAAATCGGCTCAGATCTAGTGCGGTATGCTTTCTTTGGGCAGCGTGGTTTAGTGCTTTCGCCGGCCCGAGTAAAGACCCTGCGACAACAAACCCACAAGTAGTCGAGATCATAGCCTCTCATCGTTCGCTGCAAGAGCGACTCGATCGTCCACTCGTCGACTTCACCGACACGTTCTTCGGCACGAAAGAGGGCGCCCCAAGCAATATCAACGAAATTGCGCAGACCCCTGATGGTTTTCTTTGGCTTGGTTGCGCGGAAGGGCTCGTGCGGTTTGATGGTATCAACTTTGTTCGCGATTTCGGTACCACCCGTCCGAATCATGCTGTGTCGTCTATGTTCGTAGACCGAAATGGTGATTTGTGGATAGGTTTTGCGTACGGCGGAATCGTTCGTTTAAGCCACGGAAAATTTGAAGCAATTAGTGGCGGACTACCACCTGGGCGAATCATTTGGTCCATCGTGCGTGACAAGCGGGGCGCGCTCTGGGCAACTTCCGGCTTCGGGATTTACCGATTGATCGGCGACACCTGGAGCGAAGTTGGGAATGACGTAGGCCCAAGCATCAGCTCCGTTTATGGCCTTGCGGGAGTGCTTGATAGTGGCCAGCTATGGGTTGCCAACAATAAGCGGATATGGTTCCAGAAGGCAGATACCGATCAATTTGAAGTGGGCGACAAGGACATTTTATGGAAGTCAAAGCTCGGCTTTGACTTCACGCAGTTGCCGAAAGAGTCGACCGATGAGATCAAAAAAATCATCGCATCGCCTTCAGGTGTCGGGCTGCGCGCAGTTATGCGAGATGTCACTGGCGGCATATGGTCGGTCTTTGAGCATCCGCTCATGCGATTTCGCTGGGTAACTT
>JBARCX010000313.1:0-7168 GCA_049794535.1 Rhodanobacter sp.
GTGCAATCGACCCCAGTGCCGTTGCGTGCACCGCCGCTTCCAGCCAATGCGACTTAGAGCTTGATGGCTGACAGGTCATCACCGCAGCAGATACAACTGGGTTTGCTTACCTAAGTTTGCTTACCCAGTCTGTCGCTGACTCAGAAGTGCGCCGTGAGTTCCTTCGAACGTGCGCCCCACGTATGCACCCGAAGGGAATAGGCATCCATTTTGCCCAAGTCCTTATAAACGACACTCATGGCTGGACCATGAGTGTCGATCGAGATCGCATAGGCGTGACTGGGCTGTACGTCCTCGACATCGAATGAAAGCCGGTTGATCAGCCGTCCATTGGCTGCCATCACCGTGATGTGACGCAGGCCAGGAAGAACACGCACCCACAGTGTCCTTCCCCCGTCGTAGTGATTCCATGTACTCACGTAGTCGACGCTGACGATACTGCACTTAACTCCAGGCGCATCGGCACACGAAAAAATGGCCGTGTCCGAAAGCGGATGGTTTTTATCGGGATAAGCTCGCTGCGGATGTCTGCTTGAAAGGGGCGCGCAGCCCAGCATCAAAGTACAGGCAAAAAGGATTGCAATGCTGCGTAGATAAAGCATAGACCCGCTATCCCCAAGTGCTTTCGCCCAGACTCATTCTAGCCTAAGGGGCTCGTCATCTGGCACCATCTGTCGGCTTACGACGCACCCCATGCGTCCTCCTGACGATTACAACCGCATGAATCTGCAAGCCAATTACGAACAGATCCCGCTCAAGGAATACGCTGAGCGCGCGTATCTGGACTACTCCATGTACGTGGTGCTGGATCGTGCCCTGCCCTTCGTCGGCGACGGTCTGAAGCCAGTGCAGCGCCGCATCATCTACGCGATGAGCGAGCTAAGCCTGGCCTCGACAGCCAAGCCGAAGAAATCCGCGCGTACCATCGGTGACGTGATCGGTAAGTTCCATCCGCACGGCGACTCTTCGTGCTACGAGGCGATGGTGCTAATGGCACAGCCGTTCTCGTATCGCTACCCGCTAGTCGATGGCCAGGGCAACTTCGGCTCGCCGGATGACCCGAAAAGCTTCGCGGCGATGCGCTATACCGAGTCCAAGCTCAGCCCCATCGCCGAGGCGCTGCTGGGTGAGCTGGGCCAGGGCACGGTGGATTGGGTGCCCAACTTCGATGGCACGCTGGAAGAACCCAGCTGGCTGCCCTCACGTCTGCCGCATGTGCTGCTCAATGGCTCCATGGGTATCGCGGTGGGCATGGCCACCGATATCCCGCCGCATAACCTGCGCGAAGTGGTCAGCGCGTGCATCCGCCTGCTCGACGATCCGGACGCCACGGTAGCCGACCTGTGCGAGCACATCCTCGGCCCGGATTACCCAACCAAGGCGGAGATCATCACCCCGCGCAACGAACTGCTGTCGATCTACCTGACCGGTAACGGTTCGCTGCGCGCGCGTGCCGTGTATGAGCGCGACGACAGCAACATTGTGATCACCGCGCTGCCGCACCAAGTCAGCCCGTCGAAGATCCTTGAGCAGATCGCTGCGCAGATGCGCGCGAAGAAGCTGCCGATGATCGAGGATCTGCGCGACGAGTCCGACCACGAGAACCCAATCCGCCTGGTCATCGTGCCGCGCTCGAACCGCGTCGATGCGGACGAGATGATGCAGCACTTGTTCGCTACCACGGACTTGGAAAAGAGCTTCCGCGTCAATCTCAACATGATCGGCCTGGATGGCCGGCCGCAGGTGAAGGACCTCAAGCGCATTCTCAGTGAATGGCTGACGTTCCGTACCAGCACGGTCACCAAGCGCCTTGAGCACCGTCTCGCCAAGGTCGAGCGCCGCCTGCACCTGTTGGAAGGTTTGCGCATCGCCTACCTCAATCTGGACGAAGTGATCCGCATCGTCCGCACCGAGGAAGAGCCGAAGCCGGTGCTCATGGCCCGCTTCAAGCTCAGCGAGGAACAGACCGACTACATCCTCGAAACCAAGCTGCGCCAACTGGCACGCCTGGAAGAGATGAAGATCAACGCCGAGCGCGACCAGCTCGAAGAAGAGCGCGCGAAGATCAATGTGCTACTGAAGTCGCCCGCCAAGCTCAAGAGCCTGATCAAGGACGAGCTGCGCGCCGACGCCGCCAAGTACGGCGACGACCGCCGCTCGCCGCTGGTCAAGCGCGATGCAGCACAGGCGCTGGACGAAAGCGCGCTGGTTGCCAGCGAGCCGGTTACCGTGGTGCTCAGCCAGAAGGGCTGGATCCGCGCGGCCAAGGGTCACGATATTGATGCCGAAGGCCTGAGCTACCGCGAAGGCGATAGCCTGCTCGCCGCGGTGAAAGCCCGTACCACACAGCAAGTGGCGGTGATCGACTCCACCGGTCGTAGCTACTCCACGGCAGCGCACACGCTACCCTCCGCACGCGGTAACGGCGAGCCGCTCACCGGTCGCTTCAGTCCACCATCCGGCGCCAGCTTCGATGTGGTGACGGCCGGCGACAACGACACGCGCCTGATCCTCGCCACTGACTTCGGCTATGGCTTCGTCACTCGTTTCGAGGCGCTTACTGGCCGCAACAAGGCCGGCAAACAAATCATCAGCCTCACCGACAACGCCAAGATACTGGCACCACAGGTCAGTGCTGATCCGTCGCGCGACCGTATCGTGGTGGTCACCACGGAAGGCCATTTGTTGATGTTCTCGGTGGCCGAGCTGCCGGAACTCGACAAGGGCAAGGGCAACAAGCTGATCGAGATACCCAAGGCCAAACTCACGTCCGGCGATGAACGCGTCGCCGGTGTTGCGGTAGTGACCGAGGGCAAGGGTGAAGTCACGCTCTACGCCGGCCAGCGTAAGCTCACATTGAAATGGGCCGACCTGGTCGAATACGGCGGCAATCGAGCCACACGTGGCGGCGTACTGCCGCGTGGGCTGCGTCGTGTGGAGCGGATCGAAACCACGGCTTGATAGGGCTACATCGGGACGCATGTCATGTGTAGCGGGAGGAACTTCCTGCCGCTACACGTTTCAAACTGAAATGTGCACGTGAATGCACCATCGTGCGTTGAACACGCCATGCTTCCGGAGCGCGTCATGAACATCAAACGACCCATCGTCGCGATCGCAGCCACCCTGCTAGCCGCTTCGGTGTATGCACAGACCACCAGCCAGCCGCTCAATCTCACACTGCCACCTCCTGGCAGCCTGCCGGCGTCCAGCTCGACGTCGGCCAACGCGACGTCGGCCAGTTCGGCGGCGGCCAGCGGCTCTGCAACCACGGCTAGTGCGACCCAGGCCAAGTCTTCCAACGCCAATTCGGCCAGCACCCATCCAACCGGCGCCAACCCAGCCAGCATCAACACTACCCCCGGCGTGTATTACGGCGACACTAGCGGCGCCACCAGCAACAGCACCGCCTCCGACGCACCCGCTTGCGATGACTCCACGTACAACCAGGCACAGATGCACGGCAGTGTCAGCACCGGCGTAGCTAGCGGCAGCCATATCGGCACGGGCATGTGGAATGCCGGCGAAGTCAACGTCAGCAAGGCTTTCGGCAGTTGCGACCATCCCACCGGCGGCGTCAGCGTGTCAGTCGGCGTGGGCACCGCCAACGGTTTCCACGGTCACGGGATCTAGAGCCCGCCTCTTCAAAGAACCGGTCTCTTTTTACCCGAAAGCGCAAGGAAAGCCGGTCTGCGCAGACTGTACGCATGTGTATGTCATCCGTCCGGCCGCAGCAGGAAAACCGCCAGTGATCCAAAACGTTGAGTTCCGCTACGAAGGCGGTCGCAGCGGTGTGCTGCTCATTCACGGCCTCACCGGTACCCCAACCGAGATGCGTCTGATCGGCAAGGGCCTGCATCGCGCTGGTTTCAGCGTGTATGGCATGCAGTTAGCCGGCCATTGCGGCGATGCCGACGACTTGATCGCCACCAGCTGGCACGACTGGTACGCCAGCGTGGAAGCCGCCGCCGAACGTTTCCGCCATGAGGTGGATCATCTGTTTGTCGCCGGTTTGTCGATGGGTGCCATCCTTTCGCTCAAGCTCGCCGCAGAGCATCCGGAATGGGTGCGAGGCGTAGGCGTATACGGCGCAACTTTCCGCTACGACGGCTGGGCTGTGCCGTGGTATGGCCGGTTTTCGTTCCTGCTGCCGCTGATCCAGCGCTTTGGCATTGGCAAGAAGCGCATGGTGCATGAGAACGAACCCTACGGCCTGCGCGACGAACGTCTGCGCGCACAGGTCAGCGCCGCTATGCGCAGTGGCGACAGCACCGCCGCTGGTTTGCCAGGTAACCCATGGCCATCGCTGGCTGAGATGTACAACATGGCCGCCGTGGTACGCCGTGAACTACCCAAGGTGACTGCGCCCTGCCTGATCGCACACGCCACGGAAGACGACGTAGCCAGCCTTGAGAATGCGTATCTGGTCGGTCGCTCAGTGTCTGGGCCAGTGGAAATGCTGTTGCTGGAAGATAGCTACCACATGATCACCATCGACAACGAGCGCCGTGCGCTCGCCCATCGCTCCGCGGAGTTCTTCTCGCAAATCGCCGCCACCTGCGAACCCGCCGCGCGCGCGATCGCGTAAGGAGCTTACGTGTCCCCTCTCGTCGCCACCTTGTGGCTGCTTAACGTGACCCTGGACACCGCCGGTCAGCTCGCTTTCAAGGCTGCCGCTGGCGACCCGAAAGCGGGCGACGGCATGGCGCGCTGGCGCTACATGGCAGCACGTCCGTGGATATGGATCGGTATCGTCGCCTACGTGGCCGAGTTCCTGCTGTGGATCGCGTTCCTGTCGCTGGTCGACCTGTCCGAAGGCGTACTGCTCGGATCGATCAACATCGTGGTGATCATGATTGCCGGACGCATTCTGTTTCGTGAAAAGCTGACACCGTTACGTGTCGCCGGGATTCTGCTGGTTACTGCCGGTGTTGCTGTTGTGGGGTTAGGCGGATGAGTGCGAAAAAGCCCGGCAAGCGTTACTACCTGTTCGGCTTCGCACTGCTGATGGCGTTCGACACGCTAGTGCAGTTGAGCTTCAAGTACGCGGGTGAGCATGCCTTTCCGCCCGAAGCGAACTGGGCATGGATCGTGCGTGTGTTCGGCCATCCATGGATCTATGTGGCAGTGATCGGCTACGTCGGCAACTTTTTCACCTGGATGAGCTTGCTCAAACATGCACCGATTGGCCCTGCCTTTGCGGCCACGCATCTGGAAGTGGTTAGCGTGATGCTGTGTTCGGCCTGGCTGTTTCACGAAGCGCTTACCCCCATCCGCATACTCGGCGCGGCTGCGATCGTTGCCGGCATCGTCTGCCTCGCCTTCGCCGAAAGTGGTGCCCATCCAGAAAACGATGCACCGACTGAAGCCAAAGGCGCATTGGGCGTCGTAGCCGGGGACTGAGCGATGCGCGAGCTGCCGCCCACCGCCGGCCTGCCGCTACATCTCTCTGACCTGCGCCCCGGTCGCGCACCTTTTGCTGAGCGCATGGCCGAATGGCTTGGTGTGGATGCACTGCAACTCACCTGCTCCGGCACCGCTGCGCTGGTCATCACATTGCGCGCCATGCGCACCCTGCGCCCCAACCGGAACGAGGTAGTGGTGCCCGCATGGACCTGCCCGCTGGTGGCCTTGGCCATTCATCATCTCGGCCTGAAAACGCGCCCGTGTGATTTGGCGCCGAACCATTACGACATGGATGCTGCGCAACTCGCTGCCGTCTGCGGGCCAGATACCTTGGCCATCGTGCCTACACATATCGCTGGCCGTGTAGCAGACGTGCCAACGGCCATGCGCATCGCCCGAAACGTCGATGCATTCGTCATCGAAGATGCCGCACAGTCGCTCGGTGCAAAGCAGGATGGCCGCAACGTGGGCCTACTCGGTGACGCCAGCTTCTTCAGCCTTGCTGTTGGCAAAGGGCTCACGCTGTACGAAGGTGGCCTGCTCTATGCGCGTGATACCGAGCTGCGCGAAGCACTTTCCGCGAGTGAGCGGACATTGATTCATCCCAGCTCACCGATGGCCTGGCAGCGTGCCGTCGAACTGCTCGGCTACTGGGCTTGCTACCGCCCCTCGTTGCTGCCGTTCGCCTATGGCCGTCCGCTGCGCAAAGCACTGGCTGCGGATGATCCCGTGGCTGCGGTAGGCGATGACTTTGGTTTCAACATTCCATTGCACCCGGTCAGTAACTGGCGGCAAACCGTCGGTGCACATGCACTGAAGCGCCTACCTACATTCCTGCAGCAGACACGCGAACAGGCTATGCGACGTGTGGCGCGGTTGCGTCAGCTGTCAGGCATTACCGTATTCGATGACCCCATTGGCAGCAGCGGTACCTGGCCATTCCTGTTGCTGACGCTGCCCAGCGCAGCGATGCGCGATAAAGCGATGCGTACGTTGTGGACATCAGGCCTCGGTGTCACGCGATTGTTCATTCACGCCCTGCCTGATTACGACTACCTGCGCGATGTGGTCGGCCCAGTCGACGTGCCTAACGCGCGTGACTTCGCCGCTCGCTCGCTCAGCATCACCAACAGTCTGTGGCTAAAGGATGCAGAGTTTGAACGTATTTATGCTGAGCTAGAGCGCGCGCTCGCATAGAACGATGGTAGGTTGGGATGAGCGCAAGCGAATCCCAACGTTCCCGAATACGTGTGCCATGTTGGGATTCGCTAACGCTCATCCCAACCTACGCCACGGCGGTTTAGGCGACCGCGTAACGCTCCAACCAGTGCGCATAAGGCGCCGGCAACGTCCAGGAAGGACGCTCAATACCGAGCTTGCGTGCGGCGTGGTAAGGCCAATGCGGATCAGCCAGATGCGCCCGCCCCACCATCACCAGATCGAGTTGGCCATCCTGCACAACGCGCTGGGCGATCTCAGGTGTGTCGATGCCCCAGGCCGAAGCCACCGGGATATTCGCTTCACGACGTACGCGCTCTGCGATAGGCGCCAGAAAAGCGGGGGCCCACGGAATCTTGGCCGCAGGTGTCGAGAAGCCCACGCTGACGCTCAATAGATCCAGCCCTTCTCGCTTGAAACCTTTGGCCAGTTCAATGGATTCGGCCAGCGTCTCTTCGTCGCGCCCGTCGTATTCAATCACGCCAAAGCGTGCCGTCAGTGGCAAATGCTCTGGCCAAACTTTCCGCACCGCAGCCAACGTTTC
>JBARCX010000314.1:0-2060 GCA_049794535.1 Rhodanobacter sp.
AGCCGCTCGGCAGGTGCCGGCGGCTTTAATCCTGTTTATATTTGCCGCGCATGCGCGCGGCTGGTCAGGTTACGCCGCCAGTGAAGCCATAGCGGCGAAGCGAGTCTGCGCGACACGCAGGGGCGGAAATGCCAAATGCAATAGGTGGTCTCGATCGGCCGCGTCTCGCGCACATTCACGACGGCGGCGCAACTCGACACGATCTACAGTATGGGTCAGTACATGAGCTGCACGGGCTCTTACCACACGCAGCGTGTCCAGCCAGGCTCGGACGAATTCCGCCTCACCCCGTCGGCCGAAAATCCTAGAAATTTCGTGCGCATCGCGCAGATAAAGCCGGCGGAGATCACGGCTCAATGCTGGGTCAAATCCCTCCGCCCTCCAGTGAACATCAACAGCCCGCTCTAACTGCCTCGACGCCTTCCTGATCCCGCGATCATCGCCAGACTTGAGCGCCTCAACCAGCGCTGCGAATTCGGCTGACAGCGTCTCATCCTCCTCCATGATCTCGATCATCTCCTCTTGCTGCACGCTCAGTGAAGTGAAGGGATCAATGTGTGATGCGGTGTCCATGTGAGGGATAATTACGCCACCTCATTCAGACGTCAATACAATTTCGGCGGAAAATTGCGAGACGCACATCACAAATAATGCTGCCCCATAAATGGTTACGATTTTGGACTCTTGAAGCGGCTAGCGAGTACGAGGTTGGGACTGAGGAGGCTGCGTCGGGTGCTCGATTCCTTGGTCCTGCAAACGCACTGGTCGGCCTTCGCTCGACTGTCCAGTGAATCATTAATCTCGATGATCCTGCTGGCCAGAATTTCCTTCCGGGATGTCAGCTTTTGAAGTAACCCAGATTTGACCATTCACCAGACGCTTGGCGCCAATGCCAGCGAGAGCTTGGCCGGAGCCTCCATTGGCCTCCGTATCCCTTTGAAAGTGCTTTCCATGCCGTGCGTAAGATGAAGAGCTGGCTATTTCGATCTATGGCTATACGGCGTAACATCGAACGTCGGAACGGGGAGGCAGGATGCGTCTTCATCGAATTGCGATTATCGAGTTCGCCCTAGCCATTGGGCTCACCGGGTCATGCCTGGCGACCACTGCCGGCACTCCAACGCCACCTGGAACCGTCGTTCCTGTTCCAGATAAGGATGCTCAGCGCTTGCGGGCCCTTTTGTGGCAACCCGAAGAACAGATCGACCTAGCCAAGGCGAAAGTCGCCATCGACCACTTGGTAGACCCTTCCGTCGACGAAGCTGCAACGCTGAAAGAAGTGGACGGATGGGTGGTCAAAGTGCGCGCCCGCATTCCGGCCGAGGCTACGACCTGGGCCAAGGTCATGGCGATTTACTCCACCGTCTACGTGCCGGGCCCATGGAACGAAAATAAGAAATTCGACTACAACTTTGACGATCCTTTCGGCAAAGATGTTCGCACCACGATGCTGTCCACCTATCTCGCCACGCGGCGGGGCAATTGCGTGTCGATGCCAATCTTCTTCGCGCTCTTGGCGCAGCGAATCGGTTTGCATGTAGCGCTTGCCGCGGCACCCAATCATCTGCTGGTAAAAGTGATGCTCGATGACGGACAGTGGAAGAACATCGAAGCCACGAGTGGCAGCACGCTGACCGATCAGGAATACATGCAGCGGTTCCAGATCACGCCCCAGGCTGTTCAGTCGGGGCTGTATCTGAGGCCGCTCACGATGAAGGAAGCGGTGGTCGAAATGGCTACGCCCTTCATCCAGTATTACGCAACGACCCATGATCCCAACCAAATCATGGCGATGGCGAACCTGGCGTTGAGCTACGATCCGAAGGACGTGGCTGGATTCATGTTCAAGGCGCTGGCCTACGATAAACAAGTCACCGTTCTCTATCGCAGCAAATATCCAGATCCACGCATGCTGACCCCTGCGCAGCAAGCGGATTACCAAGCCCTGATGGACGGCTATTTCAAGACGGCCGATCAACTTCAAGCGTTGGGGTGGCACCGGCGCAGCGCAGAGCAAGATTCGGAATACATGCAAGCCATCCAACAGGCGAAAGCCAAAG
>JBARCX010000315.1:0-4885 GCA_049794535.1 Rhodanobacter sp.
GTCGTCAACGCCGGCTTCGAGGCCGTTGACGCGGTCCATTTCTTCGCCACGCGCGGTGAGCATGATGATCGGGATTTCCCGGCTCAGCTCCTCCTTACGTAGGCGTCGTGCCAGTTCCAGTCCACTGGTGCCCGGGAGCATCCAGTCGAGCAGGATCAGGTCAGGCACCTGTTCGGAGATGGACAGTTGGGCAGCACGTGCGTCAGCAGCATGGGCCGCGTCCATGTCGGCTTTGCGTAAAGCAAAGGCGACCATGTCGCGGATCGAGGCTTCGTCTTCGACGATCAGTATGCGTTTGTGCACGCTTAGGTCCGCTTGAGTGGGCTATGACACGAATATTGCAGCGGTGCAATGTTACGTGACGATGACAGCCCGCGGCTCAGGTGTCGAATGGCGCGGTATATGGCGGGTTGCGGGGCTTTTGCTTGCGGGAAGCTTACTTGTCTGGCGCGTCATTGACCCGCTTCGCTGCTGTGAAGCGCTTCGACGCGAGCCGGATAAGCGCGAAGTGCGCAGAACGCTTGGTGGACGGCCCCAAAGGGGAGCGCAGGGAATCTCCAGAGGCAGTGTCGTTGGGGCGGGTGATATCGCTTGAAGCCAACCGCATACTCCGTACCCCCTCACCGTCGCCCCAGCGCAGGCTGGGGCCCAGTGGCGACATGGCTTGAATGTCGCGAGACCGAGTGGGCTCGATTGCGACGTTAAGAAAGCCTCTAATGCGACAGCTGGCTTCCAGCAATATCGCTTGTCCGAACGATAACTCCACTGGGCCCCAGCCTACGCTGGGGCGACGGTGAGAGGGCGGTAACGCTGCACTCGGCCCTCGCCTCAAGGCACTCAGGGCCGACCGTTATCCAGGCTGAAGCACAGCTTCCCGCTGCAGGCTTGGCTGGCGCCCAATTGCTGATTCTGGCCATTCGGGTTGTCGTCGGTCTTCACCCGGCGTTTGTGCAGCTCCATCACCAGCGGGGTGAGGTCGGCGATGCGGGCCTGGATACGGACGCGGGCGTAATAGTCCAGATCCGTCCGCTTGAGCAGGCGCTTCAGCTGCTCCAAAGAGTCGAACGGGCGGCCCGAGAGGTAGCTGGCGTCAGCGTAGGCTTCGCCCGCGCGGATGGCATCGCCCGCCTTTTCACTGGCGTGGGCGTAAGCGGTGTAGATATCCGGCTCGTCGGCGTTGTCCAGCAGCGGCCGCAGCATGTCCGCCGCTTGCGTGGCCTGCACCACGCTGCCGCCCACGGTCAGCGCCTTGGCATAGGCCAGTGCCACCGCCCGGTTGCGTGGGGAGGATGCGTTCAAGGAGTCATAGATCGCCAACGCCTCGGCGCGATGACCGGCCTGCGATTTGGCATCGGCCATCGCCAATCGCAGGATCAAGTTGTCCGGATGTGCCGTCAGCAGGGGCTGCAATTGGCCGATGGCCTTGGACCCGTTGCCGCTAAGGGTGAGTGCCAGCGCGTAGCCATAGTGGTTGGCCGGGGTGTTGAAATCGTGCTGCTGCGTCAGGGCGGTGGTGTAGTAGGTGGTTAACCGATACGGATCGCCCGAGAGTACGCGTACCCGTTCGCGCATGAGTTGATAGATGATCAGATCGCCCTGATCGGCACTTTTGGCAAGCAGTGCGGTGGGGTCTTTCACGTACGCAATCGGTGCGGTTTGTGCCGCCCACTGCGTTTTGTCCAGCGTGGAGCCGGTTGGGAGCAGTTTCTGCTGTGCGACGATTGTGTTGGCACGTGCTTTCGCATCGCTAATGCGTGCGGAAGTGACGGGGTGATCCTGCAGCAATTCGGGCACATTGATGCCACCGGCACCGGCGCTCAGCACGTCATCCATCCGCTGGAAAAAGCCCGCCATCGCGTTGGGATCGAAGCCGGCTTTCGACAGCGTTTGTATGCCGACGCGATCAGCCTCGGTTTCATCCTTGCGGGTGAAGTTGATCTGCTTCTGTGCAAGCAAGCCCTGGCCGCCGGCTAACACCGCTGCGCCACTATCGCCGTTGGCGCGGCCGCTGCTTCCCGCAGCGATAGCGCCGAGCAGGATCAGCGCCAGCAGAGGCGTGTCGTGTTTGGAGTCTTCGAACGCACGTTGCAGGTGGTTTTGCGTGATATGGCCGATTTCGTGGGCCATCACCGCCGCCAATTCACTCTCGCTCTGGGTGATGATGATCAAGCCGGAATTCACGGCGATATAACCGCCCGGCGCGGCAAAGGCATTGATCTCCGGATCCTTCACGATGAAGAACGCGAAATGGTCCTTTGGCTTTTCGCAGGAGGCGACCAATCGATAGCCGAGACTATTGATGTAGTCGTCCAGCAAAGGGTCATCGACGACCATATCCATCGAGCGCATCTGGCGCAGCATGGATGCGCCGTAATCCTGTGCTTCCTGCGGCGAAATCAGTGCATTGGCCGAGCTGCCTAAGTCGGGCAGGCGCACGTCGTCCTGCGCACCGGTTGCGCCGGCAGCGAGGGTGAGGCCAGCGAGGATAAGTGCCGTCAACAGGCGTGCGGCGGGGCGTCGTGGTGCCATATGCATAGGTAAGCGACAATATCACTTGGACCGGTAGCCGTGATGGCAGTTCAAACCCGGTTATTAAGGTTGGTTTGTAAAGATTGTTGTTTTGTTACCGTCTTGTTTTTTGGTGTCGCGGACACCATCTTTTGCGACATTGGTTTCACGTTGTGCCAAGAATTTGCGGAGAGTTGTGATGCCCAAGATCGAAGTCTATTCCACTGCCGTATGCCCTTACTGCGTGGCTGCCAAGAACCTGCTTAAGGCCAAAGGACTGGAGTGGAGCGAAGTGCGCGTGGATACCGATCCCGTGCAGCGCGAGACCATGCTGGCGCGTAGCGGTGGGCATCGCACGGTGCCGCAGATTTTCATCAACGACCAGTTTGTCGGTGGCTATGACGATCTGGTGGCTGCCGATCGCAGCGGCAAGCTGAAGCAGTTGCTGGGCGAAGCTGCATGAGCGGCCCAAAGGCAGGTAGCGAAAAAGATCGCCTGGCCGAGTTCACCGCGTTTCGCCAGCGTATGAACGAGCGCATCCTCTCGGAGGATAACCAGGTGGTGCGCCGCTTCTTCGCGCTGGATACGCAGACCTACAAGGCCGGCGCGTTGGATGTGAAGACCAAGGAGCTACTCGGCCTAGTCGCCTCCATGGTGCTGCGCTGCGATGACTGCATCAGCTACCACGTGGCGCAATGCAAGGAAGCGGGAGTCACCCGCGAAGAGTTCTTCGAGACGTTCAGCGTCGGCCTGGTGGTTGGCGGTTCCATCGTGATTCCGCACCTGCGTCGGGCAGTGGATTTCCTCGACCAATTGGAGTCGGGCGGGGCGGCTGCCGGTGAAGAAGGCTGCGCCGAGCACGTTTGAGATTTGCTTAAACGTGGCCCGTTCACTGTTGAGAGGCGCGTCGTTGAGAGGCGCGTCCCATGCGCGGCGCGCCTCCAAGCTCGTCATTCCTGCGTAGGCAGGAATCCAGTGACCGTATCGTTGGGTTAGGCGGTATCGCTACAAGCCGCTTAAAAGCAAACCCATGCACGATTACGCGACAATCCAGCCACTAGGCCACTAGATTCCAGCCTACGCTGGAATGACGAGCAAAAAAGGCAGCCCTCAGCCCTGGCATACGAGTTCATGCAACGCAGCGTACGACGATTTGCAACGTACGCTGGGGTATTCAGACTATTCGTAGGGTGCCGCATCGGGGATAATTAGCGGGTTTTAAGCCCCTGTGCGCCCCACCGCATGGGCTGCCTGATTTATCCCCTTTCAAGGAGTTTCCCCATGAGCAAGACCATTGCGGTGATCCCGGGCGACGGTATTGGCCCGGAGATCATGACCGCCACGCTGCGCGTGCTCGACGCGCTGGACTGCGGCCTGACTTATGAAGTGGTCGAGGCCGGCATGGTGGCCTTGGAGAAGCACGGCGACCTGCTGCCGAAAACGACGCTCGACAAGATCGCCGAACACAAAGTGGCGCTGAAAGGCCCGCTGACCACCCCGATCGGTGGCGGCTTTACCTCGATCAACGTGACCATGCGCCGGCATTTTGATCTCTATGCCAATGTGCGTCCGGCGATCAGCTTCCCGGGCACCAAGGCGCGTTTCGACAACATCGACATCATCACCGTGCGCGAGAACACCGAGGGCGCGTACCTGTCCGAAGGGCAGACGCTCTCCGAGGACGGCGAAACCGCGATCTCGATGGTTCGCAACACCCGCAAGGGCAGCACCCGTATCGTGCGGTACGCCTTCGAAATGGCCGTGAAGAAAGGCCGCAAGAAGATCACGGCGGTGCATAAAGCCAACATCATGAAGACCAGCTCGGGTCTGTTCCTCAACGTCGCCCGCGAGGTGGCCAAGGAATACCCGCAGATCGAGTTCAACGAGATGATCGTGGACAACACCTGCATGCAGCTGGTGATGAAGCCCGAGCAGTTTGACGTGATCGTCACCACCAATTTGTTCGGCGATATCCTGTCCGACCTTTGCGCTGGCCTGGTCGGTGGTTTGGGCCTGGCCCCGGGCGACAACATCGGTGAGAACGCGGCCATCTTCGAAGCCGTGCACGGTTCGGCACCGGATATTGCCGGCAAGGGCGTTGCCAATCCTTGCGCGTTGTTGCTGGCCGCTGCCGACATGCTCGATCACTTGAACATGGTGGAGAAGGGCAACAAGCTGCGCCAGGCCATTCGCGACACCATGGCTAACGACCGCGACCATGTCACACCCGATCTGGGTGGTAAGGGCAGCACCGAAAGCTTTGGCGACGCTATCGTCAAGCGAGTTAAGAGCTGACGTCAGCTTTTATGGATGCAAAAAAAGCCGCGGTCGTTACCGCGGCTTTTTTTATGTCTGAATCGCGCGCGTGCTTCATGTG
>JBARCX010000316.1:0-10231 GCA_049794535.1 Rhodanobacter sp.
GCAGAAGCAGCGTTACAACGTATACGGTTCTACGAAAGTCTTGAAAAGTTGGTCACTTGGTCACTTGGTCACTGGTTGCCTAAAGCCGTTGGGGCGCAAGGGTTTTAGGAGATGACTAACCTTTCGAGACTTGGTCACTATAGTCATAATGCCTCGGAGCATACATACGATGATTTGCACATGTTCGTTTGCTTCAAGAATGGACTCCAGAATCTTGAACAATTAGAAGAGATCCCCCTTTATGGCAAATGATCTACCAAAGACAGAATTGCAGCTCATTACCGACGCCGTAGGCGCGCATGGCGTTTATTTTAAGAAAGCACTTCGTGGCAAACTAGAGGGGATGGCAGGCGTTAAAATACTGGGCGAGGAATACCCCGTTCGATATTTAGAGGGCGCCTCAATCGATTTGCTTGTCGAATTCACTGGGGAGCATGCACGCTTCGTCATTCCTATTGAATGTAAGCGAGCGTTAGCTAGCGCAAAGACCTGGATATTTTTCAAAGACGAGCATAGCGAAGTCAAACTTTTTTACAGTTTTATTGATGCCGGTCTAAATGCGAAGACATCTCGTTTTGTTGAACTTAATAGCCCCATCTGTGTTGAGGGGGTTGAGGTTGACAGCACCAAGTTGCGGAACCCAAAGGGGCCGTATTCCGCAGCGTCCGCCGACAATATATGGAAGGCGGCATTTCAGGCATGCAAGGGAGGGCTTGGATTCGTCATGTCCGAGCTTCAAACACGCCAAAAGATCGCAACGCCGGTATTTAAATTGGGGATTTCGAACTTCCATGTTTTCTTACTTGTTGTCACAACGGCGCCGCTTAAAGTTGCAGAGCTTCCAGCAGGAAGTGTTGACCCCGCAACAGGATTGCATGTTGGCGATTTAAGTCTCCAAGATGTTCCTTGGTTAACCCTACATTACCCATTTACCCCGGCCACATCGCCGGGAAGTAATCATCTAGAAATTAATACACCCAACTATCAAGACCCTTTTCAGCGCGGACTGCATGGAAAAGAAGGCATCATATTCGTCAATGTGCAACACATTGAAAGGTTCTTCGAGTTGCTGAGAGTGCAGCGGCCTACTTAAGCGTGGACGCTGTTTGCCTACAGGGCGACGAATGCGCCGGCCGCCGCTAAATTCCGTGGGTCCTTCCTGCGGGGGCATACGGGCGGGGTCCTCGACACCCCGGTTTTCGCAGTGTGCGTGGTGCCTGAAATTTGATTTGTTGTTTAGCGTGCGGCGGGCCTATGTATATGAGTTGAAAGGTTTTCTTAGTGCTTCGAACATAAATACACATGAAGGTATCGCCCCAGGTTCACCCGGAGACCATTCGATAGAAAATCGGAAGCCCGGGCGACTTTTTGCATTTATGCTGTTCGCATAAATAGAGGGTTGAGCATGGACGAGGCGAACGCAGTGCATCCAGTGGCAGCGGCAGCGGCAATGCAGGCGGCCCCAAAGGCGGCGGCCGCTGCCGCACCGCTGTTACCTACGGCCTGCACTAGCGCAACGGTGATTCAGCCCGAACACCTACCGAAGACGAGCGTGGGGGACTCAACTTGGTGGATGAATACCGGGTTGCTTGGCATGTACGGTGTGCTTGCCACTCTATTAGTCAAATGGATCGCCGACATAGTGCAGCGCCGATATGAATTGCGGCAGCAGCTGTACCTTGATCTAGTGGACGCCGTGCAAATTTCGACCAATTGCGTAGGCAAGATGTGCGACACAGACATTCCGCTGAAAACAACGGCGGAGCGATATCAAGGCACCGCGCCCGCAATTGCCAAGGTCGAGTTAATAGCCCCGGAAAAAATGTCTAAGGCGCTGAGTGAATTTAAGAATAAAAACGGCGTCGCGATGATGAAGCTAATGGAAATGCGGGCGGAGGTTGAGCGCCTAAATGCGGATTCGAAGGGCGCTGATGAAATCATTGCCTTGCATACGACGGAAAGGCGCTTTTTGACTGAAGAAATGCGACGAATGAGCATTGATGGAGTCGAGGATGAAGCACGAAAAACCCGAGTCAATGGTCACTATGAATATTACAGCACCGAAATAAATAAACTTAACGCTCGAAAAACAGCGAACGCGGTAGCCCTTCAAGAACGAGTAAATGAAATGGCTACGGTCGCAGGGCAATATCTAGTCGAATTGGCACGGCTTACTGTGCCCGTTCTGAGGTATGCGAGACGAGAGCTTGGCTTTTGGCGCTTCGATCTTCGCGACTATCTAAGGCGGACAGACGACACAACAAGCATGGTTCAGACTGCACTAAGCGATTTGCAGAGCACTATAAAAAAGACCTTCAACGCTGGTGAGGACAATGGTGAAAAGCCGGACTCAGACAAAAAAGACTAGCCGGCGCCCTGTTCGACTAGCGCATGCTGGCAAAGCGAGTTCAATCGGCGTAGCCAAGGAAATTAAGGCGTAGCTTTTTTGATTCGTCTGTTTCAAGACCAAATTTAGCAGATCGTTGGCATTCAGCTGCTACTACTCTTATCGAAAAGGTGCGGTTACCAATATCTTTCATATCAAAGGGATCGGCGAAATTGCCTCCTGAAACCGGAGTGCTAAATTTGAACTTGTCGACGTGATCCCAATGGGCGGCGATATCAATAAGTTGGACTGAGTCGTCGTGCCGCAACCGAAATCCGCTTCCATCAAGCAGCCTTCTGTCGTGACCTGAGTCTGACGGCGGACTTATATCTTCGACGTAGACTTTACAATTTGAAAGCGTCTTGCCTCCGGCGTTCCTTACACCAATTCGAACTGTACTGAGGTTATGGCCGGAGCGAAATTCTTCGACATAGTAGGGCTCGGCCGATCCAGTGATAATCTCGATCTTCGGGTCTGGCACTGCCCGATTGTCTACTGTGGCGGTAGTGTTAGGTATGCTTCCCGCCCTAACCCAGCCTTCTAGGTTATTTGTTGAGGATAGGTCACGAATAGATTTTTGTACCTGAATATGGATATCTTTTAGGTCATCGATTTCGCTGCAAAGCTTGGTCTTTACCAAGCCCCGAAACTCAATCAGCTTTTTCGAGTCACCTCTCTCTATCGCATCAACACCCAGGGCGCCTTGCACCTTCCTTTGAATCGCATCATCGGTAAGATATAACGCGAACAGCGGTTTGCCGGTGGCCATCGCATATTCGTATTCGAGGTGGATGTAGCTCTTGCCCGAATCGGGATCGAGGCTGCCGTACCTTCCCCCAAGGATCAGCATGAAGATATCGCTACGGTCTATCCAACTTTGGATAACTTCGATTTGTTTCTTGTCGGATGCTGCGAATAACTCCATGCCGGCAGGAATGTGGCCGGCATCAAGAATGCCCATGACCGCAGCTTGCCTTTCCGATTTCATGTCAAGATAAGTGGACGAAATGAATACTTGGAATTTCTTGTCCACTCGGTGCTCCATGATCACATTGGTTTAGCGAAATCGGTTCATTCCGAACCTCTTAGGGTGGCGACCCATAGTACGGCCGAATGGTAGGTAAAAGGAAACCCAATTGGCTCGTACAAAGCTTGATCGTGGAGGGTTGGAGAGGACTGGTCGGCGTTTTGTTCGACTAGCTTATGTTGGTAATAGACACGGGTAGGATCGCCTTTAGATCGGCAATAGAGTGCTCGGCAGTGTCTAGCCATGCGTCGACGTTATCGGGCTTTGCTCCTACCCGCGATGACGGCCAGCCGAACGCCAAGCGCGGACATTACGCACTGAACCGTCTCGAATCGCGGGTTCGCGTCGGGGTGCAGCGCCTTGTATAGACTTTCGCGGCCAAGCCCAGCCAACTTGGCGACTTCAGTCATGCCGCGAGCGCGGGCGGCGATGTTTAGCGCTTCCTGAAACATGCGCTGATCACCTGATTCCACCGCGTCCTGAAGAAAGGTGGCGATGGCTTCGTCGCTGTCGAGGTATTCGGCGGGGTCGAATTCGGTCAGTTTGATTTTGCTTGTCGTAGATGCCTCACAGTGTAGCCGCCATGTCCTTCGCCGCTTTGATATCGCGAGTCTGCGTTGACTTGCCGCCGCCGCAGTGCGGTATGACTGATCGGGCGAAAGTGAACGTAACTCTAAAGGTGATGAAAGGTAGTAACTCCCATCCTGAGTTTCGTCTGCAATTATTCGCGCCGAACTCCCGTTCCGAGTGCGGTACGTTTTTCCCGCTCTGCAGAGGAATTGAGATGAAGACCCGCCTAAAACATACCGTTGTTTTCTCGGTCGACCC
This sequence comes from Rhodanobacter sp., assembly GCA_049794535.1. Lineage (GTDB taxonomy): Bacteria > Pseudomonadota > Gammaproteobacteria > Xanthomonadales > Rhodanobacteraceae > JBARCX01. Next base: position 4,242 of record JBARCX010000316.1, read on the forward strand.
ACGTGACATTGATAGCACCGACGATCTGTTGATGAGCATGTCGCCAGACGTGGCGTACGCGGCCGCTCACATTGCGGCCAAGCATGCTAAAGAGGGCGAAGTGCAGGTGCGATCGGATGATCTAGGCAGTATTGCGAGAATGATCGAGCGGATGTCGCCGCACGTCGCGGAGGACTTCGCGAAGCGCGCAGCTTGGCGCGCCATTTCGTGACGCGCGAGCAGAGGCGAGCGCCGAGCACCCAGTGCATGGGGGCATGATTGGGGCATCGTGAAAAACCGAATTGAAGGAAATGTTACGTGCCAAGGGTTTTGAGCCATAGTGCGACGCCCTTCTTGGCCTTGCGTCCTTTAATCAGGTGCTGCGCCAATCGGGGACGGTGCTCGGTGTTCGGGTGGCCTTCCTAGGCATGGAGTTCAAGCATCATGCGCTCTTGGGAATTCTCGCGAGGCTTCGGTTAGGCCGATAAAGATCGTACCTTAAAGGCAGTGCGCGACTTTCCGTTTGATGGAAATTGACGTTTTTGGCGTCAATTTATTCAATTAGTTCGATGAATTGTCTGCATCAGCTCCTGAGCTGACAGCTCGTGTTGCTACGTCATCACCAGCGGCCTTGCAATCGGTTTTCTGTAAAGCCTTCCACTTGGCATAATTCGTTTCATCCAGAGCCTCTAAGTACTCGTCAGCGGCAGTGAATGCATCCGTGCATCGTGAATCCAAAGTGCCGCCGCTCAAATCACGCTGATATTCGGATGTGGACCCACTGGCATCACCCTCTTGCCAATCGCGAGCACCAGCAGCGCCAATGCTTAGATATTCAAGGTACTCGGCGGCCTCGTTCTTAAGCTTGGGGTCTCGTGATATGGGGCTATCGTCGTACATAGGGAAATCCGGGGTGTCCCGCTTTACCCAATGCAAGGTATCTGGCATGCAGTCCGCCCGCGATTGCCTGTCCCATTTTTTCCAATTCGCTTTGTCGTCTGCCTTTGCGTAAAGATCGGACAGTGTCATCGTTGCAACGCATATATCCCCGTAGGTCCCGTACTTGGTTGCCAGTGCGTAACGCTTCAAGGCTTCATCTGCATCAAATGCAGCATGCCTGCGGTCCGCGTATGACTGGCTCAAGTCGCGCCAGTCGCTTGTGTCGAAGTCGTCAAGCGTCTTTGCGTGCGTCTCTGGAGCTTGCGCAGATTCATCCGCGCTAGGTCGTTCCGTGCAGGCGCAGAGCATCAGGCATGCAAGAGCAATCGATAAGTTTCGAGTCATTTATTTTGTGGCGGCTTGGTTTTTTGGGGGGTGAGGCGTTTAGCCGGCGCGCTTGCGGATTGCCACGACGTTTCCGGCAGTCTTCAACGTGTCCAGATAATCGGCCCATGCAGCCATCATCTTGCGACGCTCGGGAAGATGCGCAGTGCGATTGTACGCACGGCCGTTCGGGTCTTTGACCGCGTGGGCTAGCTGGTGCTCAATGTAGTCGGGCCGGAAGTGCAGTACCTCATCCAACACCGTGCGCGCCATAGCGCGGAAGCCGTGCCCGCTCATTTCGTCGGTGGCGTAGCCCATGCGGCGCAGAGCCGACAACACCGCGTTATTGCTCATGGGGCGTTGCGGACCGCGAGCACTAGGGAATAGATAGCGACCGCGCCCAGTCAGGGCATGCAGCTCACCGAGGATCGCAACGGCTTGAGGGGCCAGGGGGACTAAGTGCGGCTCGCGCATCTTCATTTTTTCGGCAGGCAGATTCCATTGAGTTCTGTCCAAGTCGAACTCAGACCACTCAGCTTGTCGCAATTCACCCGGGCGCACGAACAGCAAAGGCGCCAGCCTCAGAGCACACTTGGTGACAAACGAGCCCTGATAGCCGTCGATGGCACGTAGTAGGGCGCCGATGGCATTCGGTTCTACGATGGCCGCAAGGTGCGTCTGCTTGACCGGGGGCAAGGCGCCGCGAAGGTCAATGCCGGGGTTGCGTTCGGCACGTCCAGTCGCGATCGCATAGCGGAACACCTGGCCGCAGTTCTGCAGTACCCGATGCGCCGACTCGACAGCGCCGCGGTCAACGATCCGATTCACGGTCGCTAGCAGCTCCTTGGCGGTGATGTCGGCGATTGGACGGCTGCCTAGCCAAGGGAAGATGTCGTTCTCCAAGCGCAGCATGATTCGGCTGGCGTGCAACTCAACCCATGTTGCGGATTGCTTTGCGTGCCATTCGCGTGCGATGACTTCAAAACTATTCGATGCTCGTTCTTCACCCGCTGCCTTTTCGGCTTTGCGTTGCTCGCCGGGATCGACGCCAGCAGCCAGTAACTTGCGGGCTGCGTCCCGCTTGTCACGAGCATCGGCTAGGCCGGTGTCGGGGTAGGTGCCCAGCGACAGAAGCTTCTCCTTACCCCCATAGCGGTACTTTAAGCGCCACCAGCGCGAGCCGTTCGGATTGAGCAGTAGGTAAAGGCCGCCACCATCGGCAAGCTTCTGTGCTTTGTCGGTGGGCTTGGCTTTGCGGATGCCGGTATCGGATAGGGGCATGGGGGTAACACCTTCGGGCTATAGGCCTGTTACCCCCGAACTTACCCCCAGTTACCCCCGGATTGCAACGGACTGGGCTGGACGGTATTGGGCACAAAAAAGGCCGGAACCATTGCTTTTGCTAGGTTTGCCGGCCTTTGTTGGACTACGTTGGAGCTTAAATTGGTGGAGGTGGCGGGAGTCGAACCCGCGTCGTTTGGCTCTGTCATTGGCCTTGCGAGGGTCGACACACCAAAAACACACCATTCCAGCCTGGACTTACATTTGATGCATTTGGGAATTGAACCGGCGTCCATACCCAGGAATCGAACACGTCAACGCCCATACGAGCGACCGCGTATGCAGCCTCTCGCATGGGCGTTCGGTGGCCTTACTTGGCTGCGTTGGCCGCGCCGGGCGTCTGCCAGAGAGCGGCGACCTTGTTTCCAGCATCGGGGGCCACGGAAGGGATCCAGCGGCCATAGACCTTGATGATCATGGCCCAGTCTTTGTGGCCCATCATCGTGGCCACCCACACCGGGTTCTCCCCGGCACTGAGTAGGGTCGACGCGAAGGTGTGGCGAGTTTGGTAAGGGTAGCGATAGCGAACTTCCGCCCGCTTCAGTGCCGGCTGCCAGGCGGTCTTCCGGATTGCGCCATCGCCAACCCATGGCTCGCCCGTGCGCGGGTTATGAAAGATTTCGTTGCCAAGTAGCAGGGTATGCTGGCGCTGTGCGTTTAAGGCGTCCAATGCAGGTTGCAGCATCTGCACCGTACGTCGACCGGCTTTCGTCTTGGGCGCCTTGACCTGCTTGCGCACCTTCGCGCGGCGTACTGACAGCATGCCGGTACGTAGATCAACATCCTCCCAGCGCAAGGCGATCAGCTCGCTGGTGCGAAGGCCTGTCCACAGAGCGAACTGGAACAGGTTACGTATCTGGCCATCGACTGCCGCAAGGATGGATCTGACTTCCTCCTGGTTGAAGGGGTCAACGTCATCGTCTTCCTTCGGCGGCTCTATTTTTTTTGGTGTCCAGCCCACGAATGGATTGGTGGTGATCAGCTCGTCATCGAAGGCTTGGGCGTAGGTTCCGCGCAGGGGAAGCAGCAGGTTGCTGATCCGCTTGAGACTGCAGTTCTTTTCAGCTACCCACTCTTTGAGCAGCCCACGGGTCAGCTCTGGCAGGCGCAGCGGGCCGAAACGTGGTATCCACACATTGGCGATCGCCAGCTCATAATCATGAAAAGTCGTATGTTCGATCTGGCTTTTCATGCCGCGCAGCCACTGATCTAGGGCATCTGCAATGGTCACTGCCGCACCTGGCGCGCGCGCCAGCATGCGAGCCTTCTTGCTGTTGGGGAAATACTTGGCGTAGTCGAAGGTGCCGCGCCCAATCTCGCCTAGGATCTGCGCACGCAGATTCGCGGCGAACTTCTGGTTGGCGGCCGTTGGTGGAAGCTTCAACCTTTCCTGGCAGCGAACTCCGCGGTAGTAGAAGTCGATGAGGATGCTCACCGAGCTGGCGCCGCTGACGCCCTTCGCTGTAGGTCGTTGATTGTCTGGCCTTCCACCCATCGCACGTATCCTTCCACGATTATGTGAATACGGCCATCAGGGGCCTTACGCCAGACGAACCCCTCAAGCCACACCCCAGTCTTTATCTTCGCTCGTATCGCATCCTCGGTATACCCCGATTCGCTGACGAACTTGTCGATCAGAAGGTAGGGAAGCACGGCGTGGGGGTCCTCAGCAATCCTTAGACGCGAGAACGTGGATTTCTAAGTTTTCGTCCGTGTAGACCAAGATGGCTGAGTAGTCGCCAGCACCAAAATCCACTCCCACGGACCAACGTCCAAATACCGCTTTGTCCTTTTTATCGTGCAGTGCTACGGCAAGCAGAAGCCCAAACACGGCCCTATGGGCCTCTTCGAGCTGATCACGGAGCACCTTCAGTGCTTGGCCAGCCAGATGTGGCATGGGCGAGTCCTGGTCGGCAAGGGATAGGGCTTGCTCGAGGGTCATGTCAGTCATCGCGCATACTCCCAAAGCGTCGGCTGAGTGTCGTCTCGGCAATAAAGTGGATGCTTTGGCGTGCCGTCCTTGTTTAACACCAGGAAGTGCAAGTGGGTGTCAGCAAGCATTTGACGCACAACGTTGTCACGGCCCCGATGCTTCCCGTGCTTGCCCCATGCGCACACCACCATATCCGCGTCGCCAATAACGTTGCGTATACGGGCATCGTTAAGTGGACCCACTGGGAAGTCGACCAGCTTCATCGCATCGGGAGACGTGTCGCGCCAAGCAAATAAATTGACGACGTAGAGCCAATCCCATCCCCACGCCTTAGCGAATTTCATGCATTTACGAATCGTCGCGTCGTTGGCTGTCGCATCCGCGGTGCTTGGATTGAGCATGATGAATGTGCAGATGGTTTCGCCTTTAGGCTGCAGCTGGCGCCTAAGCAGATAGCGGTAATTCCCGCATGGCGAGATCACGGCATCGCTGGTTAGTTTGAAGAGATCAGCCATGCGCCACCTCCACTCGCTTGAACTCGACCACCCATACCCACGGGTTGGTGTCCCAGCTGCCGGAGCCATTGATCTGCTCCCAAAGATGCGCGAATCCCATGATGGTGGCCGGGCCACACTTATACGGTGACTCGTAGACAGCCTTCGCGCACATGTGATTGTCGACGCCCTCGCGGTGCGCCTGTTCCTCGGAAATGTCCAGCAGCCGCTCCACGCGCACGCCGGTCACCTCAAGCCAGAGGCGTGCCCATGCCTTGGGCATGTAGATCGATGGACGCAGCTTGATGTCCTCCGGTTCGATGTCAGTGCAGTCATCCGGATCCGGTGCCAGGCCCCAATCGCGAATGGCGCTGCCTTCATCAGACGCAGCGAAGACCGGCCCAAGATAGCCGTGCTCTTCCACGTTTACCGTCGTCTCGCGCACCCAAAGCCGGTCGCCCGGCTGGCCGTAGGGACTGAATAGCTCAACGTAATTTTTCAATCCAAGCATGCGATGAACACCAGAGCGCAGCTCATGCTTGAATACCAGTCCATCACCGAGAAAATCTCGAGTGAACTTAGGCTGTGGCTTCATGATCCGTCGAGTAACCGTCTTGCGGCCTTCGAGAGTCGCGCGCACCATGGCGCCATTCATCAGGATGGGGAGTTCACGCATGGAGTGGTTCCCGGGGGATGAGCGGAAGGCGAAGGCTCTGGCCGACCGCATGACACAGATCATTTCGAGCCAAGACAGCCCAATCACAGGTAGACGTATTCTTGAGGCTGTCGAGGCTGCGCGACCATCCGCTGCGACCATGGCCATGGCTATGATGAAATACAGAGAAGACACGGTCGGCACGGCGGCAGAGCACATGCTCATGGCTCATCAGCTCATGCGAGTGCCGCTCGATATCTTGCTCGCGAAAGAGCAAGCTGAGTCCCAGCGGATCACTGCGCGACCGTCGATCGGAATTGCTGTG
>JBARCX010000317.1:0-5250 GCA_049794535.1 Rhodanobacter sp.
GAATAATCCAGATACAGACCAACGGCCTCAGCGTTCAACCGCTCGCCCCGGCGACTGTCTTGGGCAAACAACTCGCGCAGGTGACGCGACCCGAGCGTCTCGAAATGCTGTTCTAGCGCGCGCCACTGTGGGCGGCGGGTCAGACTGGCAGCAGCCTGATTCGATGCGACATGATCCATGATGGTGCTCATCGGCTCCTCGGTGAAGGTTCAGGCGTGAAGGTTAGACACTTGCCAGCGCAGCGCTCTTATCAGCGATACGTTGCAGTAACTGTCGCCATGATTTAACGAACGACTGCGCGCCGTCCTGCTGTAACTGCAGCGCGAGTGCATCAAGATCGATACCCGCTTGTGTGAAACGCGCCAATACAACTTCTGCATCGCCACCATCAACGGCCATGGCACCTTTCAGTGCACCGCTGGCAGCGAATGCAAGCAGCGTTTTCTCAGGCATCGTGTCGACGGTGTCCGGTGCGGCCAATGCCTCGACGTACAGCGAGTCGGACGCGTTCGGATCCTTATTGCCGGTACTCGCCCACAGCAGACGTTGTGGACGCACACCGGCAACGGCCAGCTTCTGCCAACGCGGCGAGTTGAGCAGCTCACGATAAGCATGATAGGCGCGGCCACCGATCGCGATGCCCAGCTTGTTGTGCAACTCCGCAGGTACCTTGTCTTTGACCGCAGCATCCCAGCGACTGATAAACAGCGAGGCGACCGAAGCGATATTCGGATCGAGCCCGGCAGCCAGACGACGCTCGACGCCACGTGCCCAAGCATCAGCCGCAGCCAGGTACTGCTCGCACGAGAACAGCAAGGTCACGTTGACCGGCACGCCAGCGAAAATTGCTTCCTCGATCGCAGGAATGCCTTCCGGCGTACCGGGAATCTTCACGAACAAATTGGCGCAGTTGGCTTGCTGATGGATGGCCACCGCTTCAGCCACGGTGCCTGCGGTATCACTGGCCAGCAACGGCGACACTTCCATCGACACCCAGCCGTCGACGCCATGGGTGGCATCGAACACAGGGCGGAACAGTTCAGCAGCGCGGCGCAGATCTTCCAGCGCCAGCTCGGTGAACAAGGCCTCGCCGGACTGCCCTGCCTGCGCCTTGGCACGGATGGCAGTGTCATAGGCGTTGGTACCACCGATCGCCTGATCGAAGATCGTCGGATTCGAGGTCAGCCCGGTGACGGAGAGGTCGTCGATGTAACGGCGCAGCGTGCCGTTATCGAGAATTTCGCGGGTGATGTTGTCCAGCCACAGGCTCTGGCCGAGGTCATGCAGTTGTCGGGTGGGTGTCATGAATACTCCGAGACGTACGTGTTCCATGGGGACTGTAAGCGCCCCAGCCATGCATGATCGCGCAGATCGACGGCGCGTTCGATGCCCTGGGGTGCATTCGTTCGATCATGCAGCTATTTGAGGTCAATATGTAATGGCCTAGCCTCATAAAACTGCAATCGGGCATCCGCACCCTTGATGTGTAGGCCAGCATACCCATGTGATGCAAATCGCAACTGAAGGGGAAAGGGTATGGCGATCTGGTCCGCATTTGTCGGCATGCTTGGCATGGTGTTGACGCAACTGGCGCAACTACTCGATGGCAGTTATGGCCTCGCAGTCATAGCACTGGCGCTATTCGTACGGCTGGCATTGCTGCCGCTAACCCTGAAAAGCGCCGAGCAGAGCTGGCGGCAACGACAGAAGCTGGCTGTTCTGAAACCAGAGATCGAGCGCCTACGCGAACATCATGGAAAGGATCTCGCCGCGCAGTCCACTGCACTGCAAGCGCTATACCGTAAGCACGGCGTGAGCACCGGTTTGGGTAGCGGGCTGCTTACCGCGATCGTGCAGGCGCCCCTCGGCGCGGGCCTGTATGCAGCCATTCGTCAGAGCGTAGCTGGCGCTGGCTCGTTCCTATGGATACCAAAGCTGGCACGCCCCGACCTATGGCTGGCGTTGGCCGTAGCGGCACTGACTTACGCGGCGATTCTGCTCAATCCAGCCATGTCGATGCAGGCCAAGACGCTGCTGCAACTGCTGCCGGTGGTCTTCTCATTCTTCATGATTTGGCACCTGGCGGCAGGGCTTGGTTTGTACTGGGCCGGCTCCGGTAGCGTTAGCCTGTTGCAGGCGGCGATTCTGCGACATCGGGTTCGACGCATGCCCGTCTGAAAAGCAGAAGGCCCGCACAAGGCGGGCCTTCTTTTATGGCATAACGGCTGGCTAGCTCAGGCTTCCGGACGCATATACGGGAACAGCAGCACGTCGCGAATCGATGATGCGCCGGTGAGCAACATCACCATGCGATCGATGCCGATGCCGAGACCGCCAGTGGGCGGCAAGCCGACTTCGAGCGCGCGGATGTAGTCGGCATCGAAGTGCATGGCCTCGTCGTCGCCGGCGTCTTTGGCCACTACCTGGGCACGGAAGCGTGCTTCCTGGTCTTCCGGATCGTTCAATTCGGAGAAGCCGTTGGCCAGCTCCTTGCCGTTGACGAACAACTCGAAGCGATCGGTGATGCCCGGTTTGGTGTCGCTCTCGCGAGCCAGCGGCGAGATTTCCACCGGGTGATCCGTGATGAAGGTGGGCTGCACCAGGGTGTGCTCCACCGTCTTCTCGAAGATCTCCAGCAGCAGGCGGCCCCAGCCGAAGCCGCTTTTGACATGGACTCCGAGACGCTTGCAGTGCGCGGCAAGAGCCTCGCGATCACGCAGCTCTTCGCGACGGATCTCGGGGTTCAGCTCGAGCACGGCATCTTCCATGCTCCAACGGCGGAAGGCCGGGCCGACATCGATCTCGGCGCCATCCCAAATCAACGCGGTGGTACCGATCACGGCCTTGGCCGACTCGCGGATCACCTCTTCGGTGAGGTCCATGATTTCGGTGTAGGTGGCGTAGGCCTGGTAAAGCTCGAGCATGGTGAACTCGGGGTTGTGCCGGGTGGACACGCCCTCGTTACGGAAATTGCGATTGATCTCATATACGCGGTCAAAACCACCGACCACCAGACGCTTGAGGTACAACTCCGGCGCCACACGCAGATACAGATCCATATCCAGCGCGTTGTGGTGGGTAATGAACGGCTTGGCCGCGGCACCGCCGGGGATGATGTGCATCATCGGCGTTTCCACTTCCATGAAACGACGCGGCTCGGCTTCCAGCCATTTACGGATGAAGCCGATGATGCGCGAGCGCTGTGCGAAGGTGCGGCGCGCATCTTCGGTGACGATCAAATCGACATAGCGCTGGCGATAGCGCTGCTCCACGTCGGACAGACCATGGAACTTGTCCGGCAGCGGGCGCAGGCTCTTGGTCAACAGGCGCAGCGCATCGACCTTGATCGACAACTCGCCGGTCTTGGTGCGCATCAGCACGCCTTCGGCACCGACGATATCGCCTACGTCCCAACCCTTGAACGCCTCATACACGTCTCCCACCGTGCCTTGGTGGATGAATAGCTGGATGCGGCCAGTCATATCTTGCATCTGCACGAAGCTGACCTTGCCCTGCACGCGCTTGAGCACGATGCGGCCGGCCACTTTCACGCGGCGTGCCGCAGCCTCGATGGCCTCGGCCGTATGGACGTCCTTATCAGCGAACTCGGTCTGCAGATCGCCCGCGAAGCTATCGATCTTGAAGTCATTCGGAAACGCGATGCCCTGCCCGCGCAGCGCGCTCAGTTTCTCGCGACGCTCGGCGATCAGCTTGTTCTCGTCGATGGGTAGGTTGTCGGTCGGTTCAGTCATGGAGATTCCATTTGCTGCCGGCGCTTGTGCAGGGCGCCGAACGCCTTTTTATGTGTCGCTTGGTTATCTGACGACGCGGGATGCCTTTCTTGCGAAACGACACCACCCGTCAATCACCCTTGTGAAATACCTGTTTGGCCGCGTGCGTGGTCGCGTCCCAGCCCTCGCGTGCGCCGTGCGCAATACCGTGGCCGGCATCGGCAGCGCCGTGCCCGATCGCTTTGGCGACGTGCGCGGTGCCGTGTCCAACCTCGCGGGCACCGTTACCGATCGCATGTCCCGCATCCTTCGCATCCTGCTTGACGGTCTGCCCGGGTTCCGCATTGACGAAGGAACTGAACAGTGCAAACGCGGAACACACTAGCAGGATTGCGCCGATCTTCTTGCCGTTCATGCGATGACTCCACGCTCGTTGATCAGACACACCGGTCACTACGCATCGAGACGCTTGGCGCCGGCATCCAGGCCGGACTTCAAGCTGGCTTCGATGAATTCGTCCAGGTCGCCGTCCAGCACCTTCTGCGTATCGGTGCGCTCGATGCCGGTGCGCAGATCCTTGATGCGGCTCTGATCGAGCACGTAGTTACGGATCTGGCTGCCCCAGCCGATGTCGGACTTGGTGGCTTCCAGCGCGTCCTTCTCGGCGTTGCGCTTCTGCAGCTCCAATTCATACAGCTTCGCGGCGAGCATCTTCATGGCGCGGTCGCGGTTGGCGTGCTGGCTGCGCTGGGTCTGGCAGGCCACGACGGTATTGGTCGGGATATGCGTGATACGCACTGCCGACTCGGTTTTGTTCACGTGCTGACCACCGGCACCGGACGAACGGTAGACGTCCGTCCTCAGGTCGGCCGGGTTGATGTCGATATCGATGTCGTCGTCGACTTCCGGCGATACGAACACCGAGGTGAAGCTGGTGTGGCGACGGTTATCCGAATCGAATGGCGACTTGCGCACCAACCGGTGCACGCCGATCTCGGTCTTCAGCCAGCCGTAGGCGTAGTCACCCTCGACGCGGAACGTGGCGGACTTGATTCCGGCCACATCGCCGCCGGAAACTTCCTGCAGTTCGGCCTTCCAGCCGCGTGATTCGCACCAGCGCAGGTACATGCGCAGCAGCATTTCGGCCCAATCCTGCGCCTCGGTGCCGCCAGCGCCAGCCTGGATGTCGACGAACGCGTTATTGGAGTCCATCTTGCCGGAGAACATGCGCTGGAATTCCAGCTTGCCCACCTCAGCTTCAAGCTTGGCGATGTCAGCGGTGACCGAGTTGACGGTGTCCTGATCGCCATCGGCAGCGGCCATCTCCACCAGTTCCTTCGCGTCAGCGAGGTCGGCAGTGGGCTTGTCTATACCCTTGATGATGGTCTCGAGACGGGCGCGTTCCCGGCCCAGCTCTTGCGCGCGTGCCGGATCGTCCCAGACAGTGGGGCTTTCCAGTTCGCGGCTTACTTCTTCCAGACGCTCACTCTTGGTGGCGTAGTCAAAGATACCCCCTAAG
>JBARCX010000318.1:0-6564 GCA_049794535.1 Rhodanobacter sp.
GGTGATTACCGAGCTGGGCTGGGACGAGTTCGACAACGAGGGGCGCTATATCGAGGCGCGCTTCGGCAATCTCTCGGTAGTCTCACTCTATGTGCCATCGGGCTCTTCTGGCGACGAGCGTCAGCAATTCAAATTCCGTGTGATGGAATGGCTGACGCCGATCTTCGATAAATGGCTGAAGAGTGGCCGTGACTACGTGTTGTGCGGTGACTGGAACATTGTGCACACGAAGAACGACATCAAGAACTGGAGTTCCAACCAGAAGAACTCCGGTTGCTTGCCGGAAGAGCGCGCGTGGTTGGATCTGTTGTTCCAGCAGCGTGGCTGGGTGGACAGCTTCCGTGCAATCAAGCCCGATGCGGTGGAATACACGTGGTGGTCGAACCGCGGCCAGGCGCGTGCGAACAACGTAGGTTGGCGCATCGATTACCAGATCTGCACGCCGTCGTTGCGCGATCGCATGAAGTCGTGCTCGATCTATCGCGACGAACGTTTTTCCGATCACGCACCGTATATCGTTGATTATGCCGACTGAGGTGTCTGCAACGACTGGGGGGGCGAAGCCTGCCAAGCCGTCGGTGTGGAAGGCATTCGCACAGCCTGCCGCGTGGACGATGTTCCTGTTTGGGTTCTCGTCGGGGCTACCTTTCCTGCTCGTGGCCGGCACGTTGGCGTATTGGCTCAAGGAAAAGGGCATCGTGCTGAGTGAGATCACGATGATCGCCAGCGCGGGCATGACCTACGCGCTCAAGTTCTTGTGGGCACCGTTGCTCGATCATTGGCAGATTCCCGGCTTCAAACGCTTGGGACGGCGGCGTGGATGGCTGCTATTCGCACAACTCTGTGTGATGGCTGGGCTGCTGGCGATGGCGATACTGACGCCGGCACAGCTGACACCCTTCGTTGCTGCGACGCTTTTCGTGGCGTTCTTCGGGGCGACTCAGGATATTGCGGTAGATGCTTATCGCATCGAGATTGCACCCGTGGAAGCGCAGGGCGCGCTGGTCGCGACCTATTCGCTGGGTTATCGCATTGCGCTGATCGTTGCTGGCGCTCTAGCCCTGATCATGGCGGACCATATCCCGTGGAGCTGGGTCTACGTGGTGATGGCGCTCGGAATGGCGCTCCCCATGGCGACGACCTTGATATCGCGCGAACCGGACATCATCCGCGACAAGCCTCGTGGGTGGAGCGCGGCGATGCGCGAGGCGGTCATTGATCCCTTTGCGGATTTTTTTCGCCGCTACGGCTGGCATATCGCTGGCATGACGTTGCTATTCATTTTGCTGTTCAAGATTCCCGAGCAAGCAACGATCGGCGGTGTGATGAGCCCGTTCTATCGCGACATGGGTTTCTCCAAGACCGAGATCGGCACGATCACCAAGATCTACGGCATCTGGATCGGCATTGTTGGCGTGTTCATCGGTGGCGCGGCGGTGGCGCGCTGGGGCGCATGGCGTACGCTGGGCGTGAGCATTGTGCTCTGTGGCGCCAGTAACTTGCTGTACCTGTTGGTGATTGCTCATCCAGGTAACTTGATTGTGCTCACGCTGGTCATCTCCGGCGAAAACCTAACGCTGGGTATTCTTGGGCCGCCGACTGTGGCGTTCCTCTCCTCGTTGGTCAATCGTCAGCACACTGCCACGCAGTACGCGTTGCTGAGCTCGCTAGTCAACTTGCCGGGCAAGTTGCTGGGCTTCTTTGCCGGCGGCATTGCGATGTCGACGGGTTACGGTGCCTATTTCATCATCACGGTGCTGTCGATTCTGCCGGCAGGCATGTTGTTCGTGTATCTGTGGTCGTATTTTCGTAGGGCTGAACGGGCTGCTGGCGGAAGCTAGGCTCGGACAAGTCCCTCGGCTGGACTGGCGCGTTTCAAGATTGCCAACCAGCCCGCGAATCTGGCCAAACGGCTGACTTGCCAGCAGACGGCTCCGTGTTCACCATGCACAGTACAGGGGCATGGAGGAACGCGGAGCATGCGCACATGCCAGATATCGTGATACGCCACATCGACAACTCCATGGCCGAGCGCATCAAGACGCTGGCCAAGGAGCGGCAGTGGTCGATCAATGACGTGGTGCTGCATGCTTTGCGGCACGGACTCGGCATGGCGTCGGGCAACATCTTTGCCGAGACCATGCTCGATCCCGGTGACCTCACCGTGCTTAGCGGCCAGTGGGATGCCGCGGAAAAGGCGATATTCCAAGAGGCGATACAGGCACTGGCGTCAGCCCGTGCCGAGCAGCTGGCGCCCGCCAATCTGGAAAGCGTCTTGCGGGAATAAAGTCTTAGCGGGGGGCGGGGTAGATAGCGCCGAGCTGCCGTGGCCCACGTGCACCGGTGACTGCCGGTAAGTTGCCGGGCAGGCCGAGTAGTCGTTGGCGAGCCAACCATGCAAACGCGGTAGCCTCGAGATAATCCGGGTCGATGCCAAACTTTGCGGTGCTCAATACGTCTCGCGGCGCCAATAGGTCACTGATTCGGCGCATAAGTACGCCGTTATGCACACCACCACCGCAGACCAGGATGTCCGACGCATCATCGGCGTGCGTGAGGATGGCATCGGCCACGCTGCGTGCGGTCAGCTCAAGCAACGTAGCCTGCACATCGGCCGGGGGCAGTGCAGCAACGTGTGGTTGCGCCTCCAGCCAAGCCAGATGGAAATGCTCGCGGCCGGTACTTTTCGGTGGTGGCAGCGCGAAGTAGGGATCGGCGAGCAATGCATGCAACAGGGTTTGGTCGATGTTGCCGCTGGCGGCAAATGCGCCATCGCGATCGAACGGCTCACCGAGGTGACGCATGCACCATGCATCGAGCAGGCCGTTCGCCGGGCCAGTATCAAAGCCAAGCACGCTACCGTCAGCAGCTAGTACTGTGATATTGGCGATACCGCCGAGATTGAGTACCACGCGTGTGTGGCCGCTCCGGCCTAGCAACATCGCGTGCACCACCGGGAGCAGGGGCGCACCTTGGCCACCTGCCGCGACATCGGCGCGACGAAAATCTGCAATCACATCGATGCCGCAGCGCTCTGCAATCACACTGGGATCACCGACTTGTAGCGTGAACGGGTGTTCGCCTACGGGGCGGTGACGCAGGGTTTGCCCATGCGAGCCGATGGCTCGCACGGCGGATGCCGAGGTGTTGCTCTGCTCGAGCAGATGAAGCGTGGCGTCGGCAAAACAGGCACCGATGGCCACGTCCAAACGACCGTATAAGTCCAAGTTGAGCTGGGTTTCGTCCTGCGCCACGGCAAGGATGCGGTCGCGCAAGGCGGGTGGCCATGGGTGGGTAAGCGCGGCAACGAGATGCGGTGCGCCATGTTCAAAGCGCACCAAGGCGACGTCAATACCGTCGGCGCTGGTGCCTGAGATTAGTCCGAGATAGAGCGCTGCAGCGTCATCCATGCGTGAGGCGTTTCAGGTCAGTCGTCGCTGCGCGAGCTGGAGCCGTTCTGTGCGAGCTGAAAGCGACTATCGATCGATTTCAGACGTGCCAGCTGCGGCTTCACGATGGTGGCTTCGAACTTTGCCATCATGGTTGCCGGTAAGGGCTCGGGCTTGGGCAGGGTCACTGTCTGCGGGTTGCGCTGCACGCCATCGACGCGGAACTCATAATGTAGGTGCGGGCCGGTGGCCAAGCCGGTCATGCCGACAAAGCCGATCACCTGCCCCTGGGTTACACGCTGGCCGACCTTCTCGTTGGCAAAGCGCGACATATGGCCGTAGGCGGTGCTGATGGTTTTGTCGTGCTGGATGATCACAAAATTGCCATAGCCGTTCATCCAGCCCCGGAACTTGATCACGCCATCGCCCGCAGCATGGATCGGTGTGCCCGTGGGGGCGGCGTAATCCACGCCCTTGTGCGCACGCATCAGGCCGAGGATGGGGTGCAGCCGTGCTGCGCTGAACGGTGATGAGATACGGGTGAAGTCGACCGGAATGCGCAAGAACGACTTCTGAATGGGGCGACCATCTTCGCTGAACCAGCCTTGGCTGCCATCCGCTTTAGTAAAGCGATAGGCCGTATAGCGCTTGCCCTGGTTCACAAACTCAGCCGCCACGATGTCACCTTCGTGCAGGTAGGTGCCGTCGCGGTAAACGTCGTCGTAGATCACAGTGAAGCTGTCACCCACGCGCAGGTCCTGCACGAAGTCGACGTCGTATTTGAACAAGTCGGCGAGCTTCGCGACCATCGCATTGCTCATGCCTGCTTTGGCAGCCGCGGAGTACAGCGAGCTGTCGATCTCGCCGTGGGCGACGTGCTCGCGCTGTTCAACCGCACGCGCCTCTGCGGTGACGGTTGGCTTGAGGGCATCGAAGCGGACGATGGTGCGGTTGGCTTCGTCTTTGTCGAAACGGATGCCCTTGAGGCTACCGTCATGATTAAGCAGAAAATCGAATTCTTGTCCGGGCCGGATGTTGTGCAACGACTTGGCGTCGCTTGAGGCATCTATGACGTGTTGCAGGTCGGCGAGACTGAGCCCCTGGCTCTGGAAGATGTCCGACAAGGTTTGGCCTGGCTGCACCTGCACGATATGCCAGTCCTCTACGGTCGGCGCCTGCATGGTTTCCGGGGCGACCTTGGGCAAGGCCAGTTGAAGTAGGTCATGCGCGGGCGGCGTGGCGTCTCGACGCATCGCACCAGCCCAGGCCGGCATCAGAAAGCCTGATAACGCAGTAATTAAAAGCGCGGTTCCCGCCAACATCCAGCGTTCGCGGTGCCAGCGGATGGGCTCGGCTTCGCCGTGGCGACTAAATGACCAATGGGCGCAACGTTCATAGAAGTGTGAGTGACGACGCTGCGCCTTGCGGCGCATAGCCTGCTTGCGCGAATCGCGCGTGGTCTGCTTGCCCTCACCCATCTTTAGCGTGCCCCGCGGTACAAAGTAACAATCGACGCGTACCATAACGACCTTGTGCAAATCACGTCAACGCCTTTTCCATCAAGGGTTTGCGTGATGCTTTCGGTTAACGCACAATTAACGCAACGACATGACAGCTATACCCTGTTGGCTGTCTAGACAACTAAAAATTGAGGAATGCATGAGCGAGCTTGACCAGACGCTGGCCACCATTGCGCGCGGCGCTGACGAGATCATCAAGCGAGAGGAGCTGGTCGAGCGGCTGAAAAGCGGCCGCCCGCTGCGCATCAAGGCCGGGTTCGATCCGACGGCGCCCGATTTGCATCTGGGGCATACGGTACTGCTCAACAAGATGCGTCAGTTCCAGGATCTCGGTCACACCGTGATCTTCCTGATTGGTGATTTCACCGGAATGATCGGTGACCCCACGGGCAAGAACATCACGCGCAAGCCGCTTACTCGCGAAGATGTACTGAAGAATGCCGAGACCTACGCCGAGCAGGTCTATAAGGTGCTTGATCGCGAGAAGACCGAGCTGCGCTTCAATTCCGAATGGTTTGGCCAGATGGGCGCGGCCGACATGATCAAGCTGGCTGCGCAACACACGGTAGCGCGCATGCTTGAGCGCGACGATTTCGCCAAACGCTACGCCGGGCAGCAACCCATCGCTATCCATGAGTTTCTGTATCCGCTGGTGCAGGGCTATGACTCCGTCGCATTGAAGTGCGATGTGGAGCTTGGCGGCACCGATCAGAAGTTCAACTTACTCATGGGACGTGCACTGCAGGAGCATCATGGCCAGCCGCCGCAAATTGTGCTGACCATGCCATTGCTGGAGGGGCTGGACGGCGTCAACAAGATGTCCAAGTCGCTGGGTAACTACATCGGCATCAACGAGCCGGCGATCGATATCGTTACTAAGACGATGAAGATCGGCGATGAGCTGATGTGGCGCTGGTTCGAGCTGCTTAGCTTCGAAGTCTCGCTGGATGAGCTGACGCAGATGAAGCGAGACGTTGAACGTGGTGCGCAGAATCCGCGCGATACCAAGCTACGTCTGGCTCGTGAGTTGGCTACACGCTTCCACGATGCCGCCACGGCTGAGCAGGCGATTGCGGGTTGGCACGCAGTTGTACGTGGCGAAGGCGACACATCTTTGCTGCCACTCAGTGAGATCGTCGTGCCGGCTGAGGGGTTTCGCTTACCCGCGCTGCTTACTGCTGCTGGCCTCACCGCCAGCAACTCTGAAGCGAATCGCAAACTGAAAGAGCGCGCAGTGAAGATCGATGCAGAGATCATTGAAGATGCGCAGCGAGTGTTCAATGCGGGTTTTGAAGGTGTGCTCCAGGTAGGCAAGCGCAACTTCGCACGCGTGTTGTTGAAGGCACTTTGAGTGCGTCGGCGATGGCCGCTCGCTGCGTGCCCCGACACGATTCGTGTGCAGACAATGAGTTACGAAAAAGTGTGAAAAAAAGCGAAAAAAAGCTTGCCAAAAAATAGACCCATCCTTAGTATTCGCCTCCCCGCCGCTGGCAACGTTTCCACGGCAACAACGACAGCAAAAAGATCCACGCTGAAGGTGTTGACGGACAGGGAAAACGATGTAAGATGAGCGGCTCACCTAGGACGAAACGTCTTAGGGCGAATCTAGAAAAGGTTCGCAAGTGATTGATCTTTGACAGTGTGCGCAGGTGACT
>JBARCX010000319.1:0-35619 GCA_049794535.1 Rhodanobacter sp.
GTATTCAACCCTGCCGTACACGACTGGGACGAGCACAAACGCCTGCTTACCTCGTTCTGGTGTTCAGTCGCGTTGCGCGCAAACAGTTATCGCGGGAATCCGATGGGCGCCCACCGGGCACAGCCAACCATCCGCGCTGAACATTTCGAGCGCTGGTTAAGTCTGTGGCGCGAAACCACACATGAAATGCTGGACGAAGCAGCGGCGGCGCAGATGATCGAATACGCCGAACGTATCGGTCGTAGCCTGCGGCTGGGCATTGGCTTACCCGAACATTCGCAAGCGCGACCGTTCGGTGTTCCGATCGTCAGTATCGGGAGGCACTGATACCCGCCCCGGCATACCGAGGCGGGCGATCGAGACGGCTTAGTTCAACGCTGCCAATGCAGTGGCGTAATTCGGCTCGTCGGCAATCTCGCCAACCAGCTCGCTGTGCACAACCTTGTCGTGCTCATCCAGCACCACCACCGCGCGGGCAGCCAGGCCAGCAAGCGGGCCGGAAGCAATCGCCACACCGTAGTGCTGCAGGAAATCATGGCCACGCAAGGTCGACAGGTTGACCACGTTATTCAGACCTTCCGCACCGCAGAAACGCGACTGTGCAAACGGAAGATCAGCCGAGATGCACAGCACCACGGCGTTGTTGAGGCCACTGGCCTGTTCGTTGAAACGACGCACCGAAGTGGCGCAGGTCGGCGTATCCACGCTGGGGAAAATGTTGAGTACTTTACGCTTGCCAGTGAAATCGGCCAGCGTGACATCCGCCAGATTCTGGCCCACCAGCTTGAAGCCCGGTGCTTTGTCACCGACCTGCGGGAAGTGGCCGTCGACGCTGACGGGATTACCTTTGAGAGTGACCTGAGACATGGGATGTCCTTAGTGTGTGCGGGAGGAAGTCGTGCAAGTTGAAGTCGCGGGCCGGTGGATATACCTACCTCACCGGCCAGACTTTGCAAGATAGCGCTGCTCGCGCCGCACGTCACTCATGCTGCAATCAGCGTGTAACCATTAACCCTTCAGCGGCGCGATACGCTGCTCGATCGAACCGAAGATCGAAGCACCACTCGCATCGGTGATATCGATGCGCAACGTATCGCCAAACTTCATGAATGGCGTAGTGGGTTTACCGTCACGCAGTGTTTCCACTGTACGCTGCTCAGCCAGACACGAGGCGCCCTTGCTGGTGTCCTCATTGGCGATGGTGCCTGAGCCAACAATGGTGCCGGCGGTCAGTGGGCGCGTCTTCGCCACATGTGCGACCAACTCAGCAAAACTGAATTGCATATCAACACCGCATTCAGCCTCACCGAACCACTGGCCATTCAACCAGGTGCGCATGGGTAGGTGCAGCTTGTCGCCCTGCCATGCATCGCCCAATTCATCCGGCGTCACCAATACCGGCGACAACGCCGAACGCGGCTTGCTCTGCAGGAAACCGAAGCCCTTGGCGAGCTCATTCGGAATCAAGCCACGCAAGCTGACATCGTTAACCAAGCCAACCAACTGAATGTGCTCTGATGCCTGCGCCGGCGACGACGCCATCGGCACGTCGTCGGTGATCACGATCACCTCGGCTTCCAGATCGATACCGAAGTCTTCGCTCGGCACGATCACCGGATCGCGCGGCCCAAGGAAACCGGCACTGGTCGCCTGGTACATCAGCGGATCGGTGTAGAAGCTGGCCGGCACTTCGGCGCCACGCGCCCTGCGCACGCGCTCCACGTGTGGCAGATACGCACTGCCGTCGACGAACTCGTATGCACGTGGCAACGGCGAAGCGAGTGAGCCCATGTCCAACGCAAATGCACCACTCGCGCTACCTGCGTTCAAATCATCGGACAGTGCGTTGAGCCGCGGGGCGGTGTTCGACCAGTCATCCAGCGCTGCCTGCAACGTCGCTGCAATACCGCTCGCTTTCACGGCGCGCGTGAGGTCGCGACTGACCACGATCAGCGTGCCGTCGCGGCCGCCTTCCTTGAGACTGCCCAGTTTCATGCATTCACTCCGTCGGCTGCGTTCATGAGCAGCCTTCCACGTAATCGACCTGCGGCGGCACACCTACGCGCCACCGCGTTACTTTGCCATCCGCGTCGGTTTCAAACAGCAGCACACCTTTGCCTTCCGGCGCAGGCACGCGCAGATACGCTGCGCCCGGCACGTATTTATGTGGCTGCTGTTCCACGCGAGCGCCATACAACGAAAGAATCTGTGCCTTGCTCATACCGACCTTGCCACCACCGGGTGCCGTCTCTTTCGTGGTGCCCACGTCGTAACGCACAAAGTGGCCGCCTTCGAGCATGAAGGCGAAATCCTTAGGCCCTTTCGCCCACTCCGGCGTCACATAGAAACAGCTTGATCCCGGCTCCAATTGACCTTGCAGCTTGCCGCTCCGAACCCTTCCGAATGTCACCTCGTCCATACCAAAACGCAGCTTGTCGTAACCGTCATAACGAGCCATCGTAGCGGCATCTGTCGATGCTGCCGTGGCCACAGCGGATGGCGTTGAACTACCACTGTTGCAAGCACTAAGCGCTAGTCCGCAAGCCATGCCTAACAGTAAGCGCACTATCACAGGCAGCCGTCCTCGTAATCAATTTGCGGCGGAACACCGACACGCCACCGGCTGATCTTTCCATCGGCATCCGTCTCAAACAACAGCACATCGCCCTTGCCATCCTCGATGCGAAGGTAATGCGCGTTCATCTGGTACTTGTGCGGCAACACCTGCAGATGGGGGCCATAAAGTGCCTGGATCTGTGCCGTGCTCATGCCGACCTTACCGCCACCCGGCGCGATCTCTTTCGGCGTACCCACGTCGTAGCGCACAAAGTGGCCGTGCTCAAACATGAAATCAAAATCGGCTAATTGCTTGTTCCACATCGGCTGCAGCAAAGAGCAGGCTCCGGCCAGATCCACCGCACCGTTCAAATCAGCCTGCCACGCGCCGCGAAACGTGTCCTCATCCATGCCGAACTGCGTCGCACCGTAGCCGGTGTAGCTCGCCAGCGTCTCGTTAGCCTGCAGCGCTTTCAGCGCGGCATACGGCATGGCTTTGTGTACCGGCTGGGCTGCTGCCGGGGCCGATGGAGCCCCCTTGGAACAGCCAGCCAACGCAAGCACGCAAGCTAGCGCCACACGTATCCGCTTCATGCGCGCTCCGGATTGAAATGCTTCTGGATGCCCTGCCAGCACTGGTAATAATTACGCTGCAGCTGCGGCGCATTAAGCGCCTGCTTGGTGGGATGGATCACCTTGCGTGTCTCGAACATGAAAGCCATCGTGTTGACGATGTGATCGGGCTTGGCAGTATCGGCTGCGCTCGCCTTCTCAAAACTTGCCGCATCGGGACCGTGACCGCTCATGCAATTGTGCAGCGATGCACCGCCCGGGGCGAAGCCACCGGACTTGGCGTCGTAAGCGCCTTCGATCAGCCCCATGAACTCACTGGCCACGTTGCGATGGAAGTACGGCGGGCGGAACGTATGCTCCGCCACTAACCAACGTGGCGGGAAAATCACGAAGTCGACGTTGGCCGTACCAGGTGTATCGCTCGCCGAGGTAAGCACGGTAAAGATCGACGGATCAGGATGATCCACGCTGATCGAGCCGACCGTGTTGAAGTGGGTGAGATCATATTTATATGGCGCGTAGTTGCCATGCCAGGCCACTACATCCAACGGCGAGTGATCGATTTTCGCCGACCACAACGCGCCCTGGAATTTCGCGATCAGTTCGAACTCGCCCTCGACATCTTCATAGGCTGCTTCCGGCGTGAGGAAGTCACGCGGCAAAGCCATCGAATTGGCACCGATCGGACCAAGATCAGGCAGCCGGAGCAAGGCACCGAAGTTCTCGGCGATATAGCCGCGCGCCTCACCATCCAACAGCTCAACGCGGAAACGCACGCCACGTGGAATCACGGCGATCTCTAACGGCGCCACATCCAGCACGCCAAACTCGGTAGCGATACGCAGACGGCCCAACTGCGGCACGATCAGCAGCTCACCGTCAGCGTCATAGAAAAAACGTCCCTGCATCGAACGATTAGCCGTGTACACGTGAATACCACAACCCGCCTGCTCAGCAGCGCCACCGTTACCTGCCAGCGTGGTGATGCCATCGACAAAGTCGGTTGGCGCTGTCGGCAACGCCCACGGGTCCCAGCGCAACTGGTTCGGTGTGGCCGGCGCCTCATCAAAACGGTTATGAAACGTGGCGTGCGCAAGCGGCTCGAAGGGCTGGTGCATCGCTGCAGGACGAATACGGTAAAGCCAGCTCCGCCGATTCGTGTGTCGCGGCGCAGTAAACGCGCTGCCGGACAACTGCTCCGCATAGAGTCCATGCGCTACGCGCTGCGGCGAATTCTGCCCTGCCGGCAATACGCCGGAAATCGCCTCGCTGGCGAACTCGTTGCCAAAGCCGGACTGGTAACCACGAGAATCCATCGCGCATCACTCTTCAGTTGTTACTCCCCTCTCCCGTCGGCGACCCGAAGGTAGTCCCCGTGGGAGAGAGGGGTTGGGGGTGAGGGTTCGGTTTTCGAGAACGCCTAGAATCGCTTCGAGTACCGCATCCGTCTGTTGCAACACCTCGTCACCCCAAAAACGCAGAACATTCAGGCCCTGCGACTCTAGATAACGTGTGCGCGTTCGATCTACTTCTACGTTGTGCTGCGAACCATCAAGCTCGACGACACATTGTGCACTGTCGCAATAGAAATCGACTATGTACGGTGGAATTGGGTGCTGTCGCCTGAACTTCCAACCGTTCAAGCGCCCGGCACGCAATCGATACCACAGGCGTTGCTCGGCTTCGGTACTCGTTTGCCGTAACTCACGCGAATGATTTTTCGTCCGTGTTGGTATTGGCGGCTTGATGCGTCCGTGCATCCTCGTACCCTCACCCCAACCCCTCACCCGGAGGGGGAGGGGCTTTAAGTCGAAACCTTACAGCACGCCGCGCTTCATCTGGTCACGTTCGATCGACTCGAACAGCGCCTGGAAGTTGCCTTCGCCAAAACCTTCGTTGCCCTTGCGCTGAATGACCTCGAAGAAGATCGGGCCAATGTTGTTCAGGGTGAAGATCTGCAGCAACTTGCGCTGTTTGGTCTCTGGATCGGCATCGATCAGGATCTTGTTCTTGGCCAGGCGCGGCACGTCTTCGCCGTTGTTCGGAATGCGCAGATCGATCACGTCGAAGTAGCTATCCGGCGTATCCAGGAACTCCACGCCCGCGGCGCGCATCGCTTCCACCGTGTCGTAAATGTTGTCGGTAAAGCAGGCGATATGCTGGATGCCTTCACCGTGATACGCATTGAGGTATTCGTTGATCTGTGACTTCGGATCATTTGACTCGTTGAGCGGAATGCGCACGATGCCATCCGGCGCGGTCATCGCCTTCGAAACCAGCCCGGTCTTCATACCCTTGATGTCGAAGTAGCGAATCTCGCGGAAGTTGAACAGACGCTCGTAGTAGTCCGACCACTTCTGCATGTTGCCGAAGTAGAGGTTGTGCGTAAGGTGATCGATAAAGGTCAGACCGAAGCCAGTCGGGTTCTGATCCGCACCCGAAATCGGCGCGTAGTCACCCTCATAGATGCTGCCTGCGGCGCCGTAACGGTCCACCAGGTACAGCATGCAATCGCCAATGCCCTTCACTACCGGCGCCTTCACCGCCTTGGTCTCGACCTTGTCGGTCATGGCCTCACCGCCGTTGCCCAGCACGGTGGCGAGAACCTCAGCAGAAGGCTTCTTGAAGCGAATCGCGAAACCGCAGGCGCACGGGCCATGCTTGGCAGCAAATTCGGCGGCGAACGAGTTCGGATCCTCGTTCACCAGGAAGTTGACACCACCCTGCCGGTACACAGTGATCGGACGCGATGTGTGCTTGAGCACCGCCGCGAAACCCATGTTCTTGAAGAGTTGATGCAGCTCGCCACCACGACCGGCCGGTGCGGCAAACTCGACGAATTCAAAGCCGTCGATACCCATCGGGTTCTCGAAGGTGGTGACCTGCATGCCAAGGTTGGGCTGGGCGTTCATGGCGCTCTCCTGATCAGTCGAAGGACGACGGCAGCCACGACAGCGTGCCACCATCCGGATAAGCTCCACGTTATAGTTTCATATGAAACCATTTGCAAGGAACACCGCCGCAGTGACCGCTCCACGCCAACACCCTTCGACCGGCGCCGAACACGCTCCCTTGGAGCTGGAACACTTCCTGCCGTACCGGCTGTCGATCCTGTCCAACACGGTCAGCCAGGCCATTGCCGACGACTATCAGCGCCGCCATGACCTCACCGTCACCGAATGGCGGGTGATGGCGGTGTTGGGTCGTTTCGACGGCCTATCCGCACGTGAAGTGGCCGAGCGCACGGCCATGGACAAAGTGGCGGTTAGCCGTGCGCTGGCCCGACTGGTCGATGCGGGCCGGGTCAACCGCAGCACCCACGATGGCGACAAACGTCGCTCCGTGCTCAGCCTCACCGAGGCCGGCTGGCTCATTCACAACGACGTAGCGCCGATGGCCCGGGCACGTGAACGCGAAGTGCTAGCCAAGCTCGACCCGGAAGAACAACAGTGGCTGCAGCGCATCCTCGATAAGCTGCAGCCCGTGCAGCAGAAATGAGTTGAGAGAAGTGAGAAACGAGTGGCCAGCACCAGACTCATTTCTCACTCCTGATTTCTCGTTTCTGGCTTTATTTCACGCCGTGCATCAATCGGTTGATCAGCGGCGAGATCACCAGCAACAGCACGCCGGCGCCACCTAGCAACCAGAAGCTGAAGGTGAATCCGCTGATGGCCGAGGCCGCCGTCATGCCGCTTTCGCCGCTGATACGACCGGCGATCAGTCCCGACAGGTTGCCGCCCACGGCAAGCGAGAGAAACCAGCCACCCATTGCCAGGCCGACCAGACGTGGTGGCGCCAGCTTGGTCACCATCGACAAACCGATCGGCGACAGGAACAACTCACCGACGGCCTGCAGCACGTAGCAAACCGTGAGCGGCCAGAACGGAATCAAGCCAGCGCCGTTCAAAAGCCGCGATAGCGCATAAACCAACACCACGAAACCGAATCCGTTGAAAACCAGCCCCAGACCAAACTTGCGCGGGATCGACGGCTCCTTGTGTCGCTTGGCGAGATACCCCCACATCAGCGACACCACCGGCGCCAGCAGGATGAGCGCCAGCGGCTCCACCGACTGGTACCAACCGACCGGGAACGTCCAGCCGAACATCTGTCGATCAACCATGTTTTCGGCAAGGAAGTTGAACGACGTACCGAGCTGGAAATAGAACATCCAGAACAGCACGTTGAAGGCGAAGATGATCAGCATCGCAAACACGCGATGCAGCTGCACACGATCATGTCGAATCGCTTCGACAATCAGCATCGCCGCAACGACAACGAACAACGGCCCGAGCAGCCATTTCAGCCCTTGGGCCGCATACGCCAGCAGCAAGTAGACCAAGGGCACGGCAACCACCATGCCGAGCAACACCCATACTACGCGCATCCGGCTCGCCGCTTCGGGTGCCGGACGACCCACGCCGCGCAAGCCGCGTCGCCCAAACCAGAACCAGAACAGACTCAACAGCATGCCTACGCCGGCAGCGCCAAAGACCACTTTGTAGTTCTGCTGCAGCGGCGTGTCGGTGAAGTAGCTCGCCATCCAGCCGGTCAGCAAAGGCGCGATCAGGGCACCTCCGTTGATGCCCATGTAGAACAGCGTGAAACCGCGATCGCGCCGCTCATCTTTCGCCCCATACAGCTGACCGACCATCGTCGAGATGTTCGGCTTGAACAGTCCGTTGCCGACAATCACCAACGCCAGGCCGTAGAGAAAGAGCTCCTTGCTCGGCAGCATGATCGCGAACAAACCCATCGCCATCACAAACGCACCAATCAAAATGGAGCGCTGATAGCCGATGACCTTGTCCGCGATGTAACCGCCAAAAATGCTACTGGCGTAAATAAGTGCGGTGTAAGCGCCATAGAGCACGCTGGCCCATGCCTGCCCGGCGGGATCGCCGTGATAGAAGTGCGCCACCACATACAAAGCCAGCGCCCAGCTCACGCTGTAGAACGCGAAGCGCTCCCAGAACTCGGTCATGAACAGCATCCACAACGGGCGTGGATGGCCGAGTAGTTGCGGAAAATCGGGTGTGGCAGCTACGCCGGCGTCGAGACTCTGGCTCACGTTTCCCCCTGGGTAATTTTTATAGATGACGCAGTGGCTTCGCTTGAACGACCACCTGCGAATGATCAGATGTAACGAGCTGCGCGGATATCGTCAAATGCGCTGCAGCATCTTCTACATCCTTTCGAAAGCCGTCATTTCAGCGTAAGTCGAAACAACAGCACCCCAAATCAACTTCCCAGCACGGTGCGTACATCCAACAGCTCAGGGAAGAAAGTCAGATCCAACGCTTTCTTGAGGAAACCGACACCGGATGAACCTCCCGTGCCACGGCGGTGTCCGATGATTCTCTCCACCGCTTTCATGTGGCGGAAACGCCAAAGCTGGAAACTCTCCTCTATGTCGACCAGCGTCTCGCACAGATGGAACTCCGTCCAGAATTGCTCCGGTGCCTCGTAAATGCGTTTGAACACCGGCAGCAAGCTGTCCTGGCGCTGCCAGGGTTGGCTGACGTCACGCTCCAGCAGCTCCGTTGGCACCGCGTGACCACGGCGCGCCAGCCAGCGCAAAGCTTCGTCGTACAGGCTGGGAGCTTCCAGCACGTCGCGCAGACCTTGCTGCGCCACCGCGTCGTGCGCAAACACGGCCAGCATCTCGGCGTTCTTGTTGCCGAAGATGAACTCCACCGTGCGGTACTGCGCCGACTGGAAGCCGGACGACGGCCCCAGCGTGTCGCGAAACGCCAGATACTCGTGCGGCGTCATGGTCTCCAGCACCGCCCACTGCTCGAACAGCTGGCGCTGGATCTGCTTGACCCGCGCCAGCACCTTCAGGCACGGCCCAGTCTCATCGCGATGCAGGTAGGCAATCGCCGCTTTCAGCTCATGGATGACCAGCTTCATCCACAGCTCGGCCACATGGTGCTGGATGATGAACAACATCTCGTCGTGGTACGGCGGATCGCTCTGCGGTTGCTGGGCGGACAGCAGCGTGTCCAACCGCAAGTAGCCGGCGTAGGTCATACGCCCGCTCAAATCCCGCTCGATACCGGCCTCAAGCTCTCGCTGGTTGTCCGTCATGGTCGTCCGAAGTACCCCGAAAACGCCCATGTTAACCGCAGGCCAAGGCCGGCCCGTACGTGGCCGAATGCTGCACTGTACCTTGCAGCGCAACATAGCGCCCTGGTATCAAATGCGGTCTTGTCAGGCTTACCCATGCGCGCCAGACCCCACTGGATGGGTCACCGCCTTCCTCACTGCATACCCCCCATTACTCTCTCCGGGAGCGAGTCGTGTCCATCGCAGCTAAGTTCGAAATTGAATACTTGCAATACCTCGACGCCGAAGGCAAGCAGGTCCGTGATGACCTGCCTGAATTCGCAAAAGACCTTGACCACATGGTCGAGCTCTACAAGCTGATGCTCTCCACCCGCGTGTTCGATGCCAAGTCGATCGCGCTGCAGCGTACCGGCAAGCTCGGCACCTATGCCTCGTGCCTGGGACACGAAGCCGCACACGTCGGCATCGGCAGCGCCATGCGACCCGAAGACGTCTACGCACCGAGCTACCGCGAATACGGCGCGCAGTTGTACCGCGGCGTGCAGCCGCGCGAGGTGTACATGTACTGGGGCGGCGACGAGCGCGGCAACGACTACCAGAATGAACCGGCACGCCACGACTTCCCATGGTCGGTGCCGATCGCTACGCAGTGCCTGCATGCGGCGGGCTCCGCACTTGCATTCAAGATCCGCGGTGAGAAGCGCGTTGCCGTATGCACCATCGGTGACGGTGGTTCGTCCAAGGGTGACTTCTACGGCGCCATCAACATCGCCGGCGCGCAGAACCTGCCGATGGTTGCAGTGATCGTGAACAACCAGTGGGCGATCTCGGTGCCACGCAAGATCCAGTCCGGCGCACCGACGCTGGCACAGAAAGGCATCGCCGCCGGTCTGTTCTCGATCCAGGTGGACGGCAACGACATCATCGCCGTACGCAAGGCGATGGAAGACGCGCTCGAGCGTGCTCGCAACGGCCAAGGCGGCAGCGTGATCGAGGCGGTGACCTACCGCCTTGGTGACCACACCACCGCCGACGATGCACGTCGCTACCGCGGCGAGCAGGAAGTGAAAGACGGCTGGGCAAAAGAGCCGATGAAGCGCCTGCGCAACTGGCTGGTCGCCAAGGGCGTGTGGGACGACGCGAAGGAAGAAGCCTGGAAGGCTGAGTGCGACGAGTGGATGGATAACGAGGTGAATGCCTACCTCGAAACCAAGACGCAGCCGGTATCGGCGATGTTCGATTACATCTTCGCTGAAGTCCCCGCCGATCTCGCCAAGCAGCGCGATTACGTCCTCTCGCTCGAAACCAAGGGTCACTGAGTCATGGCACAAATTACTCTTATCGAAGCCGTCACCCAGGCACTCGCCTACGAGATGAAGCATGACGACAGCGTCGTCGTGCTAGGTGAGGATGTAGGCGTCAACGGCGGCGTGTTCCGCGCTACCCAGGGCCTGCAGGAACAGTTCGGCGAACTGCGCGTGCTCGACACGCCGCTGGACGAAACCACCATCGCCGGCGTCACCGTCGGCCTCGCCGTGCAGGGCATGAAGCCGGTCGCTGAAGCGCAGTTCGAAGGCTTCATCTATCCGATGATGGAGCAGATCGCCTGCCACGCCGCACGCCTGCGCAACCGTACCCGTGGCCGTCTCACCGTGCCGGCAGTGTTCCGCGCACCGTGGGGCGGTGGTATCCGTGCACCGGAGCATCACTCCGAGGCGAACGAGCATCTGTTCACCAACATCCCGGGCCTGCGCGTGGTGATGCCGTCATCGCCGGCACGTGCCTACGGCTTGTTGTTGGCTGCGATTCGCGATCCGGATCCGGTGATGTTCTTCGAGCCCAAGCGCATCTATCGCCAGTACAAGGAAGAAGTGCCGGATGACGGCGAGGCCTTGCCGCTGGACGTGTGCTTCGTGCTGCGCGACGGCACCGACGTCACCCTGGTGACCTGGGGTGCACAGGTGAAGGAATCGCTGGAAGCTGCCGACGAGCTCGCCAAGCAAGGCATCAGCGCCGAAGTGATCGACGTTGCCACGCTGACCCCGCTCGACTTCGACACCATCGCCGAATCGGTGCAGAAGACCGGCCGCTGCGTGATCGTGCACGAAGCCCCCAAGACCGCTGGCTTCGGCGCCGAGATCGCTGCGCGTCTGTCCGAGGAATGCATGTACGACCTGGTTGCCCCGGTCGAGCGCGTGACGGGCTTCGATACGCACATCCCGCTGTTCCGCCTCGAGATGAAATACATGCCAAGCGTGGAGCGCGTCGTCGACGCCGCCAAGCGCACTCTGGCCGCTAGCTAATCATTCAACGGACCCGATCCCATGGCTGATATCAAAACGTTCTACCTGCCCGACCTCGGCGAAGGCCTTCCCGACGCAACCATCGTCGAGTGGCACGTCAAAGTGGGCGACAACATCAAGCTCGACGCCCCGCTGTGCTCGATGGAAACCGCCAAAGCCGTTGTTGACGTGCCCTCGCCGTACACCGGCAAGGTCACCAAGCTGCACGGTGCGGCCGGCGACATCATCGAAACCGGCTCCGCACTGGCCGAGTTCGAGCCGGACCCGAATGCCAAGCAGCGCGCCGAAGCCGAATCCACCGGCCATCACCACGGCCCGAAGAAGACCGAAGAGCCGAAGGCTGCCGAACCCGCCAAGCCCGCCGCAGCCGATCGTGAAGACGAAGGCACCGTGGTCGGCGCGATGGTCAGCGGCAGTCACGTGCACGTCGAACAGGCTGCCAGCATCGGCGGCGTGAAGGCCGTGCCGGCTGTGCGCGCACTGGCGAAGAAGCTCAAGGTCGACCTCACCCGCGTGCGCCCGAGCGGCGCCGATGGCGTAGTGACCATGCAGGACGTGAAGAACGCCGCTGCGAATGGTTCGGCCGTACTCGGCTCGGCCCCGGCACGCGCCGTGCCGGATTCCGCCGGTCGTCATCTGGCACCGCAACTGCCGGAACCGGAGCAGGCCCGTACTGCCGTATCGCTCGCCGGTAAGCCGGTGCGCACCGCGCCGCCGAGCGTGCAGGCCAGTGGCCAGCCGGAGCAGCTCAAGGGTGTTCGCCGGAACATGGCGCGCGTGATGGCCGAAGCCCACGCCAACGTGGTGCCGACCACCCTGGTGGACGATGCCGACCTGCACGCATGGATCGGTAAGCAGGACATCACCGCTCGCCTGATTCGCGCCATCGTGTTCGCCTGCAAGACTGTGCCTGCACTCAACGCATGGTTCGACGGCAAGAATCTCACCCGCACCCTGCATCCGCATGTGGACATCGGTATCGCCGTGGACACCGACGACGGTTTGTTCGTGCCGGCGTTGCGTAATGCCGACGTGCTCGACGCTGCCGGCGTCCGCGCAGCAATCAAGCGTCTGCGTACGCAGGTGGAGGATCGCTCGATTCCGGCGTCGGAACTGTCCGGCTACACCATCAGCCTGTCGAACTTCGGCATGTTTGCGGGTCGCTACGCCACGCCAGTGGTTGTGCCGCCAACCGTCGCCATCATCGGCGCCGGCAAGCTCAGCCACGACGTGGTCGCCGTGATCGGTGGCATCGAAGTGCATCGTCGTATGCCGCTGTCGCTGACCTTCGATCATCGCGCTGCCACCGGCGGTGAAGCGGCACGCTTCCTCAAGGCCATGCTGGACGATTTGGCATTGCCGAACTGATCGTTGTAATCACCACGATGCGATATCAAACGGGGCGCTCATGGCGCTCCGTTTTTTCACTGGCTCGAAAAGAGGCCCATTGCAACAGCTACACGTACTCACTCGAAGAGAATGCCACCCCAGTTTTTTGGATGGACGTCCGCAATCGTCTGGGAAATCGTCCAGCGATGACCACCCACATCCTCGACGCTGTATTGCCTTTCGCCGTACGGAAAATCCGTGGGTGCATTGATGATCCGCGCACCCAAACGCTTCGCTTGATCGTAGTGTTTGTCGACATCCATGACGCGAAGCATCGTCGCCTGAGTCGCCATGAGGGCACGCAGATTCGTCGCATCCATCGCCGAAGATGCCTCTTCGGGTAACCCAACCACGATGATCGAGCCCTCACCGAAACTGAGTTGCACACGGTGATGGCCTATCCGTAGTCGCTCGACAAAGCCGAACACGCGACAGAGCCAGTCGGCTGCCTCACGCACGTTGGCATAAGCAAGCTCAGGAATCACCGGGCCAAGCGGCATGGAGCGATTCACTAACACGCCAGAGGACAGGTTCACCGGTTTCATGGGCATGGAATCCATGGGCAAGCGGGGATTAAAGATACGACTCTGTGACGTCGATACGTGACACCTCGATACGATCAAGGTGACGAAAGAATGACTGCGCACTGTTGCCAAGCTGTGACGGGTACGCGGCTCACCCAGACATCGCTCAAACGTGGCGGATTACCGCAATCGCAATCTCCACCGCAATCAATACGATGATGGCCATTTCCATCAACTCGCCACGCTTGCCCGAAGCCTCTTCATACAATGCAGCGTAGGTATCGCGGATGATCGCCAGTTTGCGATCCACTGCATGGCTGACGTTGGGCACACGGAAAAGCTCCAGCGCCGATGCGTAGACGCGCGATAGATAGACGTCCTCTGTCACCTGTAAAGCGTTATCGACCTTTTCGGTGATCTCGGTGACTTCGGCAACCAACGTATACAGTTTGCGCGCAAGATCCGCGAAACGTCGTGCAGCAAAGGGATTGCCGATGTGATGTGCGACTTCGACCAAGTCGTACATGCGCGGCAATTCGGCATCGAGCAACTCATCGTAGTAACGCAATTCGAGAAGCTGCGCATTGGCTACTTCGAGAATATCGACGACATCGGAATCACCACGCGGCTCATAAATAAAGGCGCGATCCCAGGTCAGCACGACCAGATCATCGGCATAGTAGGAAAAACGCTGCCGCAGTAGATCCTGTCGCGCTTGCTCGGAGAGCGCACGCTGCTCACCCGAAAGCAGCGGTACAAGATCAACGTGCTCATGCAACGTATTGACCGGCACCGGCTGATCGAATGCATGCACGATGCCGAGCAGATAGTCCTCGTGCAGCAAGGCCAAACTTGGCCGCACCAGTGCCTGCTGCAAAATCGATTTCACCTGATGGAGCAGCTCGCTCCAAATGGCGCTTTCGGCGCTGGGTCCGAGTGCCGCATCGACGGCATTGACCAGCTGCGTAAAGGCCGACCAGCTACGTTGTCCGGCTTTCACCTGCACGGAGAAGGCCACCACACCAAAATCGTAAAGCCGTGCCGTCACTGTCGCGTGATGCAGCTCGCCACCCGCCTGAAACTGGATCGGATCGAGTGTCAGCACCACCGGCGGCACACCGAATGCCAACGCCTTGGGTGGCGCGCTGCTAAGTTTGCTGCGCGCGCTGGCGGTGCGTGCCTGTTGCGCCCAGAGTGCCTCCACCTGACCGAGATCGATAGCATCCGCGATATCGATCAAATGCATGGCAATGACCACAGCGGACTGGACTTCAGGTTGCGCGTAACTCATGAATTCCCCAGAGCTTTCCAACCGTAGGAGCCTTCCCGCCGCGAACGCAGTTAGCGCTCAATAATCCCGCACGTCGAGCATCACGTAGCAACGCGCATTGTAGGCCTGCGACCCACCGGGCCACGTCAACGATGTCAGCACGCGGTCACCCGCCGGCCAAGGCGCATTGTCGAGCAGCGCTTCTACGCTGACCGTACCGTCGGCGGCATGATTGTGAAACAACCGCACCCAATGCAACTCGGGTGTCAGCGACTCGCTCTGTAGTGCAGTGGCCAACAAGACCTCGACACCGTGAGGTATCGCAATGGCACCCTCTGGCGCGCCGCGCACGATAAACGGCCCGATAAAAACATCCCAAGTGCGTACGCCAATATCCCAGCTCGCCAGCTGCATCCGGCGATCGTCGGTGACATACCAGCAGGCAGCAAGTAATACGTGAAACGCACTCTGCTCAAACGTGGCCAATGCATCGCGGCAGCCGATAGCGCCACCACCGTATCCCGCAAAGCTTTCTTCGATCTGCCGTTCTTCGCTGATGACGATGTCGATATCCAGCCGACCCGGCTCGCCCGCTGCACCCTCGTGCCAGCTGGCGCGGATGGCAGGAAAATCATCATCGGTGACTAGCCAGTCTTCATCCGGCTCGAGTTCGACGTCGTGCCGCTCGAACAATCGAAGCAGGTCATTCTGAAGTTCTTTCGCGTTCATCGACACGTTTCCTTTTGCCGTTATGTCTTATGTGATCGACTACGCCATATGACGTGCCGCACGATCATCGCGATAACCAGTACAACGACAAAGCCACCGTAGCCGTTCAAGGCGGGCAATACCTGTTTCCAGATCGCACCACTTTCGGGGCCAAAGCCACCTTCTGCATGCGCTTGCACAGTATCAAAGCCAAATAGTGCGCATTGCACACCGAGCGATGCCGCAAGCAGCAACACGATGATGTCGAAGATACGTCGCGCCATCACGCGCGGCAGGCTTTTCGGATAAGCCCAGTAAGCCCAGCCAAGGATAAGCAGCCAGGGAGCAAGCAGCAGAATGGCAAGGTAACGCATCTTTCGGATTACTCCATCGTGCATGCCCGCGCACATTACCCTTGCCGGGTTACTCCTGTGTGGCGAGCAGATCCAGTGCTTCACGCAGACGCAGCAAGGCCGCATCACGCGCCGGTGTATCGGCATAGTCTGGTGTCGCGGCAACATGTTCGCCGTTCAACCGCAGTGCCGCCCGCTGTTGCTCCACATCAAGTTCGGCGGCAGCACTGCCCAACGTGCGCAGTTGTTTCTGCAATGCGCCAGCCGCCTTTGGATCAGTAAAGGCCGCCGATAGCAGCAGTTCCTCACCTTCCGCAGAGAACAGGCGAAAACGAAAACTACCATCCGCATCGCGGAAACTCGCAAAGCGCGGCATTTTGTCCTTCGACGTGCTTTGCGGGCGACTTGTCGGCACCGGGCTTGCACTGACTGACGAACGTAGACCAATCGCATCACGCAGTTCAGCGAGCTTTGGCGTGGCGATCGCACGAGCTTTCTTAGCACCTTCCCGCAGGATCTCTTCAATCACGGCCGGCTTCGCAATAAGCGTGTCGTAGTGCTCCCGCATGGGTGCTACATCCGCCTCGACGCGCTCGAACAGCACTTGCTTGGCCTCACCCCAGCCGATGCCATCCAGCAGCATCTGGCGAAAGGCTGCGCTCTCTGTCTCGCTGGCGAATGCATGGAAAATCGTAAACAGTGAGGAGCTATCGGGATCCTTCGGCTCGCCCGGCGCACGCGAGTCAGTGACGATCCGCATGATCGTCTCGCGCAGATGCTTCTGCCCACCGGTGAACAACGGGATAGTGTTGTCGTAGCTCTTGGACATCTTGCGTCCATCGAGACCGGGCAAGGTGGCTACCTGCTCCTCGATCACCACTTCCGGCAACACGAAGAATTCGCGGCCGTAGATGTGGTTGAAACGCTGCGCGATGTCGCGCGCCATCTCGATATGCTGAATCTGATCGCGCCCCACCGGCACCTTGTGTGCATTGAATGCAAGGATGTCGGCTGCCATCAGCACCGGGTACATGTACAGGCCGGCGGTCACGCCAGCATCCGCGTCCTCGCCCGCTTCCGTGTTCTTGTCCACCGATGCCTTGTAGGCATGCGCGCGATTGAGCAAACCTTTGGCCGTCACGCAGGTGAGGAACCAGGTCAGCTCGGGAATCTCGGGGATATCCGACTGGCGATACAACGTCACCTTCTGCGGATCGAGCCCGGCGGCCAGCCAGGTGGCGGCGATCTCCAGACGCGAACGTTCGATGCGCGCCGGATCATCACTCTTGATCAGCGCGTGATAGTCGGCCATGAAGTAGAACGCATCGACATCGGCACGGCGGCTCGTGGCCACGGCGGGACGAATCGCTCCCACGTAGTTGCCAAGGTGCGGGGTACCGGTGGTGGTGATGCCAGTGAGAACTCGGGTCTGCATGCGATGGGCTTTTAAGTAGGGTGATAGGGCCAGCGCGATGCGTGACGAATCACGCGCGGACACGCCTATGCACGAACGGTTACTTCAACGGATCAGCGTGGACTTACCGAACATCGATTCGACCAGATCCACCGCCAACTTCGCGGTCTGGTTGCGCTTGTCGAAGGCGGGATTCAGCTCAACGATGTCCAGCGAGGCGAGTCGGCCGGTATCGGCAATCATTTCCATGCACAGCTGCGCTTCGCGATAGTTCGGACCACCACGCACCGTGGTACCCACGCCTGGTGCGATGGTCGGATCGAGGAAATCGACATCGAAGCTCACATGCAGATGGGTATCCGCGTCGACACCGGCCAAGGCCTCTTCCATCGTGCGCTTCATGCCCACTTCGTCGATGTGGCGCATATCGAAGACACCTACCTTCGATTCGCGCACCAGCTTCTTCTCGCCCTCATCTACCGAGCGGATGCCGATCTGACGGAATACATCGGCCGTGGTTGCCGGCGTGGTGCCGCCTATTTCGATGAGCTCACTCGGACCATAGCCACACAAGCAGGCCACTGGCATGCCGTGAATATTGCCCGACGGAGTCGCTTGCGCCGTGTTGAAATCGGTATGCGCATCCAGCCACAGCACGCGCAGTTTTTTGCCGCGCTCACGGCAGAAGCGCGCCACGGCGCTGATCGAGCCAATGGCCAAGCAATGATCGCCGCCGAGCATGATCGGCAGTCGATCCTGTTGCAGCTCATCGTAGATCGCCGTATGGACCGCACGGTTCCAGGCCGTTACCTCGGGCAGATGGCGATAGCCATCGACCGGCGGCTGCCATGGATTCATCGGCCCATGCAGGTTGCCGCGGTCGAATACTTCCAGCCCGCGACGCTTTAGCCTTTCGGCCAGCAGCGCCACACGTAGGGCCTCAGGCCCCATGGAAGCGCCGCGATGCCCAGCGCCGATATCGGTCGGCGCGCCGACCAGTGCCACTGCTTTCTTGCTCATACCGCTTGTCTCATGACGAACTGCACACCCGCTCAAGTGTAGCGGGTCGTCATGCGAGTGGGTGCAGGCTCTCGGCACCACGATTGCCCACAAAAAAAGCCCGCATGACTGCGGACTTTTGCTTGAAACTGGTGCCGGCACCCGGATTCGAACTGGGGACCTACTGATTACAAATCAGTTGCTCTACCAACTGAGCTATGCCGGCGGGGAGCGGGATTCTAACAGGATCGCAGCAAAAGCTAGAAGCAGCCCGCGCTGTGCGATCCCACGGCAGGGTCGCGGATGCGATGGCGCCAATCAAAGTGGGCGCTGTCGGTCACCACCAGATCCAGCCAATACTGGGGCACTTGCTCGCTGCGTTCGCTCAGCTGGGCCGGGAAACCGGCCGCAACCACCTCGTCACGACGTTTGCGCGCATTGGCCGGATCTTTGAACAGGCCCAGCGAGACGGTGTTCTGCTGGTCACCGGACCCCACCACGAAGTAGTCGCTGATCTGCTTCGCACTGAGTCGTCGTGCCTCGGCCAAGGCCTGTTCGCGGCTGGCACTGACCGGCAGATGCACCCACCAACCGGTGGATTGCGTGGTCTGCTCCTGACGGGCGCGGGTGCGCGAGACCTGCGCATTGACGGCGGCCCGTGCGTCACGCAGATCCTGCGGTGTGGCGAACGGCCCCAGCGTCATGCAGGTGTAGCTAATGGCCGCTGGCGACGCCACCGACAGCGACGCCGAAGGTGGCGTTGGTGAAGCGGGCACCGGACTGATAGCCGCAGCTGCAGCGCTGGTTGCCGGCGGCGGCCTTTCGGAGAGTAGATGCAGCTCCGGCACGCTCGGGTCGGTGGCGCTGCGCCCGTGCGTATCGTCCTGGCCGAGCAATAGCCACGCGCCTACCGCGATATTGAGGGCGATCAACAGTACAAACAGCAGGCGCAGGAACATCAGTCATCCACCAGCATTAAGTCGCCCAACATTTTAGAGAGCGGTGCCATTTTAGAGAGCTGCTTCGGGTGATGAATGTGCTGCCGCCCACACCGACAAGCCATGCAGTACACCGTCCGTCACCACCTCTGCCGGCATGCTCAGCAGCGGTAGCAGGGCCTCTGCATCCCCACCGCCCAAGCGCAGTGCCGGCGACACGCCAAACTGCGGCGTCATGCGCGCAACGAAACGCTCGATCAACGCAGCGACGGCCTGCCAGCAGCCCGATGCCACGGCATCGGCCGTGTTATCGGCCACGTCCATCACCAGACCGGGCCGCTCTGGCCGCACCTGCGCGGTGGCACCGAGCAATGCCTGCTGCATCAACTGGGGGCCAGGTGCGATAAGACCACCGAGATGACGGCCATCCGCAGTCAATGCATCCAAGGTGAGCGCTGTACCGATCCCGGCCAGTACGTAGGGTGCATGGCAATCGGCATGAGCCGCGACCATCGCCAGGAAGCGATCCACACCGAGGCGTCGTGGGTCCGCGTAGGCATTGCGCACACCGCAAGCCACGGCCGGCGTGCGCAGCCAATCGACGCTGCACCCGAATACCTTCGCGGCGACTTCGGCAGCCATCGATTCGCGCGACGCATCAACCACGGAGGCGCCGAGCACGCGCTCCGGGCGCGGCAATTCGCGCCAGTCGTGCGCCAGCGTCGCGGCGACATCTTCATTCCATGCCACGGCACCGCGCGCCAGCCAGCCAGCGTCCTGCGACAGCGCCCACTTCAGCCGGGTGTTACCCAGATCAAGCAACAGATTCATGCGCGGCGCACCGTGACGTCGGCGCTGTCGATGCTACGCACGCCTGCGGTGGTCTGCAGCAGCAAGGCTCCGCGCACATCCACACCTGCACCCACGCCATCGAGCTCGCCCAGTGCCCCGCTCAGGCGCAGCGGCACGCCACGCAGCAAGTCATGACGTGCGTAATCCTCGACAAACCCGGCAAAACCGGTGCGCTCGAAATCGGCCAAGCCATCCACCAGCGCAGCGATCAATGCCGCCGCCACACGATTGCGAT
This sequence comes from Rhodanobacter sp., assembly GCA_049794535.1. Classification (GTDB taxonomy): domain Bacteria; phylum Pseudomonadota; class Gammaproteobacteria; order Xanthomonadales; family Rhodanobacteraceae; genus JBARCX01. Next base: position 20,184 of record JBARCX010000319.1, read on the forward strand.
CCGGCGCTACCCCACCAGCCAGGGTGGCAACATCACAGGCAGGCTGCCCGGCCTGCTCACGTAACGCCGGCGTGAGGCGCAGATTGAGGCCGATACCGATCACCGCCGCGCAGGGCCCCTGGTACTCGCCAGAAAGCTCGACCAGGATGCCGGCCAACTTGCCGCTCGCACTGCCATCGCCACTCGCAAGCACATCGTTCGGCCATTTAAGCCCGGCACCAGAAATGCCAAGCGATTCCAGTGCCCGTAACACGATCACGCCTAGCGCTAGCGATAACCCGCTTAGCGCCGCAAAGCCCGACTCAAAACGCTTGAGACACGACAGATACAGGTTCAGCCCGGGCGGCGATAACCACGTACGGCCACGCCGACCACGCCCGGCGCTCTGCGTCTCTGCCAGCACGATGCTGAGATCCGCCGCTGCCGCACCGCGGCGCTGCAGCTCGCTGGAGGTGGAATCCAGCTCCCAGTACAGATCCAGCGCGCCAAGCCGTGCCGCTGATGTAGCCGGCAACGCAGCGCGAATCTGTTTTTCATCAAGCATTTGCAGTGGCCACGGCAAGCAATAGCCGGCCACTCCGCATGACTCGATCGGCACGCCCTGATGGCGCAGCGCCTCAACGTGTTTCCAGATAGCCGCCCGGGTAATGCCTGCCGATTCACCCAAGCGGGCACCCGAAAGGGTCTCACCGTCAGCCAGCGCGACCAGCAATTGCCTCGCCCGCATCAGAGAGCACCCAGCACGCGCCCTGCTGGGCGCAGCATCGACGTAGGAGGAATCAACGTAAGAATGGAGAATCGCATCGTTCGATTCTAGCCCGCGCCAGCACAGCCATCTCGAAAAACTTCAGGCCGGCAGACAAGCGCTCAACGAATACGCACCGTTCAATGGCACTGGTATGTCACGGGCATTTCTGGGACCATCCCGAAGTTGGCTAGTGCGTCAAGGGGTTGATCGCCATGCGTGCCATACATCTGCTAATCGTCTCCATGCTCGGCCTTGGCGGTATCGCCACAGCGGTCGCTGCAGACGTGGCTGTGAGTAATGGTGACGCGAACTGCACCCGCCAATCATCCAGCGACAGTGCTGCCGCCCATGATTCCGGCAGCAGCAATAGCCATGGCGATGCCACCGGCCTGACCCACGCACGTGCTGCGCGAAGCACCCCTGCCCCTGCTGCCAGCCCAACCGTGAGCAACGGTGACGGCGGCGTTAGCACCGGCGGTGGCAGCGATGCATCACCCAGGCGCGCAAGCCTGGGCTGGCAGTCGCTGCTGCCCGGCTCTATCCAGTAAGCCCGTAGCCAGGGCTCAGCCCGGCGGCAATTTCACACTGAAGCGCGCACCGCCGTATTCCGGTGAACGATCCACGGTCAGCTCACCGCGATAAGCGCGCACGATGTCCTGCACGATGGACAAGCCGATGCCATGTCCCTGCACGCGCTCGTCACCGCGCACGCCACGCTGCAGCACCTTCTCGACCTTTTCATCGGGAATACCGGGGCCATCATCCTCCACGCTTAACTGGAGTCCGGGCCGCTGGCGACCAGCCTGCGGAAGGATCTTCACCACCAGCAGTACGCGATGGCTGGCCCATTTGAAGGCGTTCTCAAGCAGATTGCCCATCAGCTCCAGCAAGTCACCCTGCTCGCCATAGAAAGCGGCGCCGTCATCGATGTCGAATTCGCACAGCACATTTTTCGCGGCGTAGACCTTTTCCAAGCTCTGCACCAGATCTTCCGCATGACCGCCCACCAGTACCGCGCTAGCAAAGGGCTGCCGACCCGACGTGGCCGCACGAGCCAACTGATAAGCCACCAGTTCGTCCATGCGACGCACTTGGTCGAGAAGCGGGCCACGCAGCTGCGGTTGCTCGGCGGCGGCTGACTCCACCTGCGAGCGGATCACGGCCAACGGCGTTTTCAGACTGTGTGCGAGATCAGCCAGCGTGTTGCGGTAGCGCATGCGCTGCTCGCGCTCGCTGTCGATAAAGCCGTTGATGCCTTCGGTGAGGCTGATCAGTTCGAGCGGATACTGGCTGTCGAGATGATCGGCGTCGCCCCGCTCCACGCGCGCCATGTCATTGGCCACCTTGCGCAACGGCGTCAGGCTCCAGCGCAGTAGCCACAACTGCAGCACGATCAGCATGATGCCCAGGATGGCCAGCAGGCCAACCAGGCTGCGCCGGTACACCGCATTGTTGCTTTCCAGCTGCTCCTCGGTCTGCGCCACCATGTAGGTGAGCTGCACCGATTTACGCTCGGGCAGATCCAGCTGCACACCATAGCTGTAGTAATACAACCGCCCAGCCTGGGTCTCGACCGGACCGACAAACACTTGCTGCCCTGGCCCCAGCATCTGCACGAAACCGAGATCGCGGCCGAGCGCCGAAGACGACTCCCAATGAAAGCCGTGATCGCCCAGCACCACCGCATACAAACCGGAGCCGGGTCGCGAGAAGCGCGGATCCGGTGCATCCGGCATCAACGGCTTGCCGCGTACGTTGACCTCGGTGCCAGCAATGTAGGAAACCGCAAAGCCGCGCAGCCGATCCTGCAGCGCATTGCGCGCGCTGTCAGCATTGGTCTTGGACAACGTCAGCCCGATCGCACCGAGAAACAGCGCCAGCACAAGCCCGGTGGCCAGTGCTGCGCGCGCCGCTAGTGAGTACGGGCGTGACGGTGTCGTATCACTCGTCGTCGCTTTCGCTGCGGGGGATGGCAAATCGGTATCCGCGTCCACGTACCGTCTCGATGGGCTTTAGATGACCTTCCGGATCCAGCTTCCTGCGTAGACGTCCGATGAAGACCTCCAGCACATTGGAGTCGCGGTCGAAATCCTGTTGATAGATGTGCTCTGTGAGATCTGCCTTGGAGACCAGCTCACCGGCGTGCAGCATCAAGTATTCCAGCACCTTGTATTCGTAGCTGGTGAGGTCGACCAGCCGACCCTCCACGGACACCGTCTGCGCGGTGGTGTCCAGCTTGATCGGGCCGCAAGCCAGCACAGGCTTGGCCCAGCCGCTGGCACGACGCACCAGTGCATTGATACGCGCCAGGAGCTCTTCCACATGGAACGGCTTGACCAGGTAATCGTCAGCGCCCTGCTTCAGACCATCCACCTTGTCTTGCCAGCCACCGCGTGCGGTAAGGATCAGGATCGGATAGCGCTGTCCCGCGTCGCGCAATGCCTTGATCAGCTCCATACCGGACATCTTGGGTAGCCCCAGATCAACGATGGCCAGATCGAACGGCACTTCGCGGCCGAGATAAAGACCCGTTTCACCGTCCTCCGCCGCATCGACGGCAAAACCATCACGCTTCAGGCGCGCGGCGAGGGTTTCGCGCAGCGGCGCCTCGTCTTCTACCAGAAGGATGCGCATCAGTGTTTCTCCTTGTAGCCCGTACCGTTACCGGCCGGTTTCTTGGTTGATGGTGCTGTATCCGGGCTTTTTACTGCATCGGACGGTACCGCAATTACTCGCACATGGCCCTCGGGCGTGAGCACCTTCACACGGTACTCGACGTGACGGGACACTTTGCGCGGCTCGGCCGACAGCACTTTGCCGCCGGTTTGCCGCTGCACCTGAAGTACCGCCTGATCCAGCGTCATCGTTGGCGTATCGGATTGCTGCGCCAGCGCCGGCATGGCGACAGCGAACAAACAGGCCACGATGAGTAGGGGGAGGTGGAACTTCTTCGCCATGTGTTGCAGTCCGCTCCGGGTAACAGCCCGGTCTACGGCTTCAATACTGGAAAACCTGTCCTGAATACTGACCGGATGGCCCGCGCGTGTCACGTACAGACTCATCAAGCGACGGCCTGCCGCGGCCGCATCGCCTGCTCCAGCAGCGACCAGCCCGCACCCGGAAGATGGGAGCCCTCACTTAGCATCCGGCGGAATCCGCGAGCGCCAGGCTCACCTTGGTACAGCCCGAGCACGTGTCGGCTGATGTGTTTCAGCGCCGTACCGCGTGCCAACTCGGCTTCCACGTAGGGGCGCATGCGCTGCAGCACGTCGTCACGATCCGGCAGCGGCTCGCCATGCAACGCGGCCTCGACCTGCACCAGTAGGTAGGGATCGTGATAGGCCGCGCGGCCCAGCATCACGCCATCCAGCTGTGCCAAGTGCGCCTGCACCTCTTCCACCGTCGTGATGCCGCCATTGATCACCACCACCAACTGCGGGAATTCCCGCTTGAGCCGATACACGCGCTCGTAATCGAGTGGTGGAATCTCGCGATTTTCCTTCGGGCTCAGGCCCTTCAGCCACGCCTTACGCGCATGCACCACCAATATTTCGACGCCTGCCTCGAGCATGGTCTCGGTGAAGTGCTGCAAGCCGGCGTAATCGTCCTGATCGTCTACACCGATCCGGCATTTCACCGTGACCGGTACATCCACAGCATCGCGCATGGCCTTTACGCAATCGCCCACCAGGGCGGGTTCACGCATCAAACAGGCACCGAAACGGCCCGACTGCACCCGATCCGACGGGCAGCCCACGTTGAGATTGATCTCGTCGTAACCCGCCTCAGCGCCATATCGGGCCGCCTGCGCCAACTCCTGCGGCTCGCTGCCACCCAGCTGCAACGCCACGGGATGCTCTTGCTGACTGTGCTCCAACAGGCGTAACTGCTTGCCGCGGACCAGCGCAGCGCTAGTCACCATCTCGGTGTACAGCCGCGCGTGGGGCGACAGCAGACGATGGAAGTAGCGGCAATGCCGATCTGTCCAATCCATCATGGGGGCTACGGATAGCTGAAAGTCGTTTCGATGGGGGCTAAACATGGCGGGCATTCTACCCGGACGGTCATTCCACTGGCCTGTTTCGGCCCGGCGCCCCTCAGGTTCGGGATGTTCGCCATGCGCGGCGGACATGTCGGACTTGGTGCAAGAGGGATAACAAGCTTGTGGCGTAAACATAACTTGGCGGCGCCCGTAAAGCAGGGAATGGCCATCCACCACGGCCTATGCGATACGCGGCGAATCCCATGCTTCTACTGGAAGTGAGCATGGCCGGATCAGTCCGCGTATAGGTTCAACTTTCCGGAATGGTTGCAGCAGCGAATGGTGTGAGTACCGTCCAACCGAGGTTCGCATAAAGGTTGCGGCCATCTGCTGTTGCGACCAGAAGCTGCGGACTTACTAGGGATCTTCTCGCAGCTCCAAGAGCGATCATCACCGCGACACCCAATCCTTTCCGCCGGTGATCCTGCGCAGTTTCGATTCGATCATAAATGAAGGCATCTGCCGTTTCTGCCGCGCATCCGTTTGCAGCCAGATAGCCATCCGGCGCGATGATGCAAGCACGGGTGACAGGCCCGGCTTGATGAAGCTCCAACCGGTACCCATTCGGCAGAGGCTTTGTATCGAGGGTTGCCACTGCGGCCATCATGAAATAGTTCGCTGGCTGAACCTCCCAGCGAGCGGGCAGTGCACTTCGCAGCTCCTCGTCAGAGCCGCACAGCTTCAAGTAATGTCGTGGAGCCGCAATGTCATGTGCGATTGCGCGCAACCCATCACATAGCTGTGGGAATACCCAGCGCTTCACTTCCTTTTCCGAGCGGGTATCTACTCGGAAGCCCCCGCGATCGTGAACAGGGGGTGGCGCGCTCCGAGCGATGGAATGCGCTGTTTGCCAGGCGAAAACGAGCTTTGGATCGACGTAGGATAGGGTCATAGTTGATCGTATGTTGTGCTCAGATGGGTGCGCGTTTCCGGCGACAGCTGTGCTGTGTCATGTTGGCGCTCAGCCGCGACGTATCCGTGACTTTTTGACTAAAGCATTACCCTGTCTCAGGGGCTAAGACGACAGCTATAGGCGGGACGAAACGAAGGCTTAGGCAAACCACGGAAAGACGAGCGTTTCGCCTATCTATCCCAGTTCATAACTGCATCTCGGCATGCTCGCATCTATCTTGAATGACGTCCGCTTTGAATTGCGATTTCAGGTGGTGGACGCAACACACTAGACGCGCAAGCGGAACAGGCGGACGTCAGTGTGACGAAACATAATCTGACGCCGCATGCGCAGGCGGCAATGCAAAACTCTCTCGCATGCGCTTCGTTTCTGCGGCGGGGGTTAACCCGAAGAGCCGCTTGAACTCCCGATTGAATTGCGAAGCACTTGCATAGCCCACGGCATGACTGGCCGCCTCCGCCGTCATGTCCTGGCGCACCATCAATAGACGCGCCTGGTGCAGCCGCGTGGATTTCACGTATTGCATCGGCGATGTACGCGTCATCGTTTTGAAATGACTATGGAACGTGGGCACGCTCATGCCGGCCTCACGGGCCAGCTGCGAGAGACCGAGTGGTTGCGCATAGGTGGCATGAATACGACGCAATGCCTTGCCGATTTTACCGAATTGCCCCTGCATGGCCAAAGCCGCGCGCAGCGCATGACCTTGCGCGCCGGTGAGCACGCGGAAATAGAGCTCACGTACAAGCGAGGGACCTAGGATTACGGTGTCGACCGGTTGATTCATCGCTTCCAGAAAGCGCAGCACGGATATTCGCAGCGCGGCATCCATGGGGCTGGACATCATGCTCTGCGGTGCATCTTCATGTGCCGGCATGTGTTGACGGTCGATCTGAATCATCAGTTCCGCGGCCAACTGAAAATCCAGGTGCATGTATATCGCCAATAGCGGGTGTTCCGGTGTTGCGTCGGTTTCCATCGTGAAAGGCACCGGCACGGCTACCGCTAAGTAGTGCTGTTCGTCGTACAGGTACACCTGATCACCGAAATAACCTCGCTTGCGACCCTGGCAAACGATAACGATGCCGGGGTCGTACAGAACCGGTGTGCGGGATAGCGCGCGGTCCGAACGCAGAATGCGCACACCGGGCAGCGTCGTCAGGTTGTAACCCTCTTGGGGCGCTAGCGTGCGGAGCAACGCCACCATGCGTTGCTGATCGTCGCGTGAGGGCAATGATCCATGGTCATTCTTTTTCATGAGGGTCACGCAAGCATCATACGAATAGGCAATAAAACAAGAATTTTAGACCTCAAGATTGCACACTAAGAAGAATATTGTGCAGATCCATTATTTACCGGAGCAAAGCCCATGTCATCCCCGAAGACTCTGCTTATTACTGGCGTCAGCAGCGGTTTCGGCCGAGCTCTCGCTAAAGAGGCGCTTGTTTCCGGTCATCGCGTGATCGGTACCGTGCGAAGGGAAGAGGCCAGGCAGGAGTTTGAAGCGCTCGACTCCGCCAGGGCCGTGGGCTGCGTTCTTGATGTCACCGACTTCGAGGCCATCGACAGCGTTGTAGGCAAGATCGAAGCGACCGTGGGACCGGTGGATGTACTCGTCAACAATGCCGGCTACGGCCACGAGGGCGTGATGGAGGAATCTCCACTGACCGAGATGCGCCGGCAATTCGACGTCAACGTATTTGGTGCCGTCGCCATGATGAAAGCCGTATTGCCGTATATGCGCGAACGTCGGCGCGGTCACATCCTCAATATGACGTCGATGGGTGGTTACATCACCATGCCGGGCATCGCGTACTACTGTGGCAGCAAGTTCGCACTCGAAGGCATAACCGAAGTGGTCGCGAAGGAAGTCAAACCGTTTGGCATTGCCGTGACCGCGGTGGCTCCGGGTTCGTTCCGCACCGACTGGGCTGGCCGCTCGATGATTCGAACGCAACGGTCTATCGCAGACTACGATGCTTTGTTCGATCCGATCCGAAAAGCTCGCGAGGAAAAAAGCGGCCACCAGTTGGGAGATCCGGTGAAGGCCGCTCGCGCGATACTGACGGTGATTGCCAGCGACGCACCGCCCACGCATCTTCTGTTGGGTAGCGATGCGCTTGAACTAGTGAGAGGGAAACTTTCCGCGCTTTCCGAAGAGATTAAGAGCTGGGAAACAGTCACGTGTTCGACGGATGGCTGAGAGTCGTGGGTCACTCCTCTCACTTGGTTTTTGCTATGTCTGCTTTAGTCCGGAAGGGACATTCAGAGAGCTTCTAACATCCGCTTCAACTACCCCTGCCCGGTTTCCCGAGACTTGTAAGCGACCCAACCCTTGAACGTGAAGCCTGCATAGAAAAGCTCGACAACGTCGAACCCTGCCTCTCGCATGAGTGCAACATCCTGCTCGGGGGTTAGCAAAGGAAGCCGGCTACTGATCGCGGCGATCGCACTGGTCGCATGCGCAGCCGGAACCCCCGATGCCACGGCAAAGGCCGCATAGCGATTCAACCAACGCGCTTTCTCATCGTCAGATTGAGCAAAGCTGTGATGGGCAACAACCAGTGGTGCGCCTGGCTTCAAACGGCGTGAAAGTTCGGCCAGTGTATGCAACCGCTCTTCGGCGGAAAGGAAATGCAAGGTCAGGAGGCAAGTGGCACCATCAAACGGCCCCTCTGGAGCGGTATCGATATAGCCTTCGCGCAACTCCACACGCGATGTAAGCGGACCCAGCGTTGTCTCTGCCAGCTTCAGCATCTCGGCTGATGGATCGACTCCCACGAAATGCCAGTCAGGTTGCGCCTCTGCAAAAACCTTCAACTCCAAGCCACCGCCCGCACCGAGGACCAGCACACGGCCGTTCGCGGGAACGCTCTCAGCAAGCAGCAACGCAGCCATCTGTTGAAGCGCATGAAAGCCCGGAACCTGCCTGACGGGACCTTCGGCATAGCGAGCGACCGCTTGGGGATCGGAAAACGAAGACAAAGAGAAGCTCCCGCCATTCCAAAGCAAACGATGCTACAGCGGATATCCGCTTCTAACCGAGGCTGTATGAAAACGCTGGACGCATCGTCGGTGCAATGCACCTCGGCACTTAAGCTCGATTTATTGATGCCCGAAACGCTCACTCGAGCTGTTTCGCTGCCTTCTCCAACCGCACCGACCAGAAGCGCAGCGTCACGCCTACCACCATGAGCAACACGGCCAGCAGCTTAAGTTGCAGACTAAACAGGGCCATGGCGCCGAACAAAACGACGACGAATAACTCCTCCAATAACCAACACCATGCCCGCGGTCGCAACACGTCTGGAGCCAGATCGGCGACGAAGGCCGCATACCCCCAGGCGGTGGCGAGGCAGAGGTAATTGCCCATCATCACTAGCGCATAAATCAGCATGCCAGATGCCGTGCCGCCCTCGCCGGTAAGAAACAAGCGAATCATCACGGGCGTCAGCGCAACCAGACTAAGCAACGCCATGTTGAGCACAGTCAGGACCGTGTCCGTATGACGCAGGTGCGCCAGCGATCGACGGTGACGCACCCATACGCTGCCGATGATGAAAAAGCTCACAAAGTAGATCAACAGGGGGATGGCCCAAATCTGCGCCAGACTTTTGCCCGGTAAGGACTCCGGTTTGAGCTCTACCGCAGACAGCGTCATGGCAATGGCGAATACGCCGTCCGACAGCATCACCAGCCGGTCGAAATGCCGCTGATGGACGTGATGCCCCTTCACGTGCAGTGGTGCGCCTGAGTCCATACACCCCCCCTGAGATTGGCTGACCGCATGATGCCCTAGAACATCGCAGGCAGGGACGCCACGAATCGCGTAAAATGTCATCGCTGCTGCGACCCACGCGCGGCGCTCGCCAGGCCCAGCGGCTACGCCGCCCTCCCCCACGCGAGTTTCGCTGCGTAACGCTGCGAACACTTCCCCGTACAGCTAACGAACTGAGATCAAACGACCATGGTGGCAATGGCGACTGAGCACGTAATCGACGTGCAGCACTGGAACGACACGCTTTTCAGCTTCCGCACCACGCGCGATCCCGGCTTCCGTTTCGATAGCGGGCAGTTCGTGATGATCGGGCTGGAGACAGACGGCCGCCCGCTGATGCGCGCTTACTCCATTGCCAGCGCCAGCTGGGAGGAACATCTGGAGTTCTTCTCGATCAAGGTGCAAAACGGCCCACTGACCTCTCGCCTACAGCATCTCAAGCCGGGCGATCAGCTGATTGTCACGCGCAAGCCCACCGGCACGCTGGTACTGAACGACCTCAAGCCCGGCAAGCACCTGTACCTGCTGGGCACCGGTACCGGACTGGCGCCCTTCATGAGCATCATTCGTGACCCGGAGACCTACGAGCGTTTCGACAAGATCGTGCTGGCGCATGGCGTGCGCCACATCAACGATCTCGCCTATGCCGACTATCTGGAGCACGAGCTTCCACAGCACGAATACCTCGGCGAGCTGGTTCGCGAGAAGCTGATCTACTACCCCACGGTGACCCGCGAGACATTCAAGAATCGTGGCCGCATTACCGACGCGATTGCCGATGGCCTGATGAGCGACGTCACCGGCCTGCCACCGCTGAACCCGGATACCGATCGCGTCATGTTGTGCGGTAGCCCCGCCATGCTGGATGACCTGTGCGCCCTGCTCGACGGCCGTGGCTTCCAGGCTTCACCACGTACTCGCGAGCCCGGTGACTACGTGATCGAGCGGGCGTTCGTGGAGAAGTAAGCCTAGAGGAATAAAGGTGGAGAAATAAGGATGAAGAGGTGACGCGTTACGCTCAGTCGCGCACGCGTCCCTTGCCTTCATTATCCCAATAGCCAAACACGCGGCGCGCGATCAGCTTGTACAAGCGTTTGCCGGTAGCGCGCCACAACCTCGAATGTGGCGCAGGCGTATTGAGAATCGCGCGCTGACGTTGACTCAATGTCTCTGGGCAATACGTACGCTTGTGCTTGAGCAAGTGACGCAGATCCTCTCGCGCGAGCAGACGAAACAACCACCCGCGCCGACCACGGGTCCAGGCGATCTGGAAGTCCACCAGCGCCGGCTGGCCATCCTCACGCACCAACCAGTTGGGCTCCTTCGCCAGATCGTTGTGCACGATGCCGCGACGATGGAGTTGTGCAAGCAAGAGCAGTGCATCGCGATAGTAAGCACGCGAGCGCGGCTGCGCCTGTTGCATGGGCGCACCAGCGATATAGCTACGCAGCAGTTCGCGACCATCCCAACCAAGCAGTGCGGGCACGCCATGAATGCCGGCAAGCTTGGCCAACGCACGGGCCTCACGTGCCGCAGCGCGACGCGCAAAGGCACGCGCCCACCAACGCGCTGCGCCGATGTCACGACGGATCATGCGCACGCCATCGCGCTCGACGATCTCGATGCGGCCGAGTTCATCGGCCTTGAGCAAGGTGGTAGAAGTGCTCTGCACGGGAATCCTGTTACTGGCTGTCCTGATGCTCGCCGAAGTGGCGTTGCGTGAACCCGACTTGCCGACGGTACACACACGACAGACTATTGTGGCCGATCCGCGGCAGCTCTGCCGCTTAACGGCGACAGCGATGGCCATGCTCGATATCGCGCTCTACCTGCTCGCCGCCGCGTTGATCGTCGGCGGCCTGATCGGCACCGTGCTACCGGCATTGCCAGGCATCCCGATGATTTTCGGCGGCATCTGGTTAATCGCCGCGGTGGATGACTACCGCCATCTCGGACTCTGGTGGCTGTTGATACTGGGCACACTGGCCGCCGTCGGCATACTTGTCGATTTCATCGCTGCTACATTGGGTGCCAAGCGTGTAGGTGCCAGCAAACAAGCGATATGGGGTGCCACCATCGGCACCTTCGCCGGCATGTTCTTCGGCATCATGGGGCTGATTCTCGGCCCGTTCGTAGGTGCCTTACTGGGCGAGTTTGCTTCGAGCAAAAGTGTGCTTCGCTCAACCCACGTGGGTATCGGCACATGGTTTGGACTGCTCTTTGGCGCACTGGTGAAACTGGTGTTGTCGCTGATGATGGTGGCGCTAGCGGCCACTGGTTGGCTGTGGGCTTAGAGCCTGTCTAAAGCCTCCGAGTAGCTCGCGTTTAGCCGCAGTGGCCGCCAAGTGGTGGTGCGTGGCGCAGCGCCTGACTGGCCGTCAGGTCAAGTCGCGCGCTGCCGCATGGCGGCCACTGCGGCTAAACCCGTAGGGCCGGGTCTGTTTGCACCCATGCCCGCGTCATCACTCAGTCGTGTACCGACGTACACTCCTTCGTTCTTCCTTGGCTTGCGCGCAAACAGCTTCCGGCGCGAGCCACTCGGAGGCTTTAGACAGGCTCTTACGCCTCAGGCAGCACGTACAGCAGTACCGCGAGGAAGTGCAAGACACTGCCCGCCAGCACGAAGAAATGCCATACCGAGTGGTGATACGGCAGCCGCCGCCACAGATAGAACGGCACACCCAACGTATAGGCCGCACCTCCGGCGATCAGCAACACCATGCCGCCCGTCTGCAGGTGTGCCAGCAGCGGCTTGAAGGCCACCATGCCCACCCAGCCCATCGCCACGTACAGCAGCACAGCGAAGCGGCGATAACGCTTGAGCATGCCAAGCTCCAGCGCGCTACCCAGCAAAGCTAATGTCCAGATCGTGCCGAACAAGCTCCAACCCCACGCACCCGACAGCGCAATCAGGGTGAACGGCGTATAGGTGCCCGCAATCAGCAAAAAAATCGCGATGTGATCGAACGTGCGCAACAGGCGCTTGGCGGCCTCGCCCGATACCGAGTGATACAACGTCGACGCGGTGTACAACAGGATCAGCGACATGCCATACACGGCGCTAGCCGTCACGGCGCGCGCACCACCGTAGGATGCGGCAAAGGTCACCATCGTCGCCAAGCCGGCGATGCTGAGCAGAATGCCAATACCGTGGATCACGCTACTGGCCAGCTCGTCGCCATGGGCGTAGCGCGGCACCGTCATGTCGGTGGCTGCGGACATGCGAAAACTCCAAAGGAACGCAGCGTCAACGTGACGCCGCGCGGCTACCTTACCCGGCCCATGCGGGTTTGAATACTTGTGCGTATCTACAGCACCACCTAAGAGCCTGCTCAATAACTCCGTGTGTCCCCAAGGGGACAGACTCTAGCGTGAAGACCTTCATCACGAATGCTACACGCCAGTCCAAGCTTCCCAAGTCCATGCTGGCCACACCGGGTATCACCCCCCCGATATCCGCTTTACTAACCCCGCCCCTGTGCGGGGTTCTTTTTTTGCCCAAGACCCACCCGAAGCCTTCGGCACGAGGCACGTGAAGCTTTTGGACAGTCCCTTGGAACGGACGTCCATACCACCGTTGCATCACACCCGCAGATAGGCATAGGCTGCAAGCGCGTCACCCACGATCCCCACTGCGTCCCACGCAGCGTGTGCGCCGCGTTCCAACCACATCGTCGTCAGGAGGTCGCTTATGTCGTCCGTAAGCCTGGCAGTCGTTCATCGCGCGCACCCGGATTCGGTGCGCATTGCCGCTCTCAGTGCGGCCATCACTCTCAACCTTGCTGTACTCATCGTTGCCCTGCGCCCCATCGCTCCGCAGGTGCTGCCAGCGTTTCACGTCAATCCTGTGCCGACCGTACGGTTGATCGCGCCGCCGGCAATTCCCATTCCACCACCACCGATCGTGATGAAACCGCTGCCGCCCCAAGCCGCACCGATGCCACATGCGATACCGGTACACACAGCACCGCCGGTCGTCGTGCCCACGGACGAGGGCCGCATGGCGGCACCACCGGTAACCACACCATCGCTATTACCTACCAGCAACACAGCACCGGTCACGTCCGAAACGACGACGCCAGCGGAGGTCACACTGGCCTACCGCTCAGCACCACTAAAATTCCCCGCACAAGCTCTGCGCCAGCATATGCAAGGCACGGTGCTACTACGCGTATGGGTGGATGAAAACGGAAAACCGATGCAGGTTGAGGTTGAACAGAGCAGCGGCTATGTATTGCTCGATCGCAGCGCGCGCGAACAGGTGCTCGCTAACTGGCGATTCCAACCTGCCATGATGCAGGGACATGCCGTAAGTGCATGGGCACGCGTGCCAGTGAGCTTCACGTTACAAGAGATGTGAGCCTCGTAAGGCAACAAGGATCGCGACATCTAGAGTTGCCGCATGGGAAGGCCCGGCCGGCATACGCCGAACCGGGCCGTTCCACGGCAAGCATGATTCGCAGGGCGCAGTGAGTCAGCGCGACGAACGAATCGCAATCAACGTAGTAGCGCACGCCGCTTTAGTGCGATGCGGAGTTCACCACCACGGGTGCATGACGACGCGTGCTACGCGCGATCGCCCATACGATGGCCACCAGCAACAGCACCGGCAGGCAGAGCGGCAACAAGGCCAATGCCACGATCGGCGCCACCAGCAGCAATGCCGCGCCACCGATCACCAACCCCAGTGCGCCAGCAACCAAACCGAACAGGCCACCAATCAAAGCGAAGGTCAGCTTGAAGGCCAGACCGATCACCGAAATGACCAGCCACAGCATGCCGACTACAAACATCACCACCATGACACCTAAGACAATCATGTCCGTTCTCCATCTCGGCGTGCGATAAGCACGTTGTCAGCCTAGTGGCCGGTAACGGGGAAAGGGGAAGATGGATCGCGCCGGAATCGTGGTGCTGGGCGCCGATCCGGAATGAGGTTCATAGCGAAGCTATGGACCGATTGAGGATCAAGCACAGCGTCGCGAGAACAAGCGAGCCGCTTTCCATTTCTCCGTTACAGGTCACTGAACTATAGGATGCAGCCCCAAAGCAAAAGGTTTGAAACCCAAGGCTAGAGGCCCGACGGAACAAATATATGCCTCTGATCTACCTATCGATATGGCCTAAAGTCATGGGGTGGACCCTGCGCCGGCTTACGCCTCTTTAACGATAGGCATGCTCCACTGTTTGTCAGTCCCACACAGTGCACGGGTATGCGTAGATACTGGCAAAGCCTGAAGACACTGCGCGAGATAACGCTTGCGCACACTCTCGACCAACAGCCCGACCTGGCGTCCCTTGGGCGTGAGCTCGGCGGCATCATTCATCGCGACGCGCAAATTCTCGGTAAAGGTCTGGCCGACCTGCGAGAGCGCAATCGTGGTTTCGAACGTTGGGTGTTGGCCCGGCGCAACAATCCAGGGGTTAGCGTGCTGGTGATGGCGTGGCCGCCCGGCTATGCCACCCCATCGCACGATCATGCCGGCTTGTGGGGACTTGAGCTGAGCCTGTACGGTGCACTTGAAGTGGAATCCTGGACGCGGCCCAATGACTCGACCGCATGGCAAGCGCACGGTCGTGACTGGCTTGGCCCGGGTGACGCTACGTGGTTCGATTCGGATGTGACGCATATGCATCGCTGCCGCAACCTGTCGCGCCATGAGACCGCACTCACCCTCCATGTTTACGGTGGCGATTTGACGGATTACTTCACGTACGAACAGGCTGAACCGAGCAATCAGTGGCAGGCGCAACCGAAGCGCGCCGCGATCGCCGGTTACCTGCGCGTCTGAGCCATAAGAGCCTGTTTGATATCTCTGCGTGGCCCGCGCCGGAAGCTGTTTGCGCGCAGGGCAAGGAAGAACGAGGGCGTGTATGTCGATACACAACTGAGTGATGACGCAGGCCTGAGTGCAAACAGATCCGGCCCGTAGGGTTGCTCTTGAGTGGCCTTCA
>JBARCX010000320.1:0-8681 GCA_049794535.1 Rhodanobacter sp.
GGCCATCACCGCACTTCGCAAGGAGTCGCCATGATGCGCCCGCTGCTACGTGTCGTCTTCGTCGCCATGCTGGTATTCGCAGGGATCGCTGCAGCGCAGGCGATCGATCCATTGCCGTTCAAAGATCACGCGGAAGAAGTGCGCTTTCAGAACCTGACCAAGCAACTGCGCTGTCTGGTCTGCCAAAACGAAAACCTGGCTGACTCCAACGCCGACCTGGCACGCGACCTGCGCCACGAAGTATTCCAGTTGATGCAGCACGGCCAGAGCGACGCACAGATCAAGCAGTACCTGGTCGACCGCTATTCCGATTTCGTGCTGTACGACCCACCCGTGCAACCCAGCACCTGGCTGCTGTGGTTCGGACCGCTGCTGATACTGATCGCTGGCACCTGCGTGGTGGTGGTGACCATACGTAAACGCAGCCGCACGAGTACGCCCGACACACCAATTAACAACGGGCCGACCCACAACGGGCCCGCTGATAGCAAGCAAGCTGACGGGGACGACTGGTGAAAATCGCTTTCTATATCGCCGCCGTCGTGATGATCGCGGTGGCGCTGGTGTTGTTGCTGCTGCCACTGATGCGGCATGGCCGCCGACTCAACCGTTCGCGCGGCGTGTTTGCGCTGACCTTGTTGATTGCTTTCGTGCTGCCGCTGGCCACTGCCGGCATGTACCTCATGGTGGGTACACCGCGAGCGCTCGATGGCGTACAGACGCAAGCTCAGGCGTCAATGAATATCGACGAGGCCGTCGCCAGTCTGCGCGCTCACTTGGCCAGCGAGCCGGGCGATCAGCAAGGCTGGATGCTCCTGGCGGAAACAGCCACCGCCATGCATCAACCCACCGAAGCACGCGACGCTTACGACCACGTACTCAAGCTCGCCCCGAACAATGCCGTGGCGATGGTTGGCTGGGCCGAAGCCGATTCCATCGCGCGTTCTGATCACCACATCCAGGGCCGTGCGCGCGATCTGTTGCAGCAAGCGGTGCAACTGCAGCCGGATAGCCAGCGCGGCTTGTGGCTGCTCGGTATTAGCCAATTCCAGGATGGCCAGTACGCCGATGCTGCTTCCACCTGGCGCCTGCTGAAGCCGCTGCTTGATCCCAGCTCCCAGGTTGCCCAGGCGGTAACCCAACAGATCGCGCTGGCCGAGGCACGCGCCAGCGGCGCGCCAGCCTCCGCGACCACCACTGCGATACCAACCAAACCTGCTACTGAAAATGGCCCAGCCATTGAAGCGCCAGCCCTTGAAGTGCAGGTAGCGCTGGCCCCCGCACTAAAGGACAAGCTCGCTGCCGGCGATACCCTATTCGTCTATGCACGTGCCGAGCATGGCCCACCGATGCCGCTGGCAGTAGCAAAACTCAATGCCAGCCAGCTGCCAACCACCATCACCCTCACCGATGCGATGGGGATGATGCCGCAGCTCAAACTATCTTCCGTACCGCGTGTGTTCGTCGGTGCGCGCATCAGCAAGAGCGGCCAGCCGATTGCCCAACCGGGTGATCTGGAAGGCGATGCCGGCATTGTCGATGTCGACAGCAAAACGCCGATCAAAATCAGCATCGACAAGATCCACGGATGAAAACACCATCATGAAGCGGGACACCATGGATCACGACGCGCGCCGCTATTTCAGCCTACCCACGCCCTTCCCTATGAAGCGCGGCGGCGTGCTGCATGGCGCGCACGTCGCTTACGAAACCTGGGGCACGCTGAACGCCGCTCGCGACAACGCGATACTGATTCTCACCGGCCTATCGCCCAGTGCGCACGCCGCGTCATGCGCTGAAGATCCCACGCCCGGTTGGTGGGAAGGCATGCTCGGCCCCAACAAAGCCATCGACACGAATCGCTGGTTCGTTATCTGCGTGAATTCGCTTGGCAGCGATAAAGGCTCCACCTGCCCCGCATCGATCGATCCGGCTAACGGCGAACCGTACCGCCTGAATTTTCCCGAGCTCTCGCTCGAAGACGTCGCCCATGCCGCACACGCGGCGGTGTCCAGCCTCGGCATTGAGAAGCTGGCCTGCCTACTCGGCTGCTCAATGGGCGGCATGGGTGCGCTGGCCTACATGCTGCTGCATCCGCACAGCGTGCGTACGCATATCAGCGTGGATACCGCCCCGCAGGCGCAGCCATTTGCCATCGCCATCCGCTCGCTACAACGCGAAGCGATCCGGCTCGATCCACAGTGGAACGGCGGCCAGTACGACATCCATATGCAGGAAGGCGGACACTATCCCGATATCGGCATGAGCATCGCGCGCAAGCTCGGCGTGATTACCTACCGCTCGGCGATGGAATGGAACGGCCGCTTCGCACGCATCCGGCTCGATCCCGAGCAGCGCGAGGAACAGCCCTTCGGCTTCGAGTTCCAGGTGGAGTCCTACCTCGAAGGTCACGCCCAACGTTTCGTGCGCACCTTCGACCCGAACAGCTACCTCTACCTTTCACGCGCCAGCGACTGGTTCGACATCGCCGAATACGGCCAAGGCAGCGTGCTGGAAGGCCTCAAGCGCATCCATATCGAGCAGGCGCTGGTGATTGGCGTCAGCACCGACATCCTGTTCCCGCTGGAGCAGCAGGAGCAGATCGCCGATGGACTGCAGGCAGCCGGCGCCGTGGTGGAGTTCGTCGCGCTGGATTCGCCCCAGGGCCACGACGCCTTCCTGGTCGATATCGAGAGCTACAGCCGGGCCATTGGCGGCTTTCTTTCACGTATCTGAACGCCGAACAGCTCGCACATCCATGGGCTGTTAAGATAGACACATCAACGCAGTACATCCGAGAACGTCATGCTCACTATGGAATTCCCCGGCTGCCACAAGCTCATCGACGCTATCGATGCTGCCGTGGTGAAGGACTCCACCCACGCCATCACCGACAGCCTGCGCAACAGCCTGTGCAAGCTGATCCGCGGCGAAGAAGTAAAGCTCCCCGATTGCGTGTTCGAAACCGCCGAAGGCCGCTACGCGCGCCGTGAGCTGTATCGCAGCGAAGACCACGGCTACTGCGTGGTAGCCATGACCTGGGGCCCCGGCCAAGGCACGCCTATTCACGATCATTGCGGCATGTGGTGCGTCGAAGGCGTATGGAGTGGCTCGCTGGAAGTAGTCCAGTACGAGCGCCTTGCCGACGAAAACGGCCACTACCGCTTCCAGCCGGTCGGCTCGATCCAGGCCGGCCCCGGTTCCGCCGGTAGCCTGATCCCGCCGCACGAGTACCACACCATCCGTAATCCCAGCGACGATGCCGTTACAGTCAGCCTGCACATCTACTCCGGCAACATGACCCACTGCGCCGTTTTCCAGCCCCTGCCCGAAGATCACTGCTATCAGCGCTACGATCGTCAATTAGGGCTCGACCCGGTGCTCTGAAATCGGCATAATGCGCGCTGCCTTCGTGCCGGTGTGGCGGAATGGTAGACGCGGTGGACTCAAAATCCACTGGCAGCGATGTCGTGTAGGTTCGAGTCCTATCACCGGTACCAGTTGTAGGGTTTCAGGCACTACCAACCTGACCCATGAAAGACGAGAAGCCCGCTAACAGCGGGCTTTTTCATGTCTGAAGCGCGCCATCGGCACACATGACTTCGAGCGGCTTTGTTCTCCGCTTTTCGCTATGCAATATGGGAAGCGCTGCGCAATTCGTGTTTTCCTGGAAAGTAAAAGAGCCACCGAAAGGCGGTTTTTATGCCTGTCGCAAGGCCATCGTCACCAGGCGCAAAGACTGAAAGTCGCTCAAGCGATACACAAATCTGCGGCCGGGAAGCCGGCAATGCGAGACCTGAGATATTCGCTACAGCGCAACATCTTTCGGTGCAGAGCGCTTTACGTGAACTTCACGCATCATATAGTCCGATCAACAGGCTTGATTGGATTGACTGCATGATTGCATCAACGATCCTAAGCACAACTCGCCACAGGGGCACCGAGTATGCAGAAGGGGCTAGGAAGACACGATTGGCTAATACAAGTCGCTGTCGCCGTCGGTTACGCACTGGCGTATATCGCCATTCGGCCGTTTTCTGATGCTCACTGGTCGCTGACTTCCGGGCTTCGCTTGGCCTGCTTGCTGTTTATTCCCTATCGCTACTGGCTCGCGCTCGCGGTTGGTGAAGTTGTCCCGCTCACTTATTCCGTGTTCCAGTGCGTCGGACTGTATGGTTTCACCACAGCAGCCATTTGGTCAGTTCCTCCCATCGCTATCGCTATGCCGGTCGTGTGGTATTGCCGGCGACATCTATCACTGTTCCCCGCGCGATACGTCATTGACGTGAAGTCGCTGCTGATCTGCGCGCTTGCAACGTCGCTGCTGTGGGCGGTAGTGACTTACATCGGCTTTGTTACCGCAACAGACCCAGCGATGCACGCCAGTCCCGTCATGATGGCTGGCGTGTTCATTGGTGACTACGTGGCGATCCTGACGCTAGTAACGTGGCCGTTAGTCATCAAGCTTGCGCATAGCGGGCGCAGCTGGAAGTCTGCCGCATCTGCCGCGCTCACCTCCCCTCTTGCGAAAGACACGCTACTTTGCGCGCTGCCTGTTCTGCTGCTCATTGCCATCGTAAGCGAGCTTATTGACGCAAATAGCAAAGCGATTTTGGAAATGTTCCTATTCGCGCCGGTTGCCTGGCTGACACTGAAATACGGATGGCGCGGCACCGCATCTTGCGGCCCGCTTGCTGTTGCGTGCATATGCTTACTAACGCAATCAACCCCTGATCCCATCATCATTCAAACGCAGGCATTCATAGCGTTCGCTGTGACCTGCCTGTTTCTCATGGGCGCGCGAATCGCGTCGCACATATATGTTGAGGACCGCGAAAAACATGCGGTAAAGAATGCGCTACGCGTGGCACAGGAGTGTATTCACCAGGGCGAAATTCGCTTGCGCCAGACCTCTCACGCACTCGAATTGACTGGCGGCACGATATCCTTATCTAACGGACGGATACTCGATCGCGCGCATCATTTTTTGTCACTCGATGAGCGGCAGCGGCTGACAAGGCAGGTGAACACTACCAAAACGCAAATTTATCGCCTAGCTGAATCCATTCACCCCATCGCATGGCGAGAACGTGGACTGCCGGCAGCGCTACACGAAACCATTGGACGTTCGCTCGATGAAGCCGGCATTAAATACGACTGCCTCATTACAGGCCGTGGCCTATCACAGCTTGCGCCAGCGCTCCATCAAACCATCTATCGGCTTGCGTCCGAAGCTGTTGCGACTATCTGCGCGCAACAAACCTACAACCATGTGCGCCTGATCTTACGCGGCGGCGTAAGGGGCAACGGGCAGCACTGGGCCGTGCTGCGCGTCATAGGTATGGTCGATAGTCTGAATCCGAATAACCTCACGTGCCGCAGCGACGAACGCCAAAGCATCGGCGCAAAGCTTGGTACAAGTGGAATGAGTGAGAAATCACTACGTGGCCAGGCTGCCCTATTCGACGGCACGCTTCACGTCAAGAAGAAGGGCGAGGCAGTTGTAATAACCGTGCTGCTACATGATGCACAGCATTTGTCGTTAGGGCGCGCAGTCGATCCCCCGGCCTCAAAACTGTGGGTGCGTTGACGCAATCGCGGCACCCACCGATGTCACTCAAGCACGCGGGATTTAACTCCCCCTTCCACCGCCGCAGTTATACGTATTGCAGTCAGCTGCTACGGCGGCTGGTGCCACGTTGAACTGCGTTGTTCCGTTGCTTTGTGGGGTCGCAGTGACCGTTGTCGCACTGTCGCTGTAAACCGTGGTGGCAGCGGATGTCGTAGATGCTGAAGCCGGGGCCGGCGTGACGTTCTGCGCGTCGACACCAATCGGCAAAACTATCGTCGCGCCACCTGCTGTACCGACAGCCGCATGTACCGTGCCGTTTAGATCATTGACCTGCACGTATTCAATGCCATTCAGTACGAACACGTAAACATGCCAGTTGGGATTTGTACTGACATCCGCTGCATTCGGCCAGGACTGGCCCAACCCAGTCGATGGAGATGCAGATTGCGCAAAGGCAGAGGTCGTTAGGCCTAAGGCAAATAGGCCAGCCAGTGCGGTTCTACGTATGGAATTTCCTTCATTGCGGGACATGCTACTTCCCCTTCGTAGTGGTAGGTCACCTACCGGGTAAGGGAATGTAACAGGGGAAACGTGACGCAGACACGAAGGATCGAGCCGGCTGTTTGAGGCCGGCCACCAGATCCATGCAGTTGCTATGGTGGCCAAGCACAAAGACTGGAACTCGCTCAAGTGATACACAAATCTTTCGCGAGCTCCAGCTGTGGCAGATACAAAACGTTGCGGCGCATCGGGCAAGTGAAGAGGACGTGCTGAGTGTTATATCGCCTCCAAGGCCTAGGTCTCTGAATCTGACATAGCAGGCCTTGCACCAACACAAGCATGAAAATGCCCGCTAACAGCGGGCATTTTCATGCTTGATAGGTTTTGGAACTTATTTAGATGTAACGCCGCGCGCCTTTCGCTCTCGCATGATGGCCTCGACTTTCTTCCAACGCTTCACAACCCAATAAGACGCGATCAAACGCCAAGCCAACACAACGGCAACCCAACACAGGTCGAGCGTTTTCGATCTTGAGGCGATCAGCACGTACAACATCGCGACAACCAAGGCGAAATCCAATAACGCCCACGGGTTCCAAGTCGTACGGCTTTGCTGATCGGTTTTCATAGCGGCGTGATGCTACTCCTACAGCTCGCGCACCACGCGGAAGCCCACACGACCACTGCGCACGCTGCCATCCGCGCCCTGCCGATACGCCGAGCGCACCTGATCCGGTGAGCTGCCCCACGAACCACCACGCACCACATGCAACGTGCAGCCGGGGTTGAACCAGGCCGTGCCATCCGTAGGTGCGCGGATGTAATTGTCGTGCCAGCAATCGGTGGTCCATTCGGAAACGTTGCCGCCGATGTCATACAGACCAAACGGATTGGGCACAAAGCTCATCACAGGTGCAGGCCCCCAGTAACCATCGCGATAGCCGGGGAACGCGTTGCTCCAGCGGCGACCACTGGGCGAACGATCCAGGCCGCCGGTGAGATTTTCCACCTTACTCTTCGGTGTGCCGTCGCCCCACCAGTAACGGGTGGTAGTGCCGCCGCGTAACGCATATTCGAATTCCGCCTCGCTGGGTAAGCGGTAACGCTTGCCGGTGTGCTGACTGAGCCAGTCGGTATAGGCCTTGGCGTCAGCCCAGGAAATATTCACTACCGGCAGATTGTCCGCGGCGGAATGGCCGGCATAATCAGATTGCCAGGTTGCCTGCGAATCATCGCGAAGCACACCGGTGCGTTCGTCGTACACGCTGGCACCGCCAAGCTTTACCGAATCGGGTTGATAGCCACTGATACGCACGAATTCGCGGAACTGGCCCACCGTGACGGCGCTACGCGCCAGCGCGAAGCCCTTGGCCATCGTTACCGTGTGCTGCGGGGTCTCGGCATCGCTGCGATCACTCTCGTTGTCCGGTGCACCCATGGCGAAACTGCCGGTGGGAATCACCACCATGGCCGGAGTCTGGCCGGGCAGATCGACGTAGTGATCGCTGAACACCTGCCCTGGCTTGTAGCTGGCATACAGCTGCGCGTTGGTCAGTCGCTCCTCGAAGTCATCGATGCCGGCAAGCTTGGGGCTGATCGTCTGCGCCTGACCGGCCAGCTGCTTGGCCAGCGCGATGTTGCCCGCATCCAGCGCCGAACGCGCCTGCGCCAGCACACCCGTAGCGCGCTGCTGACGCATGCCGTCCACACGGCTGCGTATATCCTGCAGCTGCGGTGAATCCGGCTGGATAACCTGTGCTTCGGTCAGCGCCGTATCCGCACCCGTGAAATCGTTTTGTGCCACGGCAGCCAGGGCACGATCGAGTACCACTCGCTGTACTTGCAGCACGCCCTGCGCAGCCACCGCGTTCTCCGGATCGAGCTGCAGCACCTGGCGATAGATTTCCAGCGCGCTACCTGCCTGGGGTTGGTCTGCATGACCTTGCTGCAGCAAGCCAGCGGCCTCGGCCAGCATGGGGCGCACTTGTCGGAGTGTCTTCAGGCTAGCCGCCAGCGATGTAACGTCTTCAGCGCTATCCGGCAGCGTTTTGAGATCGGCCAGCATGGCATCGGCTGACTCGGCGTCGCCAACGGCAATGTCCTGGCTTATCGCGGCGATCAGATGCGAGTGCACCTGCTCCAGCCCTTGCGCAGCGGCACGGCTATCAGGCTTGTCCTTCAGCGCTTGCGCGTACAGCGCCACGGCGCCGTTATCCCCCACCAGCTGGCCGGCTTGCAACGCCTTGGCAGCGCGGGCAATCAACGCCTGCACCTCGGGCGAGTCGGCACTCAGCTGCTTGGGCAACGCGATGTTGCTCTTACGCTGCAAGCGGGCGGCAATGACATCGGTCGGCGCCAGCGTCAGCGGCGGCCCGGCGTTGATTTGCGCCTGCTCGGCGCTGACGGGCGTTTCCGCGACCGACGATGCCGGCGTGGCGAATGACGACGCTGCGCGACGCTGCGCCACCTCCTCCGGGTTGACGTGGAGCAACCGTGGGAAAAAGTGATACGTCAGCGCAAACCCAAGCACGAGTACACCAAGCGCTCCACCCAGGGCGCGTTGACGTCGTACGGTTTCCTTGCTCGGCATGGTTAGGCGTCCTTGGGG
>JBARCX010000321.1:0-11069 GCA_049794535.1 Rhodanobacter sp.
GCCCAAGACTGACAAGAATGAGGCCGCCGATCGCCGGACCGATGGCTCGCGACGCATTGAAGCCGATAGATGTCATCGCGACGGCAGCGGGTAGCTGTGCAGCGGGCACGATCTCGGGAGTTGTCGATGACATCGCCGGCATGCCCATGGCAGAGCCAATGCCTAATCCGAGCGTGAGCAGTAGGAGCAATTCTGGTGTGAGTAGATGCATCCATGTTGTCACTGAAAGCGCCGTAGCTACGGCAAGCATCCAGGATTGTGTGACGATCAAATAGCGACGCCGATCCACGATATCGGCCAATGCGCCTGCGACCAACGCCAGCACCAGGATCGGCAGGGAGCCTGCAGTTTGCACCAGCGACACGAGCAATGGCGATGCAGACAGCGACGTCATCATCCAGCCGGACGTTGTGTCGTTAATCCATGTGCCAATATTGGAAGCGAGCATGGCAAACCACAACCAGCGAAAAACTACTGATTGGAAAGGTGCCCACGCAGAACCCGTTTTGGCCTGGTCGGTGCTCATTGCATCAAGTCATCGCAGGCCTCATGGCCAGTCCCATTGTGCTACTACACTGAAGCCTAAATCCAAGATGCCTATTTGACACATGCCGCTCTCCGGGCATATCGCTCTCACAGAAGCGCGTGGCGCTGACGCATTCAGAATACGCCAGCGCCACAGATAGTTCGATGGGATTTCGACGCTTACAGGATCAACACCTTGAGCCTTTTTGTGGCAAGAACTCCCAGGATTACGAATATCGCCAATGCGACTAACTGCGCTACGGCAAAGGGCGGCTCTTTCAACGTAGGCGCGGCGGCATGCAGCAAAGCGATTTTTCCGAACGCCTGAGCGATAGCTACGAATATAAGTAGATACTCACTAGCGACGAGCCCACTTGCATAAATGACAGAGCACACGCGCGATCGCCGAATTGCCGGCGAAACTATTAGTACGACGGCAAGAATGATCAGTGCAAGGATGCCCACCGCAATAGCTGGCGTCATGCCATGAAAAGGAAAGAAGAACCCTGTCGCGCTCGTTGCCGCTGCAGTTATCCAGAAAATCCAGAACCAGCCCGATGGTTGCGAGCCACGAAGGAGACTGGTAATCACCAGTACGCCAGACAGCAATGCGGCAATGCTTAGTAACGTGTGGATGGCCGTTAGTGTGCTCAATCCGATCATCATGCGATGGTCCCTCCGTTTCAGTTCATGACTTACGCTCTGACGAAGGCGAGAAGATCGTTGTTGAACTCGCCCTGCCGTATCGTTGCTAGTCCGCGTGATGCCCTACGCACACCTTCTACATGCTCATGGTTCGAAGCATCGAACTCGGAATACGTCACTCCATCGTTTTCACCCATTCTGCTGCATCTAACCGGGGTGAATCTTCGTGCGAGTACCGAGCTTTCTTTGTGCTCAAGCGTGTCGGAGAGCATCGACGATCGTATCGAAAGCTCTACCTCGGAAAAACTGCACGTAGGAAGGGCAATGTTGTCCTTCAAAAGAAGGATATCTACCGGGAACGGGTAGCGAGCCGATAAGTGGGTAGGCAGCGGGAGGCTTTCCCCCAAGAAGATCTGGTGCATTTGCTACAAATCATGATGCTTTTGTGCAAGCCATTCCTCTCCCGTGGCGCTACGTTGCTAGCACTGGATCGACGTTGCCAAATACCACATAAGCGTCCAACTTCTTTTCAAGATAAGCCGACTATGGCCTTCCGATTGAGTTCGGTCGCAAATGTGTTCATCACTAGCACCTCGGTTTTACTGCCAAAGAGAATTCATGAACACGATACCAAACCTCGCGAAGTGGATGATGCTGGCGATCTTGCCAATCGCGATGGCACAGGCACCAGTACACGCCTCTCCAAACCCTGCAACGCCACAAAGCTTGTATGCAACCGTCAACGGGGTGAAGTTCCATTACCTGCGCGAGGGTAGCGGGCCAGCGATCATCCTGCTTCACGGCTACGCTGAAACCAGTCACATGTGGTTGCCGCTCATTCCCCTTCTGGCAAAGAACCACACCGTGATTGCACCCGATTTGCGAGGCTCAGGCGAATCAGGCATGCCGGAAACGGGCTACGACAAGAAATCGATGGCGCAGGACATACACGCGCTGGTCGTCTCACTGGGAATTCAACACGCAAAGATCGTTGGCCATGACATTGGGCTGATGGTGGCGTACGCATACGCGTCCCAGTATCCAAACGAGGTCGATAGCATTGTCCTGCTGGATGCATTCTTGCCAGGCGTCGGCAACTGGAAGGATGTCTGGCTGCTTCGCGACAAGTGGCACTACAACTTCTATGGTGAGACGCCACTGAAACTGGTGGCCGGCCGCGAGCGAATCTACTTCGATCATTTTTGGAACGATTTTGCCGCTGACCCAAAGCGGTCCATGCCTGAAGCGGACCGGGAGTTCTATACACGAATCTATGCTCAGCCCGGCCGCATGCGCGCAGGCTTCGAGTATTTCAGGGCCTTCCCCCAGGATGCTGTCGATTTCGAAGGCTTCGCGAAAACGAAGCTGCAAATGCCCATGTTAGTTCTTACTGGCGAGAAGGCCTCTGGGAATTTTCTGATCACACAAGCTCGCCTGATCGCGACCAACGTCGACGGAGTCATTGTCAAAGGATCTGGACATTGGCTGATGGAGGAGGCGCCCGATCAAGTCATTCCCCTGCTCGTCACATTCCTTAACAAGTAATTGAAGGCTCGCCAATGAGCGTGCAGGAGATTTCGCCGGCACTTCATCGTTTCAGGAGCGAACTACGGCTTTACTGGGAAGCAGACCATGGGCGCCTGATCCATGCCTTCAAAACGGCGTTTGCAGTGATTCTCGGCCTGGGTATCTCGATGCGGCTGGAGCTGCCCCCTCCGCGTACCGCCTTGGTGTCGATTGTGATCATCATGCAGCATCAACAGGCGGGCATGGTGATCGCGCGCGGTTTTTACCGTGGCCTAGGCATGATCGTCGGCAGCGTGGCCGGCTTTCTACTCGTCGCCGTATTTCCACAGGAACCACTCCCCTTCGCAATAGCCCTCTCGCTGTGGATTGGCATGTGTGTATGGGGAGCGGCCTATTACCGCAACTTCCAGTCGTATGGTTTTGTACTCGCAGGCTACGCGACAGCGATTACCGCTGTGCCGGCATGGGTCGATCCGTATGGCATCTTTGATAGCGTGGTTTATTCCCTGAGCGAAGTCACCATCGGCGTGGTTTGCGCCAGCCTGGTCAGTGCGCTGATCCTTCCACAACATGTCGGCGCAGCGTTGTTCGCAGCTGGGCAACGTCACTTCGGCAGTTTTATGGATTTCGTTCGACGAATGCTGAGGGACGATCTTTCAAGCACCGACATAGATGCCATCCATTTGAAGTTGATCGGTGAACGGGCGCAGATCGACAGCCTGCGCAGTGCCGCCGTCTTTGAGGATCCTGAGCTTCGCCTCCGTAGTCGCCTGATGGTCGAGCTCAACCAGGATTTTCTGGATGCCAGTGCCGGCTTCCATGCCATGCGCCAGATTCGAAGCCGAGCCGCTGCACTGAGTGATGCTCGCGCCCTGACCATGATCGATCAGCTGTATCAGCAACTTGACGATGTACTTCCCGAGATAGCTTCAGGAACAGGGCTTAACGTGTCCGAGGCTCGCTCATTCCTCAGTCGCCTGCAAGTCATGATTCCAGGTTTGCCCAAACGCATCGAAATGCAGTTGGCGGAACTGGAGGATGCTTCCACGCAAACACGACAAACCTTCGGCACTGCAGCGTCAGCGCTCTATTTTGCCGTGATTGACCTTTGTTCCTACATCGAAAACTTCATCGCCATCCGCGATCCTGTTGTCGACCGCCACCACCCCATTACCGGCGCCTGGAAAATCCACACCAAGCGTATTGTCAGCACGGCCAACCGTATTGCAGCAAATGCTGCGGGTCTTCGAGCATTGATTGCCGTCCTGATCGTTACCGCGTTCTGGATCGCTTCGGGATGGACGGGGGGCAGTAGTGCCGTGATTGGAGTGGCCATCACCAGTGCCTTGTTTGCGGTCGCACCGCAACCTGCCATCGCCAGTCGACAGATCTTTCTTGGATGTCTGGCCGGGTGGCTGACCGCCTTCGCCTTCAACTTCTATGTACTGCCACGACTGGATGGTTTTGTTTTGCTGGCCGTCTGCCTGGCACCGGTGATCATGGTGGGCAGCTACATCAATACCTTTCCGCGAACAGCTGTGTTTGGACTCGGCTTCAACATCTATTTCTGCTTCATTGGAAACATCACCAACCCCAGTCTTTACGACCCTGCGGCCTTCCTCGATCTCAGTTTCTCCTTGATGGTGGGTATCGCTTCGGCGGCCTTCGCGTTTTCCGTGATCGTCCCCTATGCAGGTGAGTGGGTTACAGCACGCTACGTGAATCAGATCCGCCGCGAAGCTGCCCAGACAGCCTGTCTGGGCCAGGTGGATGACTTGCTGTTGCGGTTCGAGAGCAGCATGCGCGACTTCGTCATCCTGATTGCCGCGCGCCCGGCCGGCGATCAGGCTGGCCGCAAAACTCTTTTTGGATGGGCTTTCGCTGCACTGGAGGTCGGGCGTGCGGTGATTCAGTTGCGGGAGGACGCAGCTCGGCCTGACAACAACCTACCGCCAGGCTGGGAATCACAGCAGCACGAATGGCTAATCGCCATCGCCCAACTGTTCGAGCAAGTCACGCCTGAACGCCATGATCGAGCATTGCGGGCCACCCGCCATGCGTTGGACATGCTTCCCATACCCACACGGATCGAACCCAGCTTCCCTGCGCTCTCGCGTTTCAGGATGCGCGCCTTGCTTCACTTCACTGAATTGTCGCTGCTGGACGAGACGCTTCCATTGAAGCCATCCGTGGAGCTTTCTTGATGATGCAATGGCATTCCATCTTGGCAGTCCGCGGTCGGATAGGCTTACCTCGCAGCATGGCTCGTCTGGTTGCCGCAACCATCCTGAGCTTATTCCTGCTGACTGGCTGTATCGGCAGCGGAGGCATCAAGCCGCGCGCACACATCATCGACGCAGCGACGCTGGACCCCGGAGCCGCTCTAAAGGCGACCCAGACTGATGCCCGCTGGCCTGCGCCGGACTGGTGGCAACACTGGCATGATCCGCAGCTCGATGCCTTGATGCAGCAAGCCTTGATCGGCAGCCCTAGCCTTCGCATCGCCCAGGCGCGTCTCGATTTCGCAAATGCGCAAGCGCGTATTGCCGGCGCCTCAGCCCTGCCCCAACTGACTGCGGAAGGCGACTTCGGCCGCCAACGCTTTCCTCGTTACGCGACGCCGTCGCCCCCGGGTGGCTATACGGTGTGGAGCAATAGCATTGCTCTTGGCCTGGCTTATGACCTCGACGTATGGGGTAAGAACCGTGCCGTTATCGAAAGTGCTCTGAGTGCGGTGCAAGCCACGGCTGCAGATACGCGAAGCATCCAGCTAGCCTTGGAGGCTGCTGTTGTACGAAGTTATATCCAGCTTTCACTGCAATTTGCCCTGCACGATGTTTACCAGACGATCCAGCAGCAGCAACAGAAGACTCGTGACATCGTCGCACAGCGTGTGCAGGCAGGTTTGGCAAGCCAGCTGGAATTGAGCCAAGCCGAGACACAGCTCGCGAGTAGCGCGAACCAGCTGGAACGCGCCGAACAAGCGATCGAGTTGATCCGCCATCAGCTCGCAGCTCTGACAGGTCAGGGCCCCGGTGCAGGCGATGGCATCGGTCGGCCTGCGTTGTCGCTGGATCTTCCGATCGTTCTTCCGTCATCGCTACCGGTCGAACTGATTGGCCATCGGCCGGACGTCGTGGCTCAGCGTTGGCGTGTTGAATCGGCGGCGAAGGGTATCGCCGCGGCCCATGCGGACTTCTATCCCAATATCGATCTACTCGCGACGGCCGACCTGACCTCTGCGACGACCTTTGGCGGCTTCTTCAATTTCATGAACAACGCGGCTGCCGGGCATAGGTTTGGCGTTGCCATCTCGCTGCCGATCTTCGATGGCGGCCGCCTGCGGGGACGATATGGGACAGCTGTTGCCGACTATGACTCGGCGGTGGAGGCTTACAACCAGAGCATCATCGGAGCCCTGCAAGCCGTGGCCGATCAACTCACTTCGCTCAAGTCACTGGCCAACCAGCAAGCCAGTGCCGAGCAGGCCGAGGCCTCCGCTAGCCGGAGCTACCGTTTGGCCGATCAAGGTTATCGCAGCGGTGTCACCGAATTTCTCAACGTACTTGCGGCGCAGACGGACTTGTTACGACAGCAACAACAACTGGCGCTGATTCACGCCCAGCGTATGGATGCATGGGTGTTGCTGATGCAAGCACTCGGCGGCGGCATGGAATCTGCACCCGTCGAAAATCAACGCATAACACCACCCGAAGTCACTAGCTCTTCCGGAGGCCCCGATCATGCCCCGTGAAATAGCGGTGTTCACGCTGTTGGTTCCCAGTCTGCTGCCCATCCTCGCGGGATGTGTCGTCGCCTTCATCGTGCTGGACCTGATTCTGTCCAGGATTGGCCTGTATCGACATGTCTGGCATCCAGCGTTGTTCCGCGCAGCGCTTTTCACCACGCTCTTTAGTGCCGTCGGCATGCTCCTACGGCCATAGGCATGTCTTTCTCTAGCCAACGTATCTGGACCTGCCCATGAAGCCTCAGTCTCTATTGCGACTGGCCGCCACGCTCGGTTTATTGCTGGTGGCCATATTCCTGGCACATGCCCTTTGGGCGGACTACATGTACTCGCCCTGGACTCGCGATGGCCGTGTGCGCGCCAAGGTAATCAACATCGCACCCGATGTCTCCGGCCTCGTTACCGAGGTACGTGTTGCTGACAACGAGCACGTACACCTTGGGGACATTCTGTTCGTGATTGATCCGGTGCGATTTCATGATGCGCTGGCTCAAGCCGAAGCCGAAGTTGCTCGTGCCCAAGCGCAGGTAGCACTAGCGCAAGCGCAGATGGCGCAGCGACAGTCCGAATGGAGCATGCGTCGCGAACAAGCATCGCGCCGAGCCCACCTAGCCGGCGAAGTGATCACGGCCGAAAGCCGCACGGATTACAGCGCGCAGGCCACTCAAGCCATGGCGGCATACCAGGCAGCCGAGGCTGCGTACAAAGCCTCCGAAGCAGGCCTCCAGGCAGCCCTTGCCGCGCGGGAAACGGCCAAGCTCAACCTGCAGCGAAGCATCGTGCGGGCACCGGTCGAAGGCTTTGTCGCTAACCTCAATCTCTATCCTGGTGACTTTGCCACCGTAGGTTTGGCACGTATGGCACTGATCGATGCGCATTCGTTCTGGGTTTATGGCTACTTTGAGGAAACAAAACTCCCCCGAGTTCGCGTGGGTGAAAGAGCCGACGTCCGACTCATGGCTGGAGACGCGGTGATCAAGGGGCATGTAGAAAGCATCGCCAGCGGCATCGCCGATCGTGATAACCCGACAAGCGCCAACTTGTTGGCCGATGTCAACCCAATCTTTACCTGGGTTCGCCTGGCGCAGCGTGTTCCTGTACGCATCAAACTGGACCAGATCCCCGATGACATCCATCTGGCTGCCGGCATGACATGCACAGTAACGCTGCAATCCAATCCAAAATAATCGCCATGTCACCAACAAAAGAGCAGGCCTGAGTACTAAGCCAGGTCCTTCTAAATAACCACAAAATAAGTGTGGAACTTTGCCGGTTCAATTTGAAGCGATGAAAAGCCAAATCAGCGCAAGAACTGACAATCTTTGATTCACAGTATCCGCTAACGTCTTTCCATTGGTTGAATTTAAGCCGATGACCACAACGCCTCCATATCACCGTAGTGACAGCGCTTCATTGAAGTCGTTGCTTGTCGCGGCCTACTCAGTAGACCGTAGCGATCGACTGCTATCGCAGGTAGGTAACAACGCCTTCAGCACATTGCTCAGCGTGATACCTGTTGATCTTGCCGTACTCAGGGTTGCTGCAGAACTAGAGCCTGACGCAGAAAAGCTGATGATTTGGTACGAAAAGGTTTGCATTGCAGAGCTTGGTCAGCAAACGGCATCCAAACTCGTTTCATGTGGCCGCGCTGAGGCCGTGATCATGTTTCTTCGTTCAATTCAAAGCGGTCAGCGCGATTGAACGCCGACATGAATGACTCTCTAGATCCGCCACTTCTTCGTTGCACCAAAGGATGTCGAGGCATGCGAGTACGTACGAGAAAATACGTCGACATAGCCTCGGACATTGCGCGCATCAATGATCTCCGAACAGAAATGATGCTGAAAGCCTTTGCATTACTGGAGCTTCATCACCCATCGCTCGCGCGCATGCTTCTCCAAAATTTCGACAACAGACGGAGAGCTGCGCACTGGATGTGCATGTATCAGCGAATCTTCAACGGAAAATCTGCATACGACGTGCTCGCCGAAGGTGACGAAGACAGTGTGTGGGATGAGATTTCGCGAATTGCAACGCGCGAGAGTACTGCGACGCTCATCGTATCGCGCTCAGCTTATTGATCTGGCACGAGGGTTGAGCGCAGGCGGATCGATACGGCGCAACTCAAAAGCAAGGCCAACCAGGTTCGACATGAATATTTTCGGTACTCGCCTTAGAGTTATCCTGACGCTAAGCGTTGGTTTGGCTTCGCTCCCAAGCGCAGCGACAACCAGGCTGGAAGTCGAGGCCGGTGTGAGCTACATGGATTGCTCCAGCGCGCCGACTGGTTTTATCGAGAGCGTCTTCGGCGAAAAATCTATCGGAACAAGCTCTCTCACCTGGTCACCCGACATCTCGCTAGGCTGGATCGATGGGCGAAGTGTTGAGCGCTATCGTTATAGTCGCTACACAACGGAAGACTCCGCCTGGCTGATCGCAACGGGCGTGCGCATCCACTACGGCAACGCAACCGACTGGTATCGATCGCTATTCTTTAGTTTTCAACCGGTACTGCATAGCGGGCGCACGCAAGCCCTGAGTAGTGTCTACGAATTTGCCAGCACACTGGGATGGCAAGGTAAACGTTTCAGTGTTCAAATCCGCCACATTTCCAACGGCTCGCTTCATGAGCCCAATCGCGGCGAAACCATGGCGTTGGTCGGTGTTGCCTTTAACCCCTAGTGACCCTTCGAGCCGCGTGCTCAGGTAGTCGAAACACCTGATGCGGGCGCTAGCTCATGCTTTCGATCGAACACGATGTCAGTGCCCAGATAGTCATTTTGCCGTATCTGCTATCGCCCAACCTATCGGCACAAGTTGCGACAGTTTCAAGTGCGACGCCTGCGCGACATCGTCAGGAACTCGCTTGATATCTATCTTGGCACCGGTGCTTTGAGCACCTTCGGCAATGGCTGCAGCCATGGTTTCGATGTGACCGTACGCCGAATAGTAAAGAACCAATACGCTTGCCATGATGATGCACTCCTATCTTCAGACGGATTTAGTGGGCGACGACTCTTGATAAGCACACGTGATGTGCACATAGGCAATCGAAGGTGGATACCCTCTTAAATTATCTGTCCGGAATTCCCTGATGACCGCGCACAGCATTGTCCAATTCAGCGACGCACGGCTGAGTTGAAGTACGGTCAAACGTTCGGCGCCACGCTCCTGGACTGATGCCAACTCGCTGAGTAAAGATCCGCGTAAAATGGCTTTGTGCTGAGAACCCACAGTTGTTGGCAATGTCGACCAATGAGAGATCGGTATGGAGGAGCAACGACTTGGAATGTTCCAGTCTGCGCTCTAACAGCCAACGGTGCGGCGGCAAGCCAGTCGACTGTTTGAAAGCTCGCGCAAAATGGGCCGCCGAGATGCCGCAGGTGCTCGCGATCTTCTGCATAGAAATCGGCTCATCGAGCTGTCCAACCATCAGTAACTTTGCCTTACGCTCCTGCCAGGAGGCCAGGCCTCCTCGGCAGCTACGTCCAATGGGCCGGACGCCTAATGAAAATTGCGTCGCAAGTGCTCGCAACGCCAATGCTACGTGGCATATAAAGAGCTCACTCACTTGCCCGGCATTGTCGACGGCTGCAAGGAGGATTCGACTCAGATCCTGATAAGTCGCCTCGCCAGACTGATCACTCCCCTCTCTCGCTACATGCGACGCCACACTCTGCGTCATGCTCTTCTTAACCGTCTCTGGTGCAGTTAAGTACAGGTAACTTTTTCTGGTTTCGTGACTACAAGCCTGCTCTTGTTCGTAGATGATCGTTGCGCCGGAGTCGCAGGTCGTTACACGCACGAGACAGTCGCTCGATGGATGAAAGAACAGTTCCGAACGTACAGTTAGGGAGTGATCAAGTAAGTCGTCTCCCTTCCCGTCTTCAAGATGGCTATCGACCAAAGCTTCCGGCGACGACACCTGCTCAAGGCATAGCATACTCATCGCATCGCTCCGTATTCGCATTTACGCCCCAGATCCAGGTGAGTAACTCATGCATCCGCGCCCTGCGACGTTGCATGAAGGCATTTGCACTACTTCTTGATGGATGGATCGTCCTGGGCAAGTTCGTAGTGGGTCCCCGTGGGCCCATATCCGGATATGTCGACAACAGCGGCGCTATCGCCCGTTTGAGCGAAGTGGGGTTGCCGTGGGGGTTCGGTGTAGAAGCTTCCTGGCGGCAATGCTTTCAGCGCCTTCGGGTCGAATCGATCGCCATATCCAAAGAACCAGGTTCCGGAAACAACGGTGGCTACGCGATCATCAGGATGATCGTGCGGCATGATTTTGGTGTTTGGCGGAACAATTAACCGGATCATGTAGACACCGGGTTTGGTGGCATCTCCTTTAAGCACAATCGTTTGAATGCCCGACACACCAGAACTTCCCGTACCCGCCCCGGAGCGCGCTGCCGCCTTGATCTCCGCTGGGCTCAACCTCTGTTGTGGCGACTTGGTCTGTGCATCGAGCTGGAACGCCATCACTAGCGCCACCACAGTGATGGGAAAGAGCAACCTCATACGCGCCATGAGCAATTCCTCATCGAGACTTAAGAGTGTGGTCAGAGCGAGCTGTCGTACAAAGCACCTTCCCGCACGGGAAGGTGCCTCGAATCACGGC
>JBARCX010000322.1:0-22126 GCA_049794535.1 Rhodanobacter sp.
GCCTTGACGCGTGTCGCCAAGGGCCCGGCTGGATCGCACGCCATTTCAGGTTCATGGCGCACATCGAGCTATCAGAACGTTTCGGACAACGGACTGGTGTTTAGCTACAAAGTGGACGGTGACAGTCTGAGCATGAACACGCCGACAGGGCAGTCCTACACCGCGAAAATGGACGGCACGGACGCGCCCTATAGCGGCGACCCGGGAACCACCAGCGTGTCGGTAAAGAAGATGGGCAAGAACATGGTGCAGGAAACCGACAAGCGCGATGGCAAGGTGATCAGCGTTGCGACGATGACGGTTTCGCCTGACGGCAAGAGCATGAAGATTATGGTCAAGGACGAGCTACACAAAACCACCAGCTCCTTCGTTGCCGCGAAGCAATAGAACACGTGCTGGGTCTATTGGGTCTGCTCTTAGAGCCTGTTCAATGTCTCGGCAATTCAGCATCACGGTGCGCACGACATAGATGACACACTTCACGCTCGTCATTCCGGCGCAGGCCGGAATGACGAGCAAAACAATCGTGCCCCACGCGTGCCCCATGGCTCGATGCGGAGACTTTGAACAGGATATTAGAAAGGCCCGGCTGATATCGGGCATTTCGTTTGAAGCATCGTTAATCGCTCATCACGATGCCGTTCCTTCCCCGTTGCTTGGCCTGATAGAGCCGCCGGTCGACCGTCTCGACAAACGACAACGGTTCATCGTCATGCGAGGGAATCATCGTAGCCACGCCCAGGCTGACGGTCAGCACCGTGCTGATTTCGGATCGCGCATGCGGAATCTGCTCTTTGGTGAGCAATTCGCGACAACGCTCGGCAACGGCCATGGCGGAACTCTCGTTCGTCTCAGGCAACACCAATACGAACTCCTCGCCGCCGAAACGGGCGAGAAAGCCATGCGCACGCGTTGTCACCAGGCTCAGCACCTGGGCCACCCGCTTCAGGCAATGATCCCCCTGAAGGTGTCCGTAGTGATCGTTGTATTGCTTGAAATAATCGATATCGAACATGACCAGCGACAAGGGCTTCTTGCCGTGTAGCGCATTGTTCCATTCCATATTCAAGATGAAATCGAAACGGCGCCGGTTGGCCACGCCAGTCAGTCCATCCTTGAACGAGAGCTCTTCCAGCTCCCGCTGCATATCGAGCAGCTTCGCCTCGGTTCGTTTGCGCTCGCTGATATCGAACATGAATCCGATCAGCGCATCGACCTCGCCCTCTGCATTGCGAACGACATGCACCACATCGCGAATCCACACGTATTCGCCGTTCTTGCATAGCGCACGATAGTCCGCCTCGTGATCGATGCCGGCCTTGGACTGTGCAACGCAGAAGTCCACCGCCCATGTCCGGTCTTCAGGATGCATACGATCGACCCAATCCTGCACGCTCGCCCAGCTCGAGGGCGCCCAGCCGAGCAGGGTCTCGATCTGAGGCCCGATATAGGCAAATTGCATGGTGTTCCAGTCGATCTTCCAAGGTATCGCCTTGGTCGACTCCAGCAGAGTCTTATAAACAGCGCTGTCCGACTCGATTCTGTTTTCGATGGTAACCATCGTGTCTGGTTCCGATCTGTGGTTGGAGAGCAGTCAATGCAGCCGACCGACTATCAAGGCGATGGAGCAAGCAATACATCCGCAGGCCGCTCTCGCGCAGGTGCGGCATTCACGCCACATGCCACGGAAGCCCGTGCAAGCAGCTCCATAAGCTGCCCAGGTTCGTCGTAGGCGATCCGTTGACCGGCGCGTAGATCACGGCGCATTAAACGAATCATCTGCTCCGTGATCTCGTCGGGAAAACTTTCCGGCGGATGACCCGTCACTTCTGCGAGACGTCCCGCGATCACCGGCTGATCGCTGATCACAGGGCATACGCGGTAACCGTAGGTGCCACCGATAGCTTCCGGAATGAGGTCCATGAAACGATCCTCGCGCTGCACGAAGGAGCTAAAGGAAAGCCGATACGCGTTATGGCCGAGAATCGGAAGGTCATCGGGAATCGAGCCCTTCTCGTCTAGCATCTGTAGCTCAGTGGCTAATGGCAATAGCTGATCCAGGCGGTAATCCAGCATGTGTGTATTACCCACACGCACCAGATTGGCAATCAATTCGCCCAACGATGCATGACCAATAACCGCTGCGCGCTTGGGTAAGCCACCCCAGATGCCATCCGCCCCGTTGAGCAAGGCCTCCATTACGGAGGCATTCTCGAAACCACCACCCGAATGGATGTGTACCAGGATCTTAAACGGCTCCGGCAGAAAACTCCGTGCCACGGAGACAAAGGCACCGACCTGGAACGGCAGATAGGTGCCGCGGTCGTCTTCGATCGTAATGCCTTCGATGGGCTGTTCCGCCAGCAGGCTCAGAATCTCGCAGGTGACATCCAGGTTTTCCGCAAAGGCATCACAACCATCCGCGATATTGACCAGGATGCGCGGCGGACCACCGCCATCACCACGAATGTTTTCATGGATCCAGCGGATACTGGCCGGCAAACTGCGGCGCAGCGTTTCCACGTCGTACATGCCCGCCATGCCGATCTTGCTGAGATAAATCTCTTGCACCGTATTGGGAATACCGTAGGCACGTAGCTTGAGCTGCGATGGGTCGACCGTGAACGTACCATCCGCTGCTTCGATGCCGATGGCGGTAAACGCGAAACATCCGGTCATATCAACCTTATGGTCGCGTAGATGCACCATGAAATCGTCGTCGACTTCCAACTCATCCGGCATGGCGTAATCGAGCGTACCCAACGAGATGTTCTTGAAGCCGAATTCCCGAAGCTTCGGCAGGATGCTCAATTTGTCCGTAAGCGTATGTCCCACGCGCGAACCCACGGGGTTTTCCCGCAACGACACATCGATCAGGTAAGGCTCGATCCGGCGGAGTTTCTCCACCTTGGCGGCGGCCTCAGCCAGCTTGGCGTGAGCCAACTTGATATGAGCATGCAGTGCTTGTGTCGACGACATAACTCCCCCCGGAGCTGTAAGACTACAAAACCTTGGATACGTTTATGTCATCGACAAGCATCATCTACATGCAAGTCATGGTGTCGTATGTCGGTATCTTGTGATGCCGGCGATGCCAGCCACTGAAATATGAATTCTCCGCTCGAATAGTACAACCGCATCATGACGGCGCACGCACACGAACACGTGTGCTTTTTCTTGCGGGCGTCCTTCACACAGGATGATCCGCGGCAGGTTGCAGTGCGCCTCGATAACGTCGCGATGCAAACGCCACGACCACGGCTGTTCCCAGCATCAAGCATGCGAACGCGATAAAACCATGCTCATTGCGCAGTGAAGAGCTATCGACCAGCACGAACAAATTCAACGTGAGGTTGGTCGTGGTGTGGAAAAGCAATGTCGTGAGAATGCTTTTTGCGGTGCCCTCATAGGCCCATACAAACAGCACGCGCGCACCCACGGTGAACATCACGAACGCCCAGAACGGCATGAACGATTGCGTTGCCCCCACGATGAAAAACAAGGGCAAATGCCAGAACCCCCAAATCACGCCGAGAATGACTGCCGCCGGCAGCAACCGATAGCGCTGTTGTAACCGATCGATGGCGTAGGCCCAGCCGAATTCCTCGTTCAACGAGCCGCCGACAAAGAACAACAGCGGAAACAGGATCAGGATCTGCATGGGCGGCACAGCCAACGCCAGCGCAGGCCCACCTTGTTGCGCGTATATCCAGGCTGCGACCAGACCGAGCAACGGCACCAGAAACAATGCCGCCATAAGGTAACGCGGCCCGATACGGAATCTGAAGGCCCGTGATGCAAAGCTGCGCACCGCCGGCCATCCACCGTCCCGATATCGCGATATAAATGCAGCGAAGAATGGCCCAAAGGCACCGAGCACCAGAAAAATCGTCTGTACGCTTGCCGATACCGCGATAACGTTCCTGCTGCCAAGCAAGGGCACTAGCCAAAACGTCCAGGCGATGATGAAGGCCAACACGAAGTAAAACCACGGTGGTGTTTTGAAAACGGCCTGATCATTTAAAGCGTTCAAGTAACCCCCTAATGATGGTGAATTGCCATATAGCCTTCGCTAAGCAACACGTCGTGGCCTAGCTAGCCGGCTTTGCTGTTTTGCGTCTATGCTTTTTTGCGGCTTCGCCGCTTAGCGTGGCACCGCATCCAACCAGGGCTTGATGACGCCGATCCACAGCTGATAGCCCTTGCGATTCATGTGCAAACCATCGTCACCAAACAAGTCTGGCTGTGGCCTGCCGTCGGCGCTGAGTATGGGCGTAAAGACGTCCAAATAGCTCACGCCCTTTTGCGTTGATGCGTAGTCGCGAACCAGTGCATTCGCCTGACGAATCTTGGGCAGCAAAACGGCACGGGCGACGCTTGGCTTGATTGCGATGAAGGCCATCGGCACGCCGGGATCGACCGCTCGCGCCTTGCGAACGAACGCGGCGAAATCGTCGCGTACCTGCTCGGGAGTCCCGCCGTCCTGCAAATCATTGTCACCGGCGTACATGACAATGGCTCGCGCGTGATAGGGGGCTACGATGCGATCGGCAAAAAAGGTGGAGTCGTTGATCTCCGATCCGCCGAAGCCGCGGTTGATCACGCTCAGCTCGGGGAAATCCTCCGCCAGCGATTTCCAGTGCTGAATCGACGAACTGCCGATAAACAATATGGAGCCCGGTGGTGGTAGCTGTGCGTAATCGGCGGCCTCAAAGGCGGCGATTTCTGGATTCCATTGCGCATGGTTGTTCTCACGCGCATGCGCCAGCAGTGGCAAGAGCACGAACAAAAGCACGATCAATCGCTTCATCGTTCCGCCTCACTTCAGTGAACCACGTTCAAGTGAATCAGGCTTGCATGAAATGCCAGATTACTGCGGACGCGCCAGCTCCGATACTTTCAGCACTATCGCGATGCGCTGACCATCCCATCGATAGATCAGGTGCTCGGATTGCACACAGGGCGCGATCAGGTCCGGATAGAAAACCGCCACGCATTCACCGCCCGTATGGCGCACGCTGTCATACACAACGCCATTGGAACCCGCTTTGCGCAGCCGCTTCGCCAACGCCATGCTCATGGCATAGCTGTCCGGGTCATGCGCGTCGAGCCAACCGTTGCGCAAATCGTGCAGCCTGCCGGCGATGCTGGTGCGGTAACAGCGCATTTCGATATCGCAAGCTGGCTCGGCGGTCGCCGCGAGGAAAAGCTCACGGTGATAAACCGTTTCTTCTACCGCCGTGGCTACGCTGTGTGCGGCATAAAACACGCCCCAGCTACCATCGGAGAAGCGGCTGCCTTCGGGATTCAAGTGAGTAAATGCGGCCATGACCGGTGTCGAACCCGGGCCGCTGATTCGCCGATCCTTGGGTACCAGTTTCAGCGTATTGGCTTCTTCGCGCAGCCGTGGATTGGTCAACGCCTCGATAGCGAAGATGGCATCGAGATCGGCCGGATCGGCAATACGATCGAACACGCCCACCGGCGGAAAGCGGCTGGGCACGATGCGATAAGCCTGGCTCCAGCGGATGCGTTTGAGTGGTGGGATGTCTGCCATGACCTTAAGCCTGCCGGGTTAATCCACTATGCCGTGCAGGTGTATCGCCGGCTGCGACTTCGTGCCGATTCTCGATACCTAGTCAGCTCCAACCGCGCTGCGCATCGAGGTACTGCCGCACCACGTATAGATCGGCCACGTTGCCGGACAACATACGCTCCAGCGCTGAGTGACCACCGAACAGCGTTGCCTGATTCGGCTTGTGCAACCACGCATCGGCCTGTGCCGGATCGGAGAACAGGATCTGCAGATCTTTCCAGATGCCGAGTAGATAGCTGATTCGTTCGATGGTGTCGCGAGCGAGCACGCCATCTTGCTGACGCTTCCACTTGTAGAACGTCGACTCGGGCGGGTCACCAAGCAGTTTGCGTTGCTCGGCCATGCGCAGATTCCACTGCTCGGCCAGCTTGAAAAAGCTGCGCAGGGCAGGGCCGCCGAGCCCATCGGCGGGAAGTGCTTCGGGCAGCGGGTGCGCTGACATACGAAACTCTCCTTGTGAAGTTATTGACTATATTACTTCATATATGCATTTCCGTCCAAATGCCGTCCAACCAACCCGCAAGCCCGATGCCTGGTGTTCATCGCGCCACCCACCTTGATCGATCCCGGATACAAAAACCCCCGCGTGTGGCGGGGGTTTTTGCACTAATACATCGCATCGATCCGGTTAGCGAGCATCTCTCAGAGCGCGCTCAGCGGCATGTGTCGCCTCGTCGATATGCATGAGCGCACGGTCCTTCAGGCCATGCGTCTGCGGGTCGTCTTCCTCCCGGGCCACATCGTTGTGCACCTTGTGCAACAAGTCGATGGCCTTGTGCAGGCGACCGGGGTGATCATGCGGGTAGTCAATCGGCGGGTGATCATCGAGATTCTTACCATCGTCGATCGACGCATGCTTGATCTCACCGATAGCACGCTCGATCTCAGTGATGGCCACATCTTCCTGTCCACTCACGGCCGGGTCACCCGGGCGGTGCTCAAGCAACCAACGCGCGCCACGCAGATCCGACAGCGCGTGCAAGTAATACGGATGGCGACCCGGCAGATCCGCATGCGCTGCCAACGGCAAGAACAGGCCCAGCAACGCCATCATGCCCAGACGCTTGATATTTAACTTCATCGAACTCCCCCTCGTAGTGTGAACAACGTGGCGGCATTCTTATCATCGATTTCGCACGAATCCATTACCGCAAGATTTCGAGGTAATGCCGTAGTCAGTTTCCGACGCCGACTACCGCCTTACCCTTCTTTGCACAGTCGCATCCATAGTCCGGTTCCGGGCCGCCTTCGGCGATAAACCGATCGATACGTTGCTCCAATACCGGTAGCGGCACTGAGCCGATTTCCAAGACCGTGTCATGGAAATGTCGTATGTCGAACGCAGGCCCAAGCGCCTTCTCCGCTTTGGCGCGCAGCTCCAGAATTTTCAGATAACCGAGCTCATACGACAGCGCCTGACCAGGCCAGCTGATGTAGCGATCCACCTCATTGGCGATCTCGCGATCGGATAGCGCGGTGTTCTGCGTCATGTAGTCGATCGCTTGTTGCCGGGTCCAACCAAGGTGATGAATGCCGGTGTCGACCACCAGGCGACAAGCGCGCCACATCTGATAGGTGAGAAAACCGAAACGCTGGTAGGGCGTCTGGTAGATGCCCATCTCGTTGCCAAGGTATTCCGAATACAGGCCCCAGCCTTCGCCGTAGGCCGAAATGTATCCATTGCGGCGAAACTCCGGCTGCCCATGTGACTCATCGGCCAGTTCCAACTGCAGTGCATGACCAGGATACGACTCATGCAGCGTCAGCGCCGGCATGTTGTACAGCGGCCGTGAGGGCAGGTCGTAGGTGTTGACCAGATAGACGGCCGGACCACCACGGCCGGAGGTGTAGTACGGCGCAATGTCGGCAGCCACCGGCTCAATGGTGAAGCGCTCGCGCGGCAAATGTCCGAATAGCTTCGATAGCTTGCCATCCACTTCCTTGGCTACCCACGCGCTGCGCATCAGCAGTTCGTCTGGGGTCTTGGCGTAGAACTGCGGATCGGTGCGAAGAAAGTGCAGGAACTCAGGGAAGCTACCTTTGAAGTCGGTTTGCTTCATCGTCTCCAGCATCTGCGCGTGAATCTTAGCCACCTGATCCAGGCCCACCTGGTGGATCGCATCCGGGCTCAT
Organism: Rhodanobacter sp.; assembly: GCA_049794535.1. Lineage (GTDB taxonomy): Bacteria > Pseudomonadota > Gammaproteobacteria > Xanthomonadales > Rhodanobacteraceae > JBARCX01. Next base: position 7,729 of record JBARCX010000322.1, read on the forward strand.
ATCCAGCGTGGTGTATTCGAGGATCTGCTGGCGGTAATACGCCTTGCCATCCGGCAGTGCCTCGGCGGCCAGCGTGGTGCGGGCCTGGGGTACGTATTCGGTACGGAAGAAGGTGAGCAGCTTGGCGTAGGCCGGGATCACATCATCGGCGATCTTCTTGCGCGCAGCTGCCTGCAACTTTGCAGCCTCGGCCGCTGGAATGCTCTGCGGCATATGTGCGAACGGCTGGTAAAAGCCGCTTTGCGTGGGGTCTTTTAATTCGGCTACGGCGGCGATCGATACGTCGCGCCCCTTGAGCACCGCCTGCGGCACGCTAAAGCCACGCTTCAAGCCCGCACGCATATTGTCGATCTGCTGTGTGAAGTACTTGGGTACCTGGCCAAGCCGGTCGAGGTACTTCTGGTAGTCCGCCGCCGTGCTCAGGCCATCACTGCCCAGATCGTCGCCAAGCTCGCTCCAAAACGCCGAGTCACTGTTGAACGGCATCTGCCACTGCTTGAATTGCTGATCGGCGATGAAGTTGCGGATCTGCTCGCGATACACCGCGTAGTTGACCTGGTCTTCCGGCGTGAGCTGTTTGACGTTGATCGCATCAAGCTCACGCATGATCTGGTTCCAGTAGTCCAGGCGCTGCTGTTGGCTTGCCGCGTCCACCTCGTCCAGTCGGCCGTTGTTGGGCTGCGATTCGCCGGAAGCGCTGACGCCGGCCTGGCCGGTACGCCACGACCATTCATGCTGATAGATCTGCTGAAAACGTGTGTCGGCATCTTGCTGTGCCTGTGCCCAAAGGGGTGCTGCAAGTACAAGGGCACCCAGGCCCAGCCAGGCCAAACTCGTTGTTCTTTTCACTAAAACGTCCCCTGCTGCCTACGGTACTGATGGTGTTGATGTTGAAGATGCTATGGGCATGGTCGCGGCATCCGCGACACTCCAGAAATTCAACGCTGCCGGCGGTAGCTGAGGAAGTGCCACACGTAACAGCAACGTTCGCACGTCATCCTTCAGTCGTGCCAGGCGCAGCGTGATGCCACGCGTGGACAGCCATGTCACAAAGTCCTCCAGCGACTCCAGTGTCGTGCTGTCGAGGTCGGGCGATTCTTCCAGACTCAACACAACCACCCGGGCATCGGCATGCGCGTCCACCTGCTGGCGTGCCAGTTCCATGATCGATTCCGCATTCGCGAAGAACAACGGCACTTCGGGTCGCAGGATCAGCATGCCGGGTTTCGGGTGTGCATCTGGATGTTCTGCGGTGTCGACGAAATCGTGCGTGCCCGCCAGTTCGCCGAGCACGCTAATGCGCGGTGTGGCGAGTTCACGCAGCAACATCACCACACTGAACGCGATGGCCACCAACAAACCATTGAGGATGCCCAACGCGAGTACCGCGAGCACCGCGGCGAGGGCCACCAGTCGATCGCGCTTCCACTGCAGGTACGGCGCGAATACCGATAGCCGCCACGATTTGCTCACGGCATGGATCACGATCGCCGCCAATACCGGCTCGGGGATGCGCTCGATCCAGCGCAACAACAGCAGCACCATCAGCAGCACGCAGGCGGCAGCTACCAAGCCAGCCAGACGCGAGCGCGCACCGGCGGCTTCGTTCGCCGATGTGCCGGAATAGCCCGCGCCGACGGGCATGCCGTGCAACAGACCCGACAACACGTTTGCGACACCAAACACCAACAGGTCGCGATTCGCATTCACCGGATCGCCGTGCTTCAACGCGAAGGCGCGGATCGAGCCATACGACTCCGCGTACAGCACCAGCAACAGCGCAGCGGCCATCTCGATGCTCGGCAACCACTGGTTACTGGTGGGCCATGTCGGCAACGCCCAGGCCGGCGTGAGATTGATCGCTCCCGTCAGCTCCACACCGTGTTGCGCCAGCCAGCCCGAAGCCAACACACCCAGCACGATCACCAACAAGCTGCCAGGCAGACGCCGCACCCGTTCGCAGAGGAACAAGAGTGCTAGAGCGACGATACCGGCACCCATCGTGGCCGGTTGGATCTGGCTGATGGATCGCACCAAATCCGTCACCAACAACGGTACGAAGTCACCATGCAAACCCGGCAATCCGAACAGGTTAGGCACCTGCTTCAACGCGATGACGCAGGCGAGGCCGAAGGTGAAACCACGCAGTACCGGCCGCGCAATCAAGTGCGACAACCCACCAAGACGTGCCGCACCCGCGATCAGGAAACAACCACCGGTAAGCAGCACCAATGTTGCCGCCACCACCGCACGCGCCGCACCGGCTGGGCCGGCCAACGCCAATGTACCCGCGGCCAGCACCGCCGCTGAGGACGACGTCGCCGAGACGATGGCGTAACGGCTACGACCGAGCAGGCCGTAACAGAGCAGGCCGACAAACAGCGCGATAACACCGGCCTGCGGCGGCAAGCCGGCGATGCCCGAATACGCAACGGCCTCGGGCACCAGCAATCCGGCAATCGACAACCCGGCCAGTACGTCGACGCCCGTCGTAGAACTCGGCGTAGCGCCCAATGGGGAAGCCGGTGCCGGCTGCGCGCTCATCCGATCGTCCCGCTCCAACCCGGCAAGTAGCCCGATTCATGACTATGTGCGAGCAGCAGCGCCTGCTGCATCACCTTCGCGGTGACCTTGCCACCGGGCAGCTTGAGATGACGACGATAGAAATCCGCCCAAAGAAATTCGGCATAGGGCGTGGCGTCCTTCGCGCAGCCACCGGCCATGCGCACACGCGCAGCGAGTGTGCGGTAGGGATCGTCGGTAAGACTGTCGAGACTGGCCGGGAAAGCGTCGTAACTGGTGCGAATGCCTTGCTGGTCATACGGGTGTGCCCAGCGATTGAACTCCATGGTGCGCCAGAACACTTCCGGCTCCAGCCATGAGAAGTCGCGCTGAATCATCACCGGCACTTCTTTCACGCCTTCTTCCATCAGCGCGAGACCCAGGTGATGGTGATCGACGATATAGACGCGCTGCTTTGGCCCCAACACACCGGGGAACCAGTGCGCATCGATCATTTCCTTGCGCTTCTTCTTACCCAGGCTATGCCACTTCGCCCGCTTTTCAGCCACTTCGGCTTTGCCTACGGTCAACTGGGTCGGCCGCAACTTGGCCGGAGCGATCGACAACAACGGATGGCGCACACCTAACGTCATGGCACGACTCCCTTCTTAGAAGACACAGGTAGAAGCGATGTACAGCGGACAACGCTGCCGAGGGTACCCGAGCCGGTGCCTGGATGGGGGCTCTCGTAAGTCATGTGTTCGATTGACGCGACGAATAGCCCCTCTCCCGCCGGCGACCCGAAGGTAGTCCCTGTGGGAGAGAGGGGTTGGGGTGAGGGTTCGGGCTGCAACAAAGATTCAAGGCTTGCGTCGCTTTCCACGCTTCGCTCTGCACGAACCCTCATCCGCCTACCGGCACCTTCTCCCAAGGGGAGAAGGATTCAATAGGTACCGCACTACTCCATACCGGAGTAATACCCGCGCATCGCCAACAGATAAGCATCCAGGTCGCGGCCAGCCATGACCTGGAACACCTCGCCGGTCTCGTCCAGCGCGTCGATGCGATCCGGACGGAAATTGCGGAAGCCTTCACGCAACCGGCACCACGCACCCAGCGTCCACTTGCCACCCCAGAACGCCAGGCACAACGGCTCGATCTCGCGTGCGCTGGCACGGCCTGCCTCGTCGCGATAATCCAGTCGCAGCACACGACTGTCACCAATCGCTGCATGCAGGCGATCGATACGGGCGGCGAATTCGATGGTCTTTTCATCGCGCCACATCGGCGCGTAGATACGCGTGCGAGAAGAGCGCTCACGTAGCTCTGGCGGTAATACCGCCTCGATCTTCAGCAGTGCGGCCTGTGCACCCGCAGCCAGCTTCTCACCGGCAAACGCACGTACAAAGCGTGTACCGACCACCAGCGATTCGAGCTCGTCGGCGGTAAACATCAGCGGGGGGATATCCGAGCCCTTGCGCAGCACGTAGCCGACGCCGGCCTCGCCCTCGATCGGCACACCGGATAGCTGCAGGTCGGCCACGTCGCGATAGACCGTACGCAATGACACGCCCAAGGTGCCCGCGAGCTGTCGTGCCTGCAACGCGGTACGACGCCCGCGTAGGGCGTGGATGATGAGGAACAGGCGATCGGCGCGACGCATCCGCACATCATCGCCGAGTCGCCTTGGCGCGACCAGCGCCACACGTCATGTGTCGTGATGGCTGTCATATGCATAGAAGAGAGTGTTGTGACAGCCGTCGGTCAGAGACGCATCACGCTGCCTGCGCAGCAGCCAGCGCCGCATCGGCGGCGGCGGCGCGCTGCATCGCCGGGCGCGAGGTCACACGATCGATATAAGCGCGAATCACCGGTAGTTCCGGCACCAGTTTGAACATCGTGGTCCAGTTCAGTGCGCCGCCCCACAGCACGTCTGCCGCGCTGAATCTATCGCCAAGCAGATAGGGCCCTTTTTCGAGTTGATCGGTCAGCGTCTTGAGCATGGTGTCGAAGTCGCCGTAGGGGCAGGTCGATGGCGAGGCCGGCTCACGCTGCATCGATTTGTCGACCAACGCCGGCTCGAAGCTCGAGCCGTAGAACACCATCCAGCGCAAGTAAGGCCCGCGTAACGGGTCACCAATCGGCGGCGCCAGCTTCGCCTCGGGATAAAGATCGGCGAGGTAGATGAATACGGCGGGCTGCTCGGTGATCAACGCACCCTCGTGGAGGATCGCCGGCACCTTGCCCATCGGATTGACCGCCAGGTACTCCGGCTGGCGCTGCTGAGCCGATTTAAAGTTCAGCACATGCATATCGAACGTTACGCCTAGCTCTTCAAGCAATGCGCGCGTACCGCCGGAACGGCTATTCGGAGCATGGAAGAAAGTGATGCGTGGTTGATTTGTCATGGCCTTACCGCCTCCTCGTGACTGGCGTTGCTTAGCGCCTGTGCCGCTCAGTGCTCTGCCCGACGACACACGGCCTCGATGTTGTGTCCGTCCGGACTGATCACGAAGGCGGCGTAGTAATCGGCGTGGTAGTGCGCACGGATGCCAGGCGCACCGTTATCCGTTGCGCCCGCGGCGAGCGCCGCCCGATGAAAAGCATCGACCTGCATGCGGTCCGATGCAACGAAAGCGATGTGCACCGGCGAGGGCTGCCCTTCGTGTTCGACCAGCCATAACTGTGGTCGGCCATCGCTACCCAGCCCCACCGCGCCGGGAAACTCCATGACCACGCCGATACCTAGCGGTGCCAATGCCTGGCTGAAGAACGCACGGCTGCGGGCGAGGTCGCCGGTAGCCAAGGAAATATGGTCGAAGATCATGGCTGAATTCCTGAGATAGAGGCGCTAGGAGAACTCACAGGTGTCGCGTTTCAGCCGGTGGCGACTGCCAGTTATTGGCGCGCCCGTCACTGAAGTGCAGCGGCGCGTCGATCAGCTCCTGCGGTTGCACATCGTCGAGACAGGCCACGCTGACGGTGTAGAAATCGCCACCCAGCACATCCAGGTGACCGCGCCCAAACGGACGCACACCGCAATGGCTGCAAAACAGGTGATGCATGCTGTTCGAGCCGAACTGGTAATCGGACAACGCCGCCTCACCGCTTAGCAGGCGAAACGCATCCGGCTTCACGATGACACTCCATTGCCGGGTCTTGGTGCAGATCGAGCAGTTGCACCGACCGGTTCCGGAAGTGAGGTCGATATCAGCCTCGAGGCTCACTGCGCCGCAATGGCAACTGCCGTGATAAGTCGTCTTCATGGTGCATTTCCTCGGGATAAGGCGGATAGCTGAGTGTGTGTCTGGGAACCACGCAGCAATGAACGTGACGTAGGTGCCAACCGAAGTGTTTCCGGCGGTCGCATGAGGTAGTGCGTTTGTGCATCGTCACTCGCCGCCTGCCATGGCGATGAATGCATCAACGCAGCCACGTGACGAGCGTAAGCGGTGTGATCCGCAAAGCGTGCGATGGATGCCAGAACATGTTCGCCCTCGCGCACCGGCAACGCAGGAAAAGTATTGGTGCTGTATTCGGTGGCAAAGCTAGCCACGACTGGGCCACCGCATTCGGCCAACAATGGCGCCAGCTGGCTTGCGAAGAAGACAGCGAACCCCTCCACCGCCGGTACGGTGCAGTGCCAGAGCGTGATGACCACCAGATCTTCGCTTGCCTCGAGCTCGTCGCGCTGCGAACGGCCGGTCGAATCACTTAGGTAGTTATCGGTGATGGCAACTGGCTGCAGCAACAGCACATTGTCGGAATCGATCATGGTGGCGTTCGCTACATCACGATGCGCACGCCATACCGGGCCGCCATAGAACGCAGCCAACGCCTGTGCGCGTGATGGCATATCCGTAAAACCGCGCAACCAGACAAAGCGATCCGGATTATCCAGATCGCGGAACTGACCGATCACTGACATGCCGACCGCTTCCTGCGACTCGATGAACTCGCGATCGAACAGTTCGATCAACGTGTTGCGCGCACCTGGATGCAGTGTGTATTGGCGCAGCTCCATCACCGGACAGCGGGCTGCCGCAACGGGCTTGGTTGCAAAGACCGTGTTCATGCGGATACGCGCTCCATGGTCATCACCCAGTTGACCTCCCAACTGCGTCCCTCGTCGGTCGAGAACGCTTGCTCCCAGCGCGGATGCTCGACGTCGGCCGTCCATACGAAGCGCATCAGTATGGGCGTGCCTTTGTAGGTATCACGTCCGTAAAACGTTCCCACACCGTTTTCAAAGCGACCCACTACGGGTGGGTCCAGCATTACCCGCTGGTTGTCGACCCAATGGATGCTCCATGCACGCTTCTGCGGATCGAACAGGCGTATGGTCATGCCGATGAAGTGGGTATCGCCGAAAGCGTCCGTGATGAACTCGTCCATGTTGCCCATGCCACCGAGAATCGGCCGGCACTCTTGCACGGCATCGAAGTCTTCCCACTCATGACTGCCCACCAGGCGTTCCTTCAACCGATGGTTGTGGATCTTCCAGCGCCCGAAATAGAAGTCGAAATCGTGCGAGGGTTCATGCGGCGAGGGCTTCGTCATAGCAGGTGATCTCGATGCGGTCGAAAAGTGAGGCAGCGCATCGGCTGCCTGCGCGGCAACGGCCAGAACAAGTGCAGCGAGTACGCGCCGACGGCTCGTGTCGGTCGACGCAGTGACATCGACCACGGCGTTCATACGGTGACTTCCTGCCGATAGGGCCCGCGTGTGGCTTCCGGTTGCGACATGATGCGTGGCGTTTCCGCGGCAGGCTCAGACGACGGCGCCATCGGAGGATGTTGACCATCGACCAACATCCAACGCTGGCGCAACGGCGAGAACCAACGGACCAAGCGCTCCTGCCAACGCGGCGGCGTCGGCAGGTCGATCGGCTCACGGGTTGGCATGCTCATGCGGCCTCCGAGGTGTCGGGTACCACGGCGAGCCACGGTGGCAACACCGCATGCTTGAACAGCCGATACCAATCCTCGCGATCGCTGGAGCTGTAGAGATCCAGCGTGCGGATCACTTCGCGAGCGAATTCCACGCTACCGAGGTGACTGGCAGTGATCGTGCCGCCATCGCTCACCGCCAGCACGTTGGCGTCGTATTGATCGGCACCCGCGTACGCAGGCACCTGGCTATCGATATGACCAGGCCAGTTGCCGGTATGGCGACAATGCTCAAGCAGACCTGCACGGGCTAGCGGCAGCACGCCACTATCGATGCCTGCCACCGGAGCTCCTGCCACGTGCAATTCGCGGATGGCGGCTACTGCCGGCTCACCGGCACCGCGCTGCCAAAGATGTCCGCCAGGCACGATCAGCAATGCCGCACGGGCGAAGTCGAGCTGTGCCAGCGATAGGTCAGGCTGAACGCTGAGCCCTCCCATGGATGTCACCGGCGCCAGCGAAAACCCAACCGTTTGTACCCGCCAATCGCCCGGGCGACGGATCTCGCACAACGCCAAGGCGGCCTGCCAATCGGCAAAGCCGTCGAAAACCAGGAAATAAACCGTATCGCGCATGTCCCTGCCCTCCGTTGTTGGAGTGACAGGATGACTACCCCCTACTGCCAACGTAGTGTCAGCAGCATGGCTGCGTCTGGCGTCTGGCAGCCATAGCCGGGACAATGTGCGTTCACTTCCCCACGGACCGCTCATGAAGCCCATCTCCCTGATCCAGTTCCTGATTGAGGAACGCCGCGCCGGCCACATCAATGCCGAGCTGTCTTTGCTGATCGAGGTGGTGGCACGTGCCTGTAAGCGCATCGGCGTAGCGACCGGCAAGGGTGCCCTGGGCGACGTGCTGGGCAATGCCGGTACGGACAACGTGCAGGGCGAGGCGCAGAAGAAGCTGGACGTGATCTCCAACGAGATCCTGCTGGAAGCCAATGCCTGGGGCGGACACCTGGCCGCCTGCGCGTCCGAAGAAATGGAAGATCCGCAGCAGATCCCCGACGGTTACCCGAAGGGCAACCACCTGCTGTTGTTCGATCCGCTGGACGGCAGCTCGAACATCGACGTGAACGTATCCGTGGGCACGATCTTCTCGGTACTGCGCTGCCCGGAAGGCATCACCGAGCCGAAGGTCGAAGACTTCCTGCAGCCGGGTACGGCGCAGCTAGCCGCCGGCTACGTGGTGTACGGCCCGGCGACCGTGCTGGTACTCACCTTTGGCCACGGCGCGCACGAGTTCACGCTCGATCGCGAAGTGGGCAGCTTCATCCTCAGCCGTCGCCATATGAAGATTCCGGAAGCGACCGCCGAGTTCGCCATCAACATGTCCAATCAGCGCCATTGGGAAGCACCCATGCAGCGTTATGTCGGCGAGCTGCTGGCCGGCACGGAAGGCCCACGCGGCAAGGACTTCAACATGCGCTGGGTCGCCTCGATGGTGGCCGACGTGCATCGTATCCTCACCCGCGGCGGCGTGTTCTTCTATCCACTGGACGCGAAGATCACCAGCAAAGGCGGCAGCGGCAAGCTGCGCCTGATGTACGAAGCCAACCCGATGGCCTTCATCGTCGAACAAGCCGGCGGCGCGGCGACCACCGGTCGCGAACGCATCATGGATCTTCAACCCACCGCATTACACCAGCGCGTACCGGTGTTCCTCGGCTCGAAGAGCGAGATCGAAGTCGCCACGCATTACCACGTGGAAGCGGACGGCGCACAGGGCTAACGCTTCCGATGACATCTCTATTTACCATGACGCCTTCGATCCGTTACTCACGGACTGAAGGCGTCATAGCTCGACTACCTGCATTGAATACGTTTGTGCGGATCAAGCAAAAGTCTTTAGCAAGATTGTGCGACGTGGAAGATCTTGCGCACTTAATCTCTGTACTTGCTATCACTCATACCACTAAGCAAGACTAGCGCAGCGCAATGCTGCGCCTAACATCGCATTTGTAGTCTGTCGCTCTATTTATTTGGTGATAAAGCATGGCTGACGCAGCCCAGTACACCTTTAGTTACGAAGAAGTTGCGACAGCGCTCATCAAACAACTTGATATCAACGAAGGGCTCTGGGCGCTCAACGTCAATTTCAGCTTTAGTGCAAAAAGCTTTCGCAAAGAAGCTAGCAACCCTCAAATGAGTCCAGGTTTCTACGGCATCCTGGAGCACATTGGCTTGATACGAGTGGCCAAAAGCATCCCGGGTATAACTGTTGATGCGGCGCGAGTGAATCCGAAGCTCACGCGAAGGCCCGGGTCAAAATTAAATTGAGCCTCAACGGATCCAGCAGACGTTTCGTTGATTAATCTGACATGGATGAGGTTGCTCGGTGAATAACCCGCTGAAAGGGCCGCAGGCGCCGCCGCAAACAAGCCGCCGTCAAACAAGCAGTCGTAGTGAACACGCAGCAACCTGGTCGTTACTCGGAAAATCCGCTCTTGCCACGATCCTGTTGACGGCCACGATCGCAGTGGCCAGTTACATTGTGCCCCATGGGATAGCTCAGCAAGGCGACGAGGTTTCACCTGCGGATCAGCAAGCTCGCCTTGAAGTATTTCGCACACTCGCGCCAATGAATCTGTCCCCGGTCTCCGTAGACGATACGGACCGTGCAATACAGAGCATGCAGTTGAGTCCTGCCGCCGCTGCGACGTTGAAAGCAAATCTCGCAAGCGCTGCTCCGCCACAGCCACAGCCCGTATCGGTACCATCACCTCAAAACCTACCGAGCGCGCATCCAGAAGCGCCTGTGGCCGTGCCTGCACTCGCCCAACGACAAACCCAACGTGTGCGCCTGGTATGGATCACCTTATGGGACACCGACATGGAGGATGGCGATGTGGTTCGTATCGACAGCCAAGGGTATTCCCGAACGATCCGGCTCACCAAGAAAGGAGATACGTTCGCCATCCCGGTACCGGCCGATGGCGTGATCAAGGTGACGGGCGTTAGCGATGGCGATGGCGGCGGCATAACTGTCGGACTGGCTTCGGGAGGCGTCAAAGCGATCTTCCCGATCATGAGCGAAGGTCAGATATTGGGCCTGCAGGTAAAGGTGAACTGATGCGCTGGATTACGACGATGGCCACGCGCCTGATGCCGCTGCTTTTCCTGTTGACCGTTGCTATAGCAATCGCGCAATTCTGGCTGCAGCATGCGCCAAGCGGACAGGCTATCGATGCTTATCTCAGCAACACCGCCCGTTTCCTGCACACTTATGCATGGTGGGAAATCGCATTTGCGATTGCCTTATGGCTGCTGTTTTTCTTGGGATATTTTCGCGAACGCCAACGCGTCGCGCATCCTGATTTAAGTAATGGGGGCTGGATCATGGACATACTCGACCGCTTAACCAATCGCTCGGTACTGGAGACCAAGCTGGCCGCGCAACCGGAGGCCATCTTTATCGATGCCGAACAGCTCGCACTCACGCTTAAGAGCAAGGTCATCGGCCAGGACAGCGTTTGTGACGATATGGCGGCACAAATCCGGCGACGTCTTGCTCTCAAGCAACGTGGCAAGCCGGTCGGCGTATTTCTACTAGCCGGGCCACCAGGAACAGGAAAAACTTACCTAGCCAAGTGTTTGGGTAACACCTTGCAACGCAAGCTACTGCATTTCGACATGACACAATTTTCCAGCGGTGGCCATGGCGCTACACAGCTGTTCGGTTCGGCAAAAGGTTATGTCGGCTCGGATGCTTATGGAAAGCTCACGGCTGGTTTACGTGACGCCCCTGACGCGGTCGTGTTGCTTGATGAGATCGAAAAAGCCCATTCAGACGTACAAAAGAATTTTCTGACGGCGTGGAACGACGGTTTTGTCACCGAGGCATCCGACGGCAAACAAATCTCCACCACCCAAGCCATTTTTATTCTGACAACCAACGCCGCGACAGATGCGCTGCAATCACTCAGTGATCAATACGCCAACGATCCAGACGAATTGCGTCGCACATCGACCAATGCCTTGCGGGAATCAGGATTCGCACCTGAAATCATCAATCGCCTGGATCGAATTTTCGTTTTCAAGCCGTTATCGGGCCTGGATGTCGCGCGTGTTGTGGCGCTCGAGATTGAATCGATGATCAAGAGCTATGGTTTGGATGTAAGTCTCGGTGGTATCGATCCAGAACTTTTGTACGACATGATGCGTCGCCAAGGTCGACTCGGCACAGCTGCATCAGCGCGCGATCTGGTCCGTATCGCAGAGGAATCCATTGCCGATACGTTGATTGAAGCAAAGCAAAAGGGTTATGCCCGTGTCTCGCTGGTTGCCATGGATGGTCGTGTCGTCGCGAGGCCTGAGGCGTGAGTTCGTTGACTCCGGAACGCCCGTTCCGAACATTTCGACGTTTGTGGCAACGAGCCCCCCTATGGCGTTTGAGTGGTATGTCAGCCGCCGTGCTCACGCTGATGTTCGTCTTGTTCTTCCACAACACTCACCAGCAGCCAACACCAGCGGTATTGCCTAGCCAGGCTTCTTATGTTCCGCAAGCAGCCACCACAGCATCCACTGGTACAAGCGCGCCCCGCGTAGCCGCAGCATCGACGGCAGCAAGTCCGTCCACGGCAGCTGTACCGAATGCACTGCCTTCTGCGTTATCCGCGACGAGTACAACAACGCAGCGCAAATCAGCGCCGGTTACGTCTCCGCCTAAAGTGCAGACAGCGACTCTCTCGCTAGCCACGCCCAGCGCATCGTCTACCGACACTAGTGGGTTGAATAGCGCCGTTTCCGGACGAAGTTACAGTGGGTCCTTACGCGTCGATGGCTTCAATGTGCCGCTGCCGGCGGGATCTTGGCTGATGCTGGCCAATACAAGCTTCAAATTACCCACAGCAACGGGCGAGATGCTTTATCTCGGACAAGTTAAGAAGCAGCGTCTGATCGGCGCTGTACGAATTACAGCTGCGCGAAGTGTTGACCAGCCGGGCGCCGGCTTTCCCAAACCCCCAGGTTGCATCGATCATCAAGCAGACAACCATTACGTTATGTCCGAGGAGGTCATTCCTAACGGGCACGTGGCCTGCTGGATCATTGGCGGTGTCTACATGACGCCACTTCAACAGTGGGCTGATCGTGCAACCAAAATGCCAGGCCTGGAACGCGCGGCTGGTGGTGATATGGCAGCCAAGGGTGTTAGCTATCCGCAGGATATGGTTAGCGTCCGATTCACTCGGGCTGAGACGTGGGGCGTGCTTGAGGTGAAATACCTATTCAGCCCTGAAGCAGATGGGATTAAATCGAACGAAGTGCCCTCATTTACGGACAGCGATTGGTCCGTAGGCAATATCACTCGCTTTCCCGAAAAAATGGCTTATGTGGACAAGTTGAAAAACTGGGGCGCCGAATTCTGGCCTCGTTTCAAAACAGCGTTTGCCGAAGGCGAGAAGAAATAATTTGCTGCATCCGTCCTACTTTCTGCCTGATCTCCATTCGAACGGATCTGACTAGCCTACGGCAGCACCGTAAGTGCGCTGCCGCATCCACTTGGTGACGATCCATTTCTCGCCGCGCACTACCGGTGCGCCACCGTGTAGGGTGCGTGGATCGAGCTGGCCATGGCTGTTGGTGTATTCGAAATAGACGGCTGAACCTTTTTTCGGTATCACTTCCAGACCGAGCTCTGGGAAGATGGTGGCGCCGCCTTCTTCCACGTCGTTGAGATACATCACAAGCGTGGAAACACGCTGGCCGCCGATCACCATCTGCGCTTGGCTGCCGGGGTCTTCGGGTGGAAAGAAATCGAAGTGCGGCTTGTATTCGCCGCCGACGTTGTAATGCAGGACCTGCAAGCCTTCGCCACGATCCACCGAGCAGTTCATCAGCTCGGCGATGCGGCGATCGAGTCGCGCGATGAAGGCATCCGCATTGACCTCGAAGAAGGTGCCGTCGCTGCTACGCTCGGCGATCACTTCATGACTGCCACGCGTTGGGTCGACGGTGGTCGAGCGCTGCAGTTTGTCGGCCGAGCGCCGGATCAGTTCATCGCATTCGTCATCACTGAGCACATGGTCGAGCACGGCAAGCACCGGCCGATCGATGCGAAATGCGACCTTTATCTCGCGATCCGAGGTGCGAATACGGTTACCGGAGGGCAGTCGCGGTGATTCGTACACGTAGGCCCCCGTCGCCTGTGCGACGGGTTCAGCAATGACCGATGTCGGTGCGCTCGCGCCCGCCAGCATGCCGTAGACAGCCGCACTCGCTTCAATGGGATTGAAGTGATTGCGAACCATGTCGTCAATTAACGACTGCGGAGCACAACCGCGCGCCAGGTTCTCGCTGATCCAGCTGCGCCATTCCGGCGTGAGACGAATGAGCGGGTTAGTAAGTGTGTTCATGACTGACTCCCTTGGACTCCCGCACAGTCGGACTGATCAAGCGTAATGCTGTTAGTGCAGCCGAGCCATGCACCTACCGGCCCCTATATGTACCGCCATCGCCCCGGCATGTGCAGCCCTGCGGCTGCCAACGAAGGAAAATCGAGCCGATCGTTGCAGGGCGCATGAAAGGCTTATGTGATGCAGTTTGCTGCTTGACGACATGGCGGCCCGAGTCCAGGCCCGCTCATCCCGCCGACATCAGACCACCAACAACCGAACCATGTGCTCATGGCGATGCCCAGCCAACTGGCGCTCGCCATCCACTGCAAAACCCAGACGCTGGTAAAGCCGCTTCACACCCGGTTTGTTGCCATCCACTAATAAACCGACACGTGTATAGCCTTCGTCACGGGCCTGCGCACATACCGCATCGATCAACCGCGCCGCATGCCCGCAACCACGCTGCGCCGATGCCACGGCCAGCGCATCCAGATAGAACTCGTCCGATGTGCTCTCCATCTCGTGCTTAAGGCTAGACGTCGGATCGCGCTGGCGCACACGCGCCAGCACCGGTTCCGCCAGCGCGACTTCATCCCGCCCCGGATAGGCG
>JBARCX010000323.1:0-2251 GCA_049794535.1 Rhodanobacter sp.
AAAACACTTGCCACTATGTGAAGGGCTTCACCCCACCCCAGCCCTCCCCTGCTTCACGCAGGGGAGGGAGTTGTATCGCGTGCGGCGTAATTGCGCCGCACTTCCCAATCGGCGTTACAGTCCGCACACTTCATTTTCAGCTCGCGCCTTAGTGGCGTCATCAAATTCAATCCGACTTCACGAATGATCCACTGCGATCATTCGATGCAGGTCAAACACCGGACAAGCGAAAGCGAGAGAAGCATGATCGAACGTCGTCGCTTGCATTGGTTAAAGATGGGAGGCCTCGCACTCGGCTTCTGGACCTTGCTCGTGCTCTCTTACACAGCCAGCACCGTAGCGGGCTCGATCGAAGAGGGGCATCCGGTTTTATGGGTCCGCGCGTTGTCGTGGAATTTCCTGGACTTCTACTTGTGGATGGCACTGACGCCACTGGTCGCCTGGCTGGGACGACTGGGCGCGCAGAGCTGGCGTCGATTCTGGATGCTGCACATACCATGCAGCATCGCGGTAGCCAGCACGCAGAGTGCGGTAATGCTCTTGCTGTTCTGGTGGTGGTCCGGACCCAATCCACAGGGCAAGGTTTATTCGTTCGGTGATCTGTTCCAAAACGAAATCGTTTTCAAGTTTCACTTTGCGCTACTTATCTACTGGCTCATGGTAGTAGTGCTGCGCGGCATCGCATCGCGTCACTCGCTGGAAGACGAGCGGCTACGTAATTCGCAACTCGAAGCACGCCTTGCGCAATCGCAGTTACAGGTATTGCGCATGCAATTGCAGCCACACTTTTTATTCAACACGCTCAATGCGATTTCGGCACTGGCACTGGCCGACCCACCGCAGGCGCGTTTGATGATCGCGCGCCTGAGTGACTTCCTCCGACTCACGCTCGAAGAGCGTCACTCGCAGCAGGTGCCGTTATCGCGTGAAGTGCAATTCCTGGAGAGCTATCTAGGTATCCAACAGGTTCGCTTCCAGGATCGGTTGGTGACCCAGCTGGACATGGGCGATACCGGCAACGCGCTAGTGCCCAGCCTTATCCTGCAGCCATTGGTGGAGAACGCGCTGCGCCACGGCCTGCTGGCAAAAACCGGCGGCGGCAAGTTGCATATATCCGCCCGTCGCGTTGACGAGCAACTGCATCTGCGCGTGGAGGACGATGGCCTTGGCTTGCCGGAAACCGGACCGGTGGAAGGCATCGGCCTGAGCAATACCCGCGCCCGGCTGCGTGCTTTGTTCGGCGAAAGCGCCACCATGGACCTTTCGCACAGATCGGGTGGTGGCACGCGGGTAGAACTTTGCTTTCCCTTTATCGAGTGCAATGCATGATGTCGGCCCGAATCCGCGCCTTACTTGTCGACGATGAAATTCTCGCGCGTGTCGCGATACGCCAGGCGCTGGCATCGCATGCCGACATCGACGTCGTCGGCGAGTGCGGCAATGTGGACGAGGCCACGCAGGCACTCGGCGCACTCTCGCCTGACCTGATCTTTCTCGACATTCAAATGCCGGGTGGCGATGGCTTCAGTTTGCTGCGTAACCTCTCAACCGATGCGTTACCGCTGGTGGTATTTACCACGGCATTCGCCGAGCACGCGCTGCAGGCGTTCGACGCCAATGCGATCGACTACGTGTTGAAGCCTATCGATCAGGCACGTTTCGATCAGGCCATGATGCGGGTCAAGAAGCATTGGCACGGACTGCATGCCAATCACGCCCAGGCCCCGGCTGAGGGCAGCAAAAGCTTTCTGCGACGCATCAGCGTGCAAACTTCCGAACACAGCCTGGTGATTGCCGTTGCCGATATTGATTGGATACGCGCAGACGACAACTATGTGCGCATCCATGTGGGCGGCCGCACCTACATGCATCGCGAAACGCTGCGACACATGTGTGAATCGCTCGATCCTAACCACTTTCTGCGCATCCATCGAAGCACCGTGGTCAATATGGATCGCATTCGCGAAGTGCATACGCTGTTCCAGGGCCATGCGGAAGTTGTATTACACGATGGAACGCGGCTGGATCTTAGTCGCCGGTTTCGCGGTGTTGCGCGCGCCGCGCTGGGCTTGCGATAAACCTTTGTAGAGACCAACGTCTGGAAGCATTCTTGCTCGTCATTCCGGCGCAGGCCACTAGTGTCCGAGAAAAATCTTGAAGAACTGCAGGCGATTAGCATTGCCTCACATTTCAATCGAGTGATAAACAGTCCCCTCTCCCCTCCGGGGAGAGGGCAAGGGTGAGGGGGCAA
>JBARCX010000324.1:0-9425 GCA_049794535.1 Rhodanobacter sp.
GAAGAGGGTTGGCCAGCCAGACAAGGTTTGCGCGACCGTACTGCCAGCCAAGCGCACCAACTAACAGGATGAGCCACCCAGGAGATTTGTGCTGTCTTCCACCTGCATGGAATGCATCGAATGGGAGACAGAAAAGAAAAATAGCCACACCAAAAACCAGTAACACGCGATCTGTTTGATTCACTTTTGCTCCCTAAAGTTTGGTAACGCGTGCAGTCATAATACGCAGCTGGCGAGAGTTATGGAATATCCGTTTCGCGTCGAGAATGAACATGCACCATATGCATACCAACGCCAGACATCATAATTTGCCTGCCAAATTTTCGTTTCCGCATTGGCTCAGGGATTGGAAAGGGTGAGCAATCAAGATAGTTCGAAATCAAGGCTATTTTTGAAACTAACATAGTATTCAAAATACCAAGCATCAGACCTAATGAACTTCTATTTTAATGGTGTTTTTGGTCATGGCATTTGTGCAATACTGATTCTATCCATAGCGTTCCTACTTGCTCTAATTTTCAACACGTCATCCAACTCGCCAATTCCAGACGAGCTTAAGTGCGTACCTGCGGTTGTTACTAAACCTGCGATCTTTAGTCGTCATAGTATCGGCCGGGACGCTTAGCCATCAATACAATTTGATCTTGCACATGAAAACCATAAATTCATGGTGTAACTAAATAATTATCAACTGTTTTGCACGGAACCCGCCCACTCTGAGTTGAACGAACTGAAGCCCGGAGATGCCGCTTGGGTCTGGGTAGTACCGGCGGAGATTGCGAAGGGGAAGCATGTAAAGCTGTGGCAACTACAGACAGATACTCGGATAATTGTGCCCTTCGCTCGAAGTCCCAGTGAAAACGACGATATCGCCCGAAAGAACAAGCTCTTTATTTCTATATTGTTCGCGCTTGGCGCTGGATTCTTGTTGATCTCCTGGCTATGGATATGTCGAAGGCATCCCCTCCACCACGGCTCAGCGACAATGCCATCTTGAAAGACTTATAGATCATGCGACAGACCCGAGGCGCTCACGAGAAACACGTTATTACCTTCAATATGGGCGTCCAAAAATTAGTCAGTCGGCGTAAGCACGCGTCATGATCGGAAGCTTTTAAACAGGCTATTTCAGCGGAATATTTGACGAGATCTAGATCTGGCATTCGCAACAGCGATAGCTCTGGCATTTGTATTGGTGACATGCACGCCGCCTTCACAGCAACCGGCGTCTAGTGCGGGCGGGAGATGGGGCCGCAATGATGTCGTCCTCGATGTGTTCGACCTATACCGAACTCGTGGTTGCTCTGTGCCATAGCGGGGCTACCGGCCTGCAACTGTCACCGGTGATGGACGATAACTGCGTAACTCCGGCAGGCTGGCCTCGCAGTGCGAAGCACTAACGCGACAAGATCGCAGCCTGCCCGCTCGATGATGCACTGACCTCCGATGTATGGGGCCAGTATTAACCAATGCACCCAGGGATGGCTTCGCTTCAATGATCTCGTAACGATCGATGGAGGGGGTCACATGAAATCCTTACTGCTGTTGCTAGCAGCGCTTCTGCTCGCCGTCATCGCTAATCCCGCCTTCGCGCAGGGTCCACAGTTTGTGCCGGCCTACCCTCTCTACTGCCAGGGACCGCTCACGACAGGGGCGCCGTCTGGCCGCGAAACGACGACACCGTTTATCTGGGCATCCACTGGCGCCGGCGCGGCAAATCCGAAACCGGGGCAATGTACCTGGGCCGACCGCGCTGCGCGCGGTAGCGAGATAAACCCAGGTGGCGGCAATGTGATCTGCGACTTCTCCAGCGCGATGAAGAGCGTTCCGGCCGGCAAGTTCGTAGAGGTCGGCGTCGCGCGCGATCCGCAGGTCAACAACTGCATGCATCTCGCCCGCTATATCGGAACGGTGTCGCCGCCGTTCTCGGCAGTGCCGGCGTTGCCGCCCTTCGTGAGGCAGAGCATCGCCAACCTGACGGCCGCGCAGGTCACCTCGTTGCAGCACGGCATCCAGGTGATGATGAGCCGATCAACGAGCGATCCGACCAGCTATGCCTTCCAGGCAAATATTCACGGCACGTACGCCAGCGCAAGTACGCCGCAGGAAATACAGAGCTGGAACAATTGCGAGCACGGAAGTTACTTCTTCCTGTCCTGGCATCGTATGTATCTCTACTTCTTCGACCGCATCTTGCGCGCCGCAGCGGGCGATCCAAACCTCGTGCTGCCGTACTGGAACTGGACCGACGCCGCGCAACGCACGCTACCACTTCCTTTCCGCCAACCGGCAAACACGAGTAACTCGTTATACCTCGCACCACCCAATCGACCGGCGGCGCTGGATGCCGGCACCGCGAGCCTCGGCGCGGGAACGGTGGATTACTCGGTTGCGTTCGCCGACGTTGCTTTCGATTCGCCCGCCGGTTCGGGAGCCAGCTTCGGTGGCCAGATCGTGCCTCCGTTGCAGTTCAACAGCCCGCATGGCGACTTCGAAAGCCAGCCGCACGACGTTGTGCATGTGGCGCTCGGCGGGCTGATGGACGATCCAGACACGGCAGCGGAGGATCCCATCTTCTGGTTGCATCACGCCAATATCGACCGCATGTGGAACCTATGGCTGGCGCAAGGTGGCGGGCGGACCGACGCGAGCGACGCCGCCTGGTTGAACACGCAATTCACCTTCTACGACGAGGCCGGGCACGCCGTGTACCTGACAGGCGCGGAGATCGTCGATACGGTCGGTCAACTGAACTATCGCTACGACACCGACCCGGCGACGATGATGCGCAAGCTGTTCCCGCGACCTATCGTCACGCGCGATTTCACCGAGGCCCGACCACCTGCACCTGAGTTCACCGCGGAAGCATCCAGCGAAGCGTCTATGCAGAAGCTCGCAACAAGTGCGACGAGCACCAACGCGAAGCGGATCGATCTTGCCGGAACGACTCCGCGCGTGCAGGTGCCGTTGACGAAGGACGCGTCGGATCGAATGCGGACGCTTGTCTCGAACAACGAGCCTCGCAAGGTATTTCTGCGGTTTGATGACATCCGCTACGACAAATCCAGCGGCGTGTACTACGAGGTGTACATCAACCCACCCGCTGGGAAGAATCTCGACATCCATACACCGGGTTACATCGGAAATCTCGCCCTGTTCGCACTCAAGCCGCATGCGATGGGAGGGCATCCGGCGGCGACCAGGGATATTTACATCGACTACGACATTTCACACTTGATGCATGGGGTGATGGCCGGCAATCCGCAAGACATCACCGTCGTACTGGTGCCACGCGGCCTGTTCAACGCGCAGGGGGAGCCGCTGCCAGTGTCAACGGAGGTGCAAGGCACCATAGGGAGTGTGAGCATCATTAGCCGTTGAATGCGGCGTGATGACCGCTGATCCGCCGCAGTTACGCGAGTCTCGGCGGCGGACAGAAACCGCTCCCTTAGCCATTCGATCAGCCCGCCACGCTATCCCTGAATTATCTGGGCTCGATACGTGTGGTGTGCGCCAAGCCCGATAGCTTCCCAGGTGCACGCCCTGCCCCTCATTGCTGCGCAGCCACAAGGAGAGCGGCTTCAAACTACTGCAGCTCCTGCAGGCGCTTGGTTTCGGTCGCGATCGTCTGCGCCTTTTCCGCATCGTCCAACGATTCGTCATGAGGTGCCAACGCTAGCGCACGCTCGACGGAGTCCTTTGCTTTCCCGCGATTGCCTTGCGCCATATAGCCGTCAGCCAGACTGTCCTGGGCATTGGCCGAGCCGGGGTGGGCCCATGCAACAAGGTCAAAAACGGCCACCGCTTCACTTACACGCTTCTGATGTAACAGGTCATATCCGAAATTGTTGAATCGATCCTGATCGACGCAGTCCGAGAGCTGGCCGCCCGAGCAGCCATCGCGAAAAATGGCGTGAATATCGTCGATGGGCCTTGTGGAAAGAAGGTCAACAAACTCCGCGGGATTGGGCGCGCGCGGAGTCGCATCGATGTGGCGGAAGCTAGCCGGCTTTGCCTGATTTACCGAGGTGAGGAAGCTAGCGGCGGCTTGTTTTTCCCGCTTGACCTTATCGTCCAGGAAGGCAAGCACGATGCGCGACACGCTTTCATATCCACTCCGCGCCGTAGCGCGGTTCCAACCCGTGCCGTTGTAGGTTGCCTTCGTCGGCACCTCAAACTTTTCGCTGCTCATGGCGAACGACGTGAAATCGCTGTGATGCATTTTCCTCAGACTGACCAGGGTCCGATCAGCGTGTGAAAGTGCAAGGATCGGCTCAAGATCAAGATCGGCCGACTGCTCACCTTGGGCGCGCCGCAGATCGAGAATCGCTGGAAGTACGGCGCTCGAGTGGTAGCCATAGGCGCCACTCAGCACGGTTTGATTGCCTTTGAATGCGTAGGTGCCATCAAGACCAATGGCTGCCAATACATTTCCGTTTCGCCGTGCAAACACGAGAGCATCGACAGCGCCCACGCTGTGACCGATCACGGCAAGCTTTCTACAATCGACGTTCTTTCCATCGCATACGACACTCGTCACGAATTCGATATCGCGTACGGCCGTTTCGATATCGTCCGGCGAGCGCGACTGGCTAGGTTGATCCGCAACAGAACCCGTCAGCGAAATGCTCGCGACAACATAGCCATGACTGGCCAGGTATTCCGCGAGCACCACATTGGCATTGATCTCCGCATTCAAGCCGCCGACGATGATCACCAAAGGGAATGGACCATTCAATGACGCTACGTCTTTGAACGCGCCCATGGAGGTCGACAGCAACTTCGTTGCCGACGCGTTATCGAAAGAGTCACTGACGACTTCCCGATTGCGGACAAGCATGATGTCATTCAAAGCAGAAAATGCCGGCGGCGACCTCTGTTCAACGTAGTCGCCAAAGATCATTGCGGTGCGCTTAGAACCCGGCGAGGCCGGGTACCAGACATTCACCTGGATCGGTCGACCTAGCAAATCCGGTGAGAAGCGGCCGGTGTAATCTCGTGTTGACTGCCATGTCCGACTCTTGTCGAACGCAAATACACGCCGAAAGCCCACCTCGTATGTACCAGGCTCAAGGGAGCCCCACAGCGGACGACTTTGATCGACCGTCGTCGAAGAAGCGGCCATCAATGGGGTAGCCACGCAAACAAGTATCCATGTACCTACCAGGACAATGCAGCGTTTTGCTAAAGATGTGGATCGCAGGACGTTAGGCATGCTGACCTCGACATTGACGTAAGGTGAGGTGAAACCACCAAAAGAAATTACGCCGGAAGCATTAGCGATATGTTGTGCATGCACACCTGCCATAAGGCATAAGTCGAGATCCGATGGCTTGATGGCTCCAGGCTAGATAAGCCTGCTTTGGGTTGCGACACCATCCAGTCGTTGCAACGCATTGGGGCATTACGAGCTTGCGCATAGGCACTCGTAAACGCAAGATGCTCTCTTCAAGAAGACCTGACGGTTTCAGTCCTTCTACCATACTAAGCAGAGGCCTCGATTGCGTTCGCAAATCAGAGACGAGCTATCGAAAATTCAGCCCTTCGACCTGGTTGAGTCAGCTCACAAAACGGATGCCTTGGCCTGGGTGGATTCTGGCGTTGAACTATGCCGCATCGCGAAACCAGCGACGCCACCTAAGCATTTAGTGGCCTATTTCGCTGTCACTGACGGCGAGCACATCCTGCTCGTTGATCACAAGAGCGCCGAGCTTTGGCTGCCTCCAGGCGGGCATGTGGAGCCCAATGAGCATCCACGCAACACGGTGCTCCGTGAGCTTCGAGAGGAGCTCGGATTTGACGCGCCTCATGCGATTGAAGCGCCACTCATGATCACGTGTACGACCACGGTCGGTCTGACAGCAGGCCACACGGATGTATCGCTTTGGTATGTAGTCCACGTCAATCGGGACCAGGTTCTCAGCTATGACGACAGTGAGTTCACCGCGGCCTCCTGGTTCTCGTTTGAAGATGCATTGCTTCAGCGAACCGATCCACACCTTGGCAGGTTCATCAGCAAACTTCTCACGTATTTTCCGCCCGGCGGCTAACAGTCACACAACGTTCTTTAGGGTGACGGCCTTAGCCGATCAATGCTTCCTGTGCTTCCTATGAAAGCGGCGCAGGGGCATCTGAAGCAACTGCTTTGTAAGGTCACCGCGGAAGGGCCTCGGCTTGCGCGAAAGCCGCCTTACGACAAAAAAGGCTATCAACGCCAGCAAGCTAAGCAGGATGAAACCCAACAATCCGGGGTCGCCGGGCTGCGCTTCCATCCAGTGAATTCGTGATCCGGACAACGCGAAGACAATCATATGCGGCCCTCCTTTGCATGGTTGCTTAGCGAATGCGAGTCCGCTTTGGGTTGCGATTTCAAGCGAACGCTGAAAAATCGCCTAGTACAGATGTTCAATACCCTCGGGCATCACCACCCAGCTGTGCTTTCTCTCTTCGTAAATAGAGATGGTGGGTGCGGGAAAGAGCGGATCCGCAAACACACCCACCGGGATAGCCACCATTTCTTCCGAGCCCTCGCTCGTGAAGTAAACCGTCACCCCGCAGTTGGGACAGAACTCGAAGTTTGTTTTATTGCCTTCGTCACTTATCCGAGCATACCTGGTCGATTTTCCTGACAGCTCCAAGCTATCTCTACGAAATCTTGCCTGCACTCCAAACGCACTACCTGTTCGACGTTGGCAAGCAAGACAGTGACAAACCGAAACCCGAATAGGATCTTCAAACGTTGTCACCGAGAGTTGGCCACAACTGCATGAGGCAATTCGTTTAGTCATGGAAAAACCAGATAAGTAGGAAGCTACATAGCGATCTAGGGCGACAGCTCTAGATCCCTTTCTAGTGCGACGTTCAAAGTATCGAACAAGTCACGGTCGCACAGCTTACGAAGTCCATTACGGGTCGGAAGCGAACTTACCGCTGCTACTCCAGCCCCCGAGCAACCAAGCGCCCCAGCGGCTTCGACGTGACGGTCGCAAGAAGGCCGGTTACGACGCCTGGCGCACTTCGCATCCGCAAACTAGCGCTTGGGCTCCCAAAGCTCGACCTTGTTTCCTTCGGGATCCAAAATCCATGCAAAGCGGCCGTTCGGATCGCTGTCGTCACGCTTAAGGATCGTGACACCCTTGGATCGCAACCGCGCGAGCAACGCATCCATATCGTCCACTGCGTAGTCGATCATCAAGCCGCTCGCCGATGGTGCGAAGTACTTCGTCGATGCAGGAAACACATTCCATGCCAGCGCGGGAGGGTGCTTTGGTGCGTCATAGCGGAGTGCCGCGCCACCCCAGACTTCTACCGGCATGCCAAGGACATCGCGATACCACGCTGCAAGTGCCTTGGGATCTTTCGCCTTAAAAAAGATTCCGCCGACGCCGGTGATGTGCCCGGCTGGAGGCGCGGACGCGACCGACGCTAAGCTGCCTATCGAAAGCGAGGTTAGACACAGCAAGAGAATCAATCGCCGCTCCATCATGTGCTCCCAGTTTGTATGACTTGCCCCATTCTGACTTCTGGCATGTCCCTTCGGGTCGAAGACGGACATCTAACCCGGTGTCACTTGTGCCTTGATATAGGCACGAATCCGATCCGCATCCGCCTGCGTCACCGGGTTGTATACGATCATCCCCAAGTCCGGTCGCCCATCGACAGCGAAGGCGGAGAATTCAAGCTCCAGAAGACCCAGCTTCGCATGATGCAGGCGCTTCAGGCCCTCGCCGTACGCATTGATGTCATTGGCGAGCCACAGCGCTTCGAATTCGGGACTGAGCCTGGATAGCTCTTCAACGAACTGGCCGATTTCCGCCACGGCACCGGCACGCGCCGCGTCCGCGCGAAATGCGCCTACGACGAAGCGGGCTACGCTTTGCCAGTCTTGTTGCGCAGCGCGTACCCGTGCATTGGAAAAGATCAGACGCAGGATATTCCGCTCCGCGGGAGGCAGCGCGCTGTAGTCCGTGAACAGGACGGCCGCCGCGCGATTCCAGGCAACGACATCCCATAGCGCGGTCTTGACGATCGCCGGGCTAACCTCCAGCGCATCCAACACGCGCTGCAACCGGGGTGAAACCCCTTCGACGGCCTTGTAACGAACCTCGGGCGGGTGACCCAGGCCGAGCATGAAAAGGTGTTCGCGCTCCGGCTCGGTCAGCATCAATCCGTCGGCGATGCGGTTGAGCACCTCGGCCGAAGGCGCTCCGCCCCGCCCCTGCTCCAGCCACGTGTACCAGGTGGGGCTGATGTTGGCGCGCTGGGCGACCTCCTCCCTGCGTAAACCCGGCGTACGCCTGCGGCCGCCGGTGAAGCCAAAGGTCAGCGGATCGAGGCGGCTTCGCCGATCTTTCAGGTAGGTGCCGAGCTGGTTACCGAGGGGGGCGGACATGGGCGATCCTGTTGGTTTCTATACCACGATAATGTCACTACTTTACCAGTATGAGCATAGAGGTAATCTCGTTTCCATACCTCAATAGGAGACGGATCATGCGTATTTTCCTTACTGGCGCGACGGGTTTCATCGGTTCCAGGATCGTGCCGGAGCTGCTCGCGGCCGGCCATCAAGTGCTAGGCATGACGCGATCGGATACCGGTGCCAAGGCCCTCGCCGCCGCCGGTGCCGAGGTTCATTTCGGATATCTGGAAGACCTGGACAGCCTGCGCAGCGGCGCGGCCAAAGCGGACGCCGTGATCCACACGGCCTTTGACCACGATTTCTCGAATTTCGTCGCCAACTGCGAGAAGGACCGGCAGGCGATCAAGGCATTGGGTTCGGCGCTGCTCGGTTCCGATCGGCCACTGCTGATCACGTCAGGAACGGGCATGGGAAACGCGGCTCCTGGTCAGCCCGCCATGGAGAACGTGTTCAATACCGAACACCCCCATCCGCGGTCGGCGTCGGAACTCGCAGGTGCAGAGATGCTGGCAGCGGGCGTCGCCGTATCCGTGATGCGGCTTCCGCAGGTGCACGACACAGTCAGGCAGGGTCTTATCAGCCCGTTGGTCGAAGTGGCCCGCGAAAAGGGCATCTCGGCCTATGTTGGCGAAGGACTAAACCATTGGCCGGCAGCGCATGTGCTCGACGTGGCCAAGCTCTACCGACTCGCCATCGAGAAGTGCAAGCCCGGTGAGCGCTATCACGCAGTGGCCGAAGAGGGCATTCGCGTCCGCGACATTGCGGAGGTCATCGGCGCGGGTCTGAAGGTGCCCGTCACATCGATCCCGACAAGCGAAGCCGCAGAGCATTTCGGCTGGATGGGTGGATTCGTCAGCACTGACCTGCTGACCTCGAGTGCATGGACGCGTAAGGCGATGGACTGGCATCCGAACGGCCCAAGCCTGATGGATGATCTCAAGCGGATGGATTATTCCGGTCAAGCTTGAGCCGTCTTTTAGAGCCTGTTCAAAGTCTCGGCAATTCA
>JBARCX010000325.1:0-9860 GCA_049794535.1 Rhodanobacter sp.
GACGGGGCAATTTTATAAGCAGTTCGCGATGACAATCGCGATTTCTACCGTTATATCAGCATTCAATTCGTTGACGCTATCGCCGGCATTGGCGGCGCTCTTGCTCAAGGGGCATGACGACCCAAAAGATCGGTTGACGATAGCCATGGATCGCGTGCTAGGCGGTTTTTTTCGGGCATTCAATAGAGTATTTCATCGCGGTTCGGAGACCTATGGCCATGGCGTGGCCATCGTCATCGATCATAAGGGTCGCATGATGCTGATGTACGTCATTTTGCTGGGCGGCGCTTTCTTTATGGCGATGGTGGTTCCTGGCGGATTCATCCCACTTCAGGACAAGCAATACCTCATCGGCATCGCACAGCTTCCCAATGGTTCGTCGTTGGATCGAACCGAAGACATCTCGCGCCAGATGGGAGCCATAGCACTCAAAGAACCGGGTATAGAATCTGCCGTGCAATTTCCCGGCATGTCGATCAACGGTTTCAACAATTCTTCAAGCGCGACCATTGTCTTCGTGACGCTGAAAGATTTCGATGAGCGCAAAAGATCGGACCTGAGTGCGGCTGCCATAGCGGCCTCTCTCAATAAGAAGTTTGCAACGATTAAGGGCGCCTATACCGCCGTATTTCCGCCACCGCCGATTCTCGGCTTGGGAAATCTTGGCGGCTTCAAATTCCAGATCGAGGATCGAGGGGCGCAAGGTTATACAGCCCTCGACAACGTGACACAGGCATTCCTGAAGGAAACGGCAAAAACACCAGAGCTCGGCCCAACTTTTTCAAGTTATCAAATCAATGTACCCCAGCTAAAAGTTGATGTTGATCGGTTGAATGCCAAGCAGCTCGGTGTCTCCATCACCGACATATTCAGCACGATGCAGATTTACTTGGGCTCACAATACGTCAACGACTTCAATCGTTTTGGCCGTGTATTCCAGGTACGTGTCCAGGCCGATGCGCCTTTTCGCGCACACGTTGAGGACATAGGCCTCCTCAAGACACGTAATGCAGCCGGCGAAATGATTCCGTTATCGTCCCTGGTGAAGGTTTCGCAAACCTATGGGCCTGAGACCGTGGTCCGCTATAACGGCTATACGGCTGCGGACATCAGCGGCGGTCCGGCTCCGGGTTATTCGACGGGGCAGGCGCAGGCGGCGGTGGAAAGGATCGCGGCGAAGACATTGCCGCACGGGTTCAAGCTGGAATGGACTGATCTTGCCTTCCAACAGCTCATCGCTGGTAATGCCTCACTCGTGGTCTTTCCGATCAGCATCCTGCTGGTGTTCCTTGCGCTCGCTGCCCTGTATGAAAGCCTGACGCTCCCGCTCGCAGTGATCCTGATTGTGCCGATGAGTCTGTTGTGCGCATTGATTGGCGTTTGGATCACGCAGGGCGACAACAACATCTTCACCCAGGTCGGATTGATGATACTCGTGGGTCTCGCGTCGAAGAATGCCATTCTTATAGTGGAATTCGCACGAGAGCTGGAGATGCAAGGGCGCAGTATTATCGAGGCGGCCATTGAAGCCTGTCGCTTGCGTCTGCGTCCGATCCTGATGACCTCGGTAGCGTTCATTATGGGCGTGGTGCCATTGGTGCTTTCTTCCGGTGCGGGCTCGGAGACCCGTCACGCGATGGGCATAGCGGTCTTCTTCGGCATGTTGGGTGTAACACTTTTTGGCTTGATGTTGACCCCTGTCTTTTACGTATTGCTGCGCCATTTGGCCGGAAGCAAGCAGATGCTCGACAAACACGGCAACAACCCCCGAGTGCTCGGCATCGAAGAAGCGGGGTTATAAGGGAGCGCACCATGATTCGGTTATCTCTGAAGTTGAATAGATGCGCTGTTTTATCGCTCGGCGCGTGGACGTTTTTAGCGGGCTGCTCACTTGAGCCTCACTATACGGTTCCCGACGTCGCGGCATCTTCGGCTTTCAAGGAAGCTAGCGTGATAACGCCGCAGGAGGCGGGAACTTGGGAAAAGGCGAGCCCAGCAGAAAGTGTGCCGCGTGGTGAGTGGTGGAAGGTCTTTAACGATCCCCAACTTGATAGCTATGAATCAGAGGCGCGAGCCGCCAATCAGAACCTGAAGGCTGCAGCTGCACGAGTCGAGGAGGTGAGGGCGTTTCAACAAACTGCGCGATCGCAAGAATTTCCCTCGACTGGAGTAGGTTTCGGGCCCGCGCGCCAGCTCAATTCACCCGATTCATTAGGCGTTCCGCCAGGAACCGTTATCGAGCCCCAGAATGTTTGGCGGGCGCAAGCTTCAATTTCCTATGAGGTGGATCTTTTTGGGCGGGTATCGTCTACCGTTCATGCAGCTAAAGCCGACGCGGAACAAAGTGAAGCTCTTTTTCGCTCCGTTCAGCTAGCGCTTGAAGGTGACGTGGCGCAAAACTACTTCTCGTTGCGCGAACTTGATGGTGAGCTCGATGTTTTGGGTAAAACTGTTGTTTTGCGTCAAGAAGCGCTCGATTTTGTGCAACACCGTTTCGATGCTGGTGACGTAAGCGAGTTAGACATGGCTCAGGCTAAGGCGGAACTCGAATCGGCTCGTTCCGATGCGATGACGTTGACCCGCCAACGGTCTGTCTCCGAGCATAGCCTTGCGGTACTGCTTGGCAGGGCGCCAGCCGAACTCACGGTGAAGGCTCATCCGATCGAGGCCGTTACGATCAAAATTCCGCCAGGGTTGCCGTCGTCGCTTCTTGAGCGACGCCCTGATATTTCGGCTGCTGAGCGTGCCATGGCTGCCGCCAATGCGCGCGTGGGCATCGCAAGAGCTGCATTCTTCCCGTCGCTTATGCTTACCGGGATAGGTGGCTACGAATCCTCGACCTTGAGCAACCTATTCAATTGGTCCAGCCGATCGTTCTTGCTCGGACCTTTGGTGGGGACTCCATTGAACATGCCCCTTTTCGATGGCGGGTTGCGCAAAGGCAACTTGGCGAACGCACGTGCCAGGTACGAGGAACAGGTCGCCTTTTATCGCCAACAAGTGTTGGTGGCATTTCGTGAAGTAGAAGATAGCCTCGCGAACGTCCGCATACTGCGCGATCAGACGGAGGTTGAGGACTCGGCAGTCCAGGCTTCTGCACGCGCCGCGCAGCTTTCGCGTACCCAGTACGAGGATGGCCAGGTTAACTATCTCGACGTTATCGAAAGCGAGCGAACGCTTTTGCAAACGCGGCGCGCAGCCATGCAACTGGACGGAGCGCAGGCTGTTTCAACGGTGAACCTGATCCGCGCGTTGGGTGGCGGGTGGCGAGATACGCCGGCGGATAGCGCGGTAGCCTCCGTGGCTGCGTCCAAAAATTTATCTATTGCTGGAAGGAAATGACCATGTCGAACCCTTCACTAGGTGACATCCTGCGCGTTCGGGAAGCTGCCATAACCGCCAGTTGTCTGGTCGAGCTTGAGAAGCAAGCCGCGGAGAAAGGACCTTGTGCAGTTGCGGATCTACAGTTGGTTAAGGATTTCTTTCATGAAGCAATGACCCAATTTACCAATTCGATACTCGGGCATATCGAAATTCGTCCGCTGCTGCTTGGAAAGGGCAAGAACGAAAAGGTCGCGTCTATACTTCAGACCTTTCGATGGAAAGGTAGCTTCGATATCCGGGATTCATCACATCCCTATCACGCTGTATGGGTTCCGTTTCAAGCCTGGTGCGACGAGAACGGTTTGCGCCCCGAAATTGGAGTCAATTGCATGTACACCGTTGGAGGTGGCGAGCAGTGGCATGCATTGACTGTTAAGTCCACAACCTCCGCATAAGCCCGAACAAATACTTCACGCCTTCGATGGCGCTTTCGAAATAAGCGAACGCGATAGAGAATGCCATGTGCATATGGTTTACTCATGAAAAATTGGAGTGAATCGTTTCTCGAGGAAAAAAAGATGGATCGCCTAGCCGCGATTCAAGTTTTTATTCGCGTGGTGGACTCGGGCTCCTTCTCTGCTGCTGCCAGGCAGCACAACATAGGTCAGCCCGCCGTTTCCAAGGCAATCGCACAGCTTGAGGAGTGGCTGAGAGTCAAGTTGCTACTACGGACGACTCGCGCACTTACGCCAACCGAGGCTGGCACCAGCTTCTACGAACGCGCCAATCGCGCGGTCGAGGAGGCCGATGAGGCTGTGATTGCCGCCCGCGGTACGGCATCTGGCCTATCTGGCAAACTGCGCGTGTCGGCGACGGTTTGCTTTGCGCGGCTTCACATCGTTCCGCGCTTAGCGGAGTTTTTACATAAGCATCCGAGCCTCGTTCTCAAGCTGATTTTGGAGGACCGCGTCATCGATCTGGTCGAGGAAGGTATCGATCTGGCCTTACGTTCAAATGCGACAGCTGACTCTGGCATGGCCACGCGCATCATCGCCAAGGTGCGGCGCGTTGTCGTCGGCACACCAGAGTACTTTGACCGGCACGGCAAGCCGAATGTACCGGCCGATTTGCTCACGCATCGCGCCGTCGTCTATACCCGCGGGGGGGCGAAAGCTGGACGTTCCGCAAAGAGGCCGACGAGATCCTGGTCAACATGCAGGGACGCGTGAAGATAAGCGCAGCCGACGGGGTTCGTTTGGCCGTGATCGCCAGCATGGGCCTTGCTGTGGCCTCTGAATGGGTTTTCGCATCAGAGCTAAAGTCGGGCGAGGTGGTGACCGTGCTCGACGATTGGACACTTCCGCCCATCAACGTCTCAGCAGTTTATCCAGCCGGACGGCTTTCCGGCACCAAAGCGAGGCAGTTTGCGGCGTTCGTTGAATCTTGCCTGGCTACCGGCTAGATGCAGTGCAAAGGAAAGGCATCAAGATTGCTCACGCCGACTCAATCCCGGGCCATGTCGCCCCGTGGAGTAGGGACGATGCTATGAGCCAGAATACTTACATCGAGCCACACTTAGACGGCGCTGTGACCACCGTCAACGTTAAGGCTATGGCCGGTCACAAACCGGGCTTCATCCGAGGCAATGAACACGATTCCATCGGCAACCTCTTCAGAGAGACCAAGTCGGCCAAGTGGAACTCCTTCGACCAGGCGTGCTTTGTTGTCATCGGTACCGGTGAAGCGGGTCAGCATTCCAGTGTCCGTTGGGCCCGGTGAGACACAATTCACGCGAATTCCCTCACTTGCGAGTTCAAGGGCAGCGGATTTTGAGATTCCTTCCACCGCGTGCTTAGCGGCGACATAGACGGAGGCGAATGCCGCTCCCTTGTGACCATAGGTCGATGAGATGTTGATAATGTTTCCTTTGCTGGGGCCACTATTGGCTTGCATCGTAAGAATTTCGTGTTTCATGCTCAGTAACACTCCGACCACGTTTGTGTCGAACGTTGCGGCGATGCTTCCCGCCGTCTGAGCGGTGATTGGTCCGATTTGCCCCTCTGTGGCGGCATTGTTTACAGCGACATCCAATCGGCCGAACCTTGAAACCGTCTTTGCCACGAGGCTTTTTATCTCCTCCTCATTTCGAATGTCCGCGCGAATATAAGCGGCCTCGGCGCCAAGTTCTTGCAGCTCAAAGGCCAGCGCTTGGCCAACTTCGTCACGTCGACCGGATACCACCACGCACGCGCCTCTTTTAGCAAACGCAAATGCCGATGCCCGGCCAATGCCTGTAAGGGCTCCCGTGATAAGAACGACTTGGTTTTTCATGGTTGACTCCACGGATTTCATTCGGTCATGGGCACGGTACGCACCCATGTCGCTTGTTTGGACAAAACGAATGCTTGCGTTGTCTAAATCTTCCAGGCTGTAACTCAAGCAGTTCTTGGAGGTTTTGCAACTTAAGTGAGTTTCACCGCCCGATGTAACGGGCGGGCGTTCCCATCCGAGTGGCCCCGGATATACTCGCGCTGATCCGCTAATTTTTGTTTTGCGTCGGATGTCATGTTGTCGGGATGCCAGTTTGCACCATGGTCAAAGTTGCACTTGACCCCGATGAAGCCGGGTAAATCTTCAAGTACCCGTTCGATCTCCATCTCGAAATAGGGCAGGGCATGACAAAGTGGCGACGTCATGCGCAAGGCAATTGACACATTTCCCGAGGCAAGTTCAATGCTCTCGACCATACCCATGTCGACAATCGACAATGGGACTTTGGTGGCGGCGCTGCAGGGGTCAATGACGTTATGCAGGCGCGAAATGACGTCTTCCTGCGAAATGGGGGTCATGTTGTAAGTCCCTTCGCGAGAGTTGTCGAGTATGGCTGTGCTTTTCCCTTCGCTCGCGCAACGGAAAATTCATCGCCCGCAATATTCTTGGCGAGAGATTTGGCGTCAAGGCCGTGCATCCGAAGATAGTTGAGCCCGAGAATATTTCTCTTGATCTCTTCGGTAATTTCTGGCAACCCCTCACGCCCACGAAGTTCGTCCGAAAAGTTAAAATTTTTCCAGAACCATAGTAGTGGCGGTTCGGCATGCAAAACGCTGGCTCCCGACGCCCACATGAGCCGATCAAGCGCTCCCACTCCGGCGTGGGTAATCAGGCCAGCAATGACTCGTTCGAACGCCGCGGGTTTTGCAACTGCAAGGTTCGACGTCGTTTCCAGGTTCACCCAGACGTTCGGAAATCTGGCGAGTTGAAACGCCGTTTCTTCAATGAACGCAAAGCCGCCGTGAACGACCTCAAACTGTAGGCTTGGAAATGCAGCGGCGGCGGCATCGATATCGTCCATTCGATAGTGTTTCATTGGCACAGGTCCAAGCGGAATGGCCTTATGAATTGCGACTGACCTCAGCCCTAGATCGAGTGCCCGCTGGAAAATAGGAAACGCGATTTCCGGATCATCCATATGCCAGCCGACGACGCGTTCCGCCGTGTAGCTGTTCGGATAAAGCTTGAGGCCAACGGGTTTCAACTCTTCGACCTGCTGCTCTAGCGCATCAAGCGCCTGCTTCGGATACATGGGGTCCACGCCCGCGTAGACCTGGAACCGTCCGGGCCATCTGTCGCGTGCTTCTTTGGCCTTTTTAATGCTGCATCCACCGTCCTTGAACGCATTGACTGGCGTTACGTGATGGCATGCGAAGTCGTAGTCGCTTTCCACAAACAGCATGTTTGCGGTTTCCTCAAGCGTCCAATCCCTCATGTAATGCTCATAAGGAATCCGATAGCCCGCCGGAGATAAGCCGTAGTGTGCACCGTAAAAAAGCATCTGCAACGGCCTTCGAATACCGGCCTGCTGCGTAGTTCTCTTCGGCAAGGTTGTAGCTGTGTGCCGAAGCGTCGACGACGAATACATCTTTAATCATGATTTCGTACTCCGATAGCAGATGGCCGATCGAAACAAGCTCAGTGGTTTGCCACTAAGGGTTAAAGGCAACGCCTACCAACGCCATGGTTTCACCACGATTTGGCTCATGAAGCGCGCCATTTGAAATGTGGCGAATTTGAAAGCTAAAGCGCTTTCCTTGCCATCCAAGGGTGCTGGAAAATTCGTAGGCGCTGCTCAGAGCCTGCGTTCGACCACTATGAAGTGCGGGTTGAAAGCTGAAAAACAGTGATCGATACCAGTCGGCCGTGTTGCCGTAGTGGATACGCACGCCAGTTGCTATCAACCACACAGAGTCTTTCGTTGTGTAGCGGTTATACCGATAGCGTTCGAGTTGCCGTCCATCGATCCAGCCAACTGATATGTCTGGTGACCAGGTGAAGGGGCTTGTGCCGATAGGTCGTTCGTTGAACTCGCTTTCGATAAAGCCAGCTGGCGCGTTGGCGCAATCCATGTAGCTCAGGCCAGCCTCGACTTCCAGCCTGGTCGTCGTTGCGCCCGGAAACGACGTCAACCCAACGCTTAACGTCAGGACTACTCTGAGGCACGTACGCATAATATTCATGTTGAATCTAGTTGGCTTTTCTCTTGAGTTACACTGTGCCGTCCTGCCCGCACTCAACTTTCAGTATCGGATTAATGAGCCATATGCGCATCGATAAGCGTCGCTACGCGTTCGCGCGTTGCACCACGCGAAATCTCGTCCCACACACTGTCCTCATCGCCATCAGCGAGAACTTCAAGTGCAGATCTTCCATCGAAAGTTCGTTGGTAAACACACATCCATTGCGAAGCTCTCTGCTTGTTTCCGAAGTTCTGGACGAGCATGTGCGCGAGTGATGTGTGATGAAGCTCAAGTAAAGCAAAGGCTTTCAGCATCACTTCCGCTCGAAGTTCATTGATACGTGAAATTTCCGAGACAATATCGACGTATGTACTTGCACGTTTATGCATGCCTCACTTTCCTTTGGTGCAGGTAAACGATTGGATACGCAGAGAGCCATCCATCAGGGAGTTCAACCTCGCTCACCGCTTTGGATTGAGCGCAGAAATATAATTACGGTCTCTGCACGGCCACACGAAACGAGTTTGGAGGCTGTTTGCTGACCAAGCTCTGCGATGCAAACCTTTTCGTACCAAGTCATCAGCTTTTCTGCATCAGGTTCCAGTTCGGCGGCGACCCTGAGTACCGCAAGAGAAGCAGGTATTACGCTGAACAAGGTGCTGTAGGCATTGTTTCCCACCGGCGAAAGAAGACGATCACTCCGGTCTACTGAATAGGCTGCAACAAGCAGCAGCTTCAATGAGGCGTTGTTACAACGTTCATATGGAGGCGCCGTGGTCATCTGCTGAACTCCTGTCATTGGAAAGAAGTTAGCGGAGGAAGTTAATCTAGGATTGTAACTTTTGCGCTGATTTGTCTTTTTTATTTTTCTTATTTGTCTGACAAAATTCCACATTTCATTTTGTGACTATTTAAAAATATCGATTGAGTACTAAGGCATGATATTTTTTTTGCGATCTGACGATCATTTTGAATTGAGTTGGAGCGTCTCCGTTGGAGCGTCACCGCGTGCGTTATATCGGCAACTAGGTGGATGTAATCGTAGATCTTAGCCAGCTTGATGTGCACGTGAGCTTGTTGCGCCAGGCGAACCCAGCAAAGACTGGATTGACGTCGGTCAATAGGTTGTCACTTGTCGCGTTTTCGTGATCGGCGATACCGCATCGCGATATTTTCTGCGCGATCTTTGATGAGTGTAAACTTGCATCCAAACTGGCCGCCTAAGAGGGGTTCAATTCAGTCCCGGGTCAGATTTCGATGCATGTCAACAGCGCGCGTAGCGCCTCGGTTATCACGGCGCGTCAGATGCAGGATTTATCGGGCTATGCAACCAGTTTTTTTAGCCTGTTACGCAATGGAGGCTTGCTGATACCGGCGAAAAGCCCCGGGGCTAGCCCCCATTTTCTGAGTGAACGTGCGCGTGAAGTGACTCTGGTCGGCAAATCCAGACGACAGTGCGACTTCTGCCAGCGGCATGTCGCCGCGGCGCATCAGTTCACTCGCGTGGTCTATCCGTTGATGCAGAAGCCATTGGTGGGGAGTCATGCCTACGCTCTTCTTGAAGGCTTTGACAAAGGCACTCGGTGAGAGCCGGCAGGCGTTGGCCACTTGTTGTAGCGAGATGCCGACCGAAAGATGCTCACGCATCAGCTCCTTTGCCCGATGTTGTTGCCATGAGGCGAGGCCCGTCACCTTGAGTAGTGTGTCCATCCGAACGCCACCATACGTGACGGTAAGATGGCTACTCAGGGCGAGCAGAAGGTAATCGATGAAAAACTGGTTGCTTTGGGCGCCAGGCTTTAAATGAGAAATCAATGAATCGCCGAGATTTCGGATGGTCGCATCGTTAATGTATTGCCCGGGCTGGACAAGAAGGTTGTTCACCTTCTTGCTACCCATTTCCTGGGCCAGTTCTGCCAGCGATTGCCGCGGGACGTAGAAGGTTAGTTGGTGAAAGGGATCGTCGTAGAAGAACACTGGGTTTTGCATCAAATCTACAAAAGACGTGACACCACTATGGCA
>JBARCX010000326.1:0-9059 GCA_049794535.1 Rhodanobacter sp.
CGCATACGCTCACCACCAACCTACGCTTGGCAATACTGAGACGTGTTACCAGGCGATGCGTTCGCCGCCGCGGAACAAGCCGCCGTTGATACCCGGCTCAGGCATGCAGGCAGCCCATACGATGCCGGTGGCGCCACGCTCTACAGGCCCGCCGCCACGACCGCCAAGATCGGTGGCGACCCAGCCCGGGCAGACGGCATTGATCAGGATGCCGGTGCCGGCGAGTTCGGTAGCCAATGTGCGGGTGAAGGCATTCAGTGCCGCTTTCGATACACGGTAGGCGGGATAGCCGATGCTGCCCGGCGTGGTGGCGCAGCCGCTGGTGACATTGACGATGCGGCCATAGCCATGCCGATGCATCAATGGCAGTAGCGCGTTACACAGTTCCCATGCGCCGAGCAAATGAGTATCCAGCGCTTGCCGTACTTGATCGATCGCGACGGTTTCGGCACGCGCATCGCGATCGAGATGACCACCGGCGTTGTTCACCAGCACATCGAGTCGCTGGTAATGCTGGTCGATCCACGCGGCTAGCGCGGCGATTTCGTCGGGCCGGGTCACGTCCAGTTGCACCGGCACCACGTCACCCGCGGTGCCGGCCAATTGCTTGGCCGCCAACTTCCCTTTGGCGAGATCGCGGGCGGCCAGCAGCACAGTCAACCCGCGCTCGGCGAGCTGACGTGCCACTTCAAAACCCAGCCCGCGATTGGCGCCGGTAACCAGCGCCACCCGATGCGTCGGCGAGATCGGCAACTCTGGCGACGAACGCGTCCGCTTGCCTTCGCGTGCCGTGCTGCTCATGGCACGGCGGCCACCGGTTGTGCGACTTGCGCGCAGCGTGCATCGCCACAGGCTTGCCAGCCACCGCCGAGTGCCTTGTACAACGACACGGCGCGGGTATCGATATCGGCCTGTGCCTGAGCGAGATCGTCCTCGGCAGATAGCTGCACGCGTTCGGCATCGAGCAGTTCGAGGAAGTCGGTGGCGCCTTGCTCGTAGCGGACACGCGCCAGCTGGGCTGCACGCTGGCTCTGCTGAGCCTGCACGATCAAGTTGGTTACACGCAGCTGTTGCTGGTTGTAGCCAACCACCGCGTTATCCACGTCTTCGATCGCTTCCAGCACGGTACGCTGATAGTTCGCTTGCGCGGCATCGGCGCGGGCCTCGCTGGCGTGCAGATTGGCGCGTACGCGCTGCACGTTCAGGCCCGACCAGGTGATGCTTGGCGTGACTGCCCATGCCCGGCTGGCGGCCCCGCCGAAGTCATTGCTGCGACCGGCGAGGAAACCGAGGAAACCACCCAGCGAAATGTGCGGGAAGAAATCCGCCTTGGCCACGCCGATGCGTGCCGTGGCTGCCGCATATTCGCGCTCGGCGATGCGCACGTCCGGGCGACGTGCCAACACATCGCCGCTGTCGCCGATCGGCAGTACCGCATCGATCGGGTGGAACGTCTTGGGTGATACATCGATATCCAACTCACCCGGGCGCTCACCCAACAACACGGCAAGACGGTACTCACTGGCGTGCGCCTGCATATCCAGCAGCGGCAGCTGTGCCTCGACGGCGGCGAGTCGTGCGTTAGCGCTGGCGACATCCTGCTCCGAGCCGGTGCCGATCTCGGCGCGGGCCTGGATCAGCTTGAGCGACGCGCGCTGGTTCTCGATATCGCGACGAGCGATGTCCTGCCGTTGCTGCGTGCCACGCAACGCGAAATAGTTGCGTGCCACTTCGGCGAACAGGCTGACCTGTGCGTTCTGCATGGCCGCCTCATTGGCACCGAGGTCGGCATGCGCTGCCTCAACGGAGCGGCGTACACCGCCGAACAGATCCAGCTCCCACGATGCGTCGAAACCGGCTTGATAACTGGTCACGATGGAACGCTGCGTGGTGAAGCCAGGCTGCTGCTCATCGGCGCGGCTGTAGTTCACACCGGCATCGATGGTCGGCCATTGCGCCGATTTCGCATTGCTGAGCAGCGCGCGCGATTCGTTCAGATGTGCCACGGCGATACGCAGATCGAGATTGTTTGCCGCGGCGCGCTGGATCAGCGCGTCGAGCGTGGGATCGCCGAACTGCTTCCACCACTGTGCCTGGAATTGCGCGGCGTTTTCACGCGCCGCGTCGATGCCTTGCAGTTGCGGTGCCGGTGTAGCCGGTGCTTTGTAGTTGGGGCCCACGCTGGCGCAACCGGCCAGCGCGAGTGCCACAAACAAGGCGGTGCTTACCAAACGTGTCTTACGAAGTAGCGATGTCATCTCAATGACCCTCCAGCGCCGGCACCGCTTGGGTGTGTTCATGCCGGCGTGCCTCGCGGCGCTCGACCAGCGCGCGAATCAGCACGTAGAACAGTGGGGTGTAGATCAAGCCGAAGATGGTGACGCCGAGCATGCCGGAGAACACCGCCACGCCCA
Organism: Rhodanobacter sp.; assembly: GCA_049794535.1. GTDB lineage: Bacteria > Pseudomonadota > Gammaproteobacteria > Xanthomonadales > Rhodanobacteraceae > JBARCX01. Next base: position 2,415 of record JBARCX010000326.1, read on the forward strand.
TCGCGTGACGCATCTCCGCACCGGCACCATGCGAGGTGACCAGCGGCACTACACCCATGATGAAAGCGATCGAGGTCATCAGGATCGGGCGCAGTCGCAGCTTGGCTGCTTCCAGCACCGCTTCGTGACGGCTCATACCTTCGTGCTGACGCTCACGAGCAAACTCGACGATCAGGATCGCGTTCTTGCACGCCAGGCCGACCAATACGATCAAACCGATTTGGGTGAAGATGTTGTTGTCGCCACCGGACAGCCATACACCGGCAATCGCGGACAGCAGCACCATCGGCACGATCAGGATCACCGCCAGCGGCAACGACCAGCTCTCATACAGCGATGCCAGCACCAGGAACACCAGCAGCACGCATAACGGGAACACCAGGATCGCGGTATTGCCGGCGAGAATCTGCTGATAGGTCAGCTCGGTCCACTCGTAGCTCATGCCGTTCGGCAAGTTGTCCGCCGCCAGCTTCTCCATCGCCGCCTGTGCCTGGCCGGAACTGAAACCCGGTCCGGGGCCACCGTTGATCTCGGCGGTGGGGTAGCCGTTGTAGTGCATCACGCGCTCCGGGCCTGCGCCCTGGGTCACCGTGACGAACGAACCCAGCGGCACCATGTCGCCCTTCGCGTTGCGCGTCTTCAACTGCAGGATGTCCTGCGGCTCGTGGCGGAAGCCCGGTTCGGCGGAGACGTTCACCTGATAGGTGCGACCGAAGCGATTGAAGTCGTTGACGTAGAGCGAGCCCAGGTACGCCTGCATGGTCTGGTAGGCATCGGCCAGATCCACGCCTTCGGCCTTGGCCTTCTCGCGGTCCACGTTGGCATCCACCTGCGGCACGCTCACCTGATAGCTGGAGAACAGACCAGCCAGTGCAGGTACTTTCTGGCTCGCGCCGATCAGGTTCTGCGTCTGCTTGTACAGCTCGTCGAAGCCCAGCTGGCCGCGATCCTCGATCTGGATGCGGAAGCCACCAATCGTGCCCAGGCCCTGTACCGGCGGCGGTGGGAAGATCGCGATGTAGGCATCCTGGATGCCTGAGTACTTCTGGTTGAGCGCACCGGCAATCGCACCGGCCGAAAGTGAGGCATCGCGGCGCTCGTCAAACGGTTTCAGCGTGACGAACACGATGCCGGCATTGGTGCTGTTGGTGAAGCCATTGATCGACAGGCCCGGGAACGCCACGGCGCTTTCCACGCCCGGCTGCTTCAAGGCGATATCCGACATGCGCTTGATCACATCCTCGGTGCGATCCAGCGAGGCGGCATCCGGCAGCTGTGCAAACGACACCAGGTACTGCTTGTCCTGTGCCGGCACGAAGCCCATCGGCACATGCGTGAAGCCCAGCCAAGTCAGGCCGATCAAACCGGCATACAGCACCAGCGCGAAACGGCCCTTGCCGACGATGCGCTTCACGCCACCGACGTAACGCTCCGAGCCGCGATGGAACATGCGGTTGAACGGATTGAACAGCCAGCCGAACGCACGATCGATTCCGCGCGTGAGGCGGTCCTTCGGTGCGTCGTGCGGCTTGAGCAGGATCGCCGCCAGCGCAGGGCTCAGGGTCAGCGAGTTGAAGGCCGAGATGATCGTGGAGATCGCAATGGTCAACGCGAACTGGCGATAGAACTGGCCCGTGAGGCCGCTGACGAACGCGGTCGGAATGAACACCGCGCACAACACCAGCGCCGTAGCCACGATCGGGCCGGTCACTTCGCGCATCGCCTTGCGTGTCGCCTCTTTGGGCGACTGCCCAAGTTCGATATGGCGTTCGACGTTCTCCACCACCACGATCGCGTCATCCACCACGATGCCGATCGCCAGCACCAAGCCGAAGAGTGACAACGCGTTGAGTGAGAAGCCGACGATGTACATCACCGCGAACGTACCGATCAGCGATACCGGTACGGCCACCAACGGAATGATCGAGGCGCGCCAGGTCTGCAGGAACAGGATCACCACCAGCACGACCAGCAGGATCGCTTCGATCAGCGTATGCGCCACCGCTTCGATCGAGCCGCGTACGAACACGGTCGGGTCATAGACGATGCTGTACTCCACACCTTGCGGGAAGCCCTTTTTCAGCTCCGCCATCGTCTGACGTACTTCGTTGGAAATCTGGATCGCGTTGGAGCCAGGGCGCGCGAAGATCGGCACCGCGACCGCGGGTTGATTGTTCAACAAGCTGCGCAAGGCGTACTGATTGGAGCCCAGTTCTACCCTTGCGATATCGCGCAGATGCACCACGGCACCATTGGGATCCGTGCGCACGATGATGTCGCGGAATTCGTCTTCGGTGGTGAGACGACCCTTGGTGTTGATGTTGAGCTGGAAGTTGGAATTACTCGGTACCGGCGGTGCATTCAGCGCACCGGCGGCGACTTCGATGTTCTGCTCCTGGATCGAATGCACCACATCGCCAGTGGTCAGCCCGCGCTGAGCCAGCTTCTGCGGATCCAGCCATACACGCATGCTGTATTCGCCGGCGCCGAAGATCTGCACATCGCCCACGCCATCGAGTCGGGCCAGCACATCCTTCACGTGAAGGCGTGCGTAGTTCGACAGGTACAGCATGTCGTAGCGCTTATCCGGCGAAGTGAGATGCACCACCATCGTCAGATCGGGCGAGCTCTTCTGCGTGGTGACGCCGAGGCGTTGCACTTCTTCCGGCAGTTTAGGCAGGGCCTGTGACACGCGGTTCTGCACCTGCACCTGCGCGTTGTCGAGGTCGGAGCCGAGTGCGAAGGTCACGGTCAGCGTCATCGCGCCGTCGCTGGTCGCCTGCGAGGAGGTATAGAGCATGCCTTCCACGCCGTTGATCTGTTCTTCCAGCGGAGTGGCGACGGTTTCAGCGATGACTTCGGGGTTGGCGCCGGGATAGTTGGCGCGTACCACCACAGTGGGTGGTGCCACTTCGGGGTATTCGCTGATGGGCAGACGGAACACCGCGATGCTGCCCGCGATCACGATGATCAGGGAGAGCACAGCGGCGACGATCGGCCGGTCGACGAAAAACTGGGCAACGTTTTTCATGGGTTTTTATTAGCCTTGCGGACGCTGGCCGCGAGCCGTATTGGCCTGGGCGGTGCGCTCGTCATCAGGATTTGTTTGGGATTTGGCTGGATGTGCGGCGGGTGCGGAGGCATCAACCAATGCCTTGTCGGCATCGCTGAGACCGGACTCCATGGCGACCTGCTGCGGATTCACTTCAACGCCTGGACGCACGTGTTGCAGACCATTCACCACCACCACGTCACTGGCAGTCAGGCCGGTATCGATCACGCGCAAGCCATTGAACAACTGGCCGGTGCTGACCTTGCGGTACTGCACCTTGTGTTGCGCATCGACCACGTAGACGAACTTGTTGCCGAGGTCGGTGCCCACGGCGCGGTCGTCGATCAGCAGTCGCGGCTGCGGCTGTCCGCTTTGCAGGCGTACGCGGGCATATAGGCCTGGGGTGAGCAGGTTGTTGCCGTTGTCGAACACGGCACGTAACCGCATCGTGCCGGAGTCGGCATGCAGCTGGTTATCGACGAAGTCGAGCCGGCCGGCATGTGGGAAGCTCTGCTCGTCGGCGAGTGCCATGGCCGCTTCGATACGTGCTGTGTGGTCACCCTGCGCCGCTTCGGCACGCAGATGATCGAGCTTCAGCCAGGTCTGCTCGTCCACGTCGAAATACACGTAGACCGGGTTCACCGTGACCACGCTGGTCAGCACATCGGCACTGGTCACCAGGTTGCCCGGAGTGATCTGGGCATTGCTGACGCGGCCATCGACCGGCGCGCGTACCTGGGTGAAGTCGAGGTTCAACTTCGCCGTGGCAAGCGCTGCGGTGGCGGCAGCCAGTTGGGCCTGTGCACTCTGTGCGGCGGTGCTCTGCCGATCGGCCTCTTCCTGGGCGATCGCGTGTTGCTCAAGCAGGCGCTTGGCACGTGCCGCGTTGGCCTGGGCCAAGCTCAGTTCGGCCTGGGCCTGGGCGCGGTTGGCGGCGAGGCGGTCGACTTCGGCCTGGAACGGGCGCGGGTCGATGCGGAACAGCACATCGTTCTTGTGGACCAGGGCGCCTTCCTTGAACTCCACGGAGTCCACGTAGCCACCGACACGTGGCCGTACCTGTACGGCATTGACGGCCTGCAGCCGACCGGTGAATTCGGCGCTATCGCTGACCGGGCGCAGCAGGGCCTGGGCGACGGTGACATCCATGGGGCCACCAGCGCCGACAGTCTGGGCATGGCTTGGACGATTGCCCAGCAGGGCCCAGCTACCGGCTGTCGCGGCAATGACAAGGCCGGTTATGAATAATTGCTTCTTCATCTTCACGCTCCCTACTGAGTGGAGGTCGTGCGGCGGTGCAGCACGATGGGAGCGGGATAATATAAATACTAAACGGTACAGTAAATCCGTTTCTTGCGCATGCCACTCGTGACTCTGAGTCATGAATGACCGCATAATGACGGGTATGGAAGACTTCTCAGCAATAGCAAGCTTCGTTCGCGTGGTCGAGGCGAAAAGTTTTGCGGCCGCGGCGACCCAGCTGGGCATGACTCCGTCGGGCGTGAGCCGGGCGGTTTCGCGGCTGGAAGAGCAGATCGGCGTGCGGTTATTGTTCCGCTCTACCCGCGCGCTTCGGCTTACCGACGATGGCGAATCCTTCTACCAGCGCTGCAAGGCGATCCTGGCCGACCTCGGCGAGGCGGTGGAGGCGCTCGGCTATGCTCGTATCAAGCCGCGCGGCAAGCTGCGGGTGGCGGTGAATATATCGGTGGGCCGTGCCGCATTGATTCCAAACCTGGCTGATTTCGAGGCGCAGTACCCGGATATCCGGCTTGAGTTGTCGATGAGCGACCGCAACAGCGGCCTGATCGAAGAAGGTATCGATTGCGCGATTCGCATGGGCGATCTGGAAGATTCCAACCTGATCGCGCGCAAGCTCGGTTACTTCAGCAATGTGCTATGCGCCGCGCCGGAGTACCTCGAGCGACATGGCACGCCGAGCAGCATCGAGGAGCTGGCACAGCACCGCTGCATCAACTACGTCTATCCCACCAGTGGTCGCCCGTATCAGTGGCAGTTCGATACGCCGGATGGCCGGCTGGCGTTGGATATCGACGCGCATCTGTTGATCAATGATGGCGAGTCGGTGATTCAGGCCGCGATGGCCGGGCTGGGCATCATCCAGGTGCCGCACTGGCTGGCCGCTTGCGCCATCACGATGGGCAAGCTGCAGATCATCATGGAAGACACCATCTGCACCGGCTCGCCGGTGTGGATCGTCTACCCGCAGAAGAAGCATTTGTCGGCGCGCGTGCAGGCCTTCATCGAATGGGTACATGCGTTATTCCAGCGCACCAATGAGCCGGCCTGTCGAATGGTGCCGTCAGCCGTTCCGGTAACCGTTAAAGCTGACGAGTCGCTCCGGCGAACGCCTGAAAGCGCATAACAACGCGCTTTCATAATTCTTCATTCGCATTTCAGGCGCTTCATTGAGCGACCTGCTCAGGTGTCTCCGCTTTGACCTCACGGAGAACACCGCATGCCATCGATACTTTCGCGTTTAGTCCTGACCGGCTTGTTGGTCGGCCTAGCCCTGCCGCTGTCGGCGACGGACTACCAACCACCCGTGCATCATGACGATGGCTGGACGGTGGCCGATGCCCGCGCTGCGCATTGGGATCTATCCCGCTTCGCCGCGTTGGAGGGCAAGGTGGCCGATGGCAGCTACAAGGGCATCACCAGCATTGTCGTGGTGCAGGATGGCCGGTTGCTCTACGAAGCCTATTTCAACGGCGGCGGTCCCGATCAGCTCAACGATATCCGCTCGGCAAGCAAGAGCGTCACCGCGTTGTTGACCGGTGCGGCCATCGATCGCGGGCTGATTCCAAACGTGCAGGCTCGCGTCTATGACTACTTTCCCGACAAGCAGCCTTGGCAGCATCCCGACCCGCGCAAGAAGGCGATGACGCTGGAAGACCTGCTGACGATGAGTTCGTTATGGGAGTGCAACGACGAGAACGAATTCTCAAGCGGCCATGAGGAGCGCATGTACGTCAGCGAAGACTGGCTGCAATTCGCACTGGATCTGCCGATCAAGGGCTTCGCGCCGTGGATGAATAAACCCAAGGACAGCCCCTACGGGCGTGCGTTCTCGTACTGCACGGCAGGAGCCTTCGTCGCCGGTGCGGTGATCGAACGTGCAACACACAAGCCCTTGGCTGAATTTGCCGCCGACGTGCTGGAGCGACCGCTAGGTATCAGCAAGGTGCATTGGAATACCTCGCCCTTGGGCATCGGCATGGGGGGCGGCGGTACGCGCTACCGTAGCCGTGACTTGGCCAAGTTCGGTCAGTTGGCGCTGGATGATGGTCGTTGGCAAGGGCATCAGGTGATATCAGCCGCGTGGACGCATGCGATGTTGACGCCGCATGCGCAGGCCCGCGATGACGCGGACTACGGCTATTTCTGGTGGCGTTTCCGTTTTCCGGTGAAGGGTGTCGATCAACCGGCATGGGCGATGTCGGGCAACGGTGGCAACTACGTGTTTGTGATGCCATCACAGCATCTGGTCGCAGTAGTCACCAGCACGGCTTACAACCAGCGTTATGCGCATCCGCAATCGCAGGAGATCTTTCGCGATTACATCTTGAAGG
>JBARCX010000327.1:0-9161 GCA_049794535.1 Rhodanobacter sp.
GCAGCCGTTGGCCCCGGCCCAACTGCTCGCGCAACGCTTGTGGCAATTGCGACGGATCGGCATCGCGCGGAAACAAGGCATATTCGGACACGGTCGTGCCCACAAAGGCCGTACGCCAGCGCAGCAAACGACCCCAGTGGCGATAGCCAGGTAATGCGGTGACGCGACGGCGCACGTCGTCATCCGCCGTCGTCAGCAGATCGAACGGAGCGACGAACGCTGGCGTGCCAGCGGCCTCACGCACCTGGAAATCCAAGGGAGGATGCTCGGCGAACCGGGTGATCAAGGCATCCGGCTCAAGCTGATTGATATACCGCACGCGGGCCTTCCACAAAATGTCGGCCACTAGTGTAATGCGGCAGCAGCCACACAAAACGTTGTCATACAACCATTCAGCACGAGCCGCTTCGCACAAGATTCGTGAAAGATAGCGAGCGCAGCATCGTAGTCACTTTCCACGCAACGCGCCGTCTGGACAATCCTCTGGCAGTTCGTCAGTCTTGCCGTGACCGGCCATTCTAGGATTAGTGACCATGAGCAATGTGCAACAGGAAACCTTCGAGATCATTGCCAAGCAGGCAAAAATCGATATCGCCACGATCAAGACGGACTCCACCCTGAAGGACTTGGGCGTAGCTTCTCTGGATGCGATTGAGACGATTTTCGATATCGAAGAGCACTTCAGCATTGATCTGCCGAACGAAGACACTGATTTTGAGACCGGCACGGTTGGCCACCTGGTCGAAGCGATCGAGCGTCAGCTGGCACTGAAGAAGGACGCCGACTGAAACCATGCGCCGCCTAGTCATCACCGGCATGGGCGCGCTCTGTGCGCTCGGCCACAATGCCCCCGACGTCTGGCAGGCCATGCGTGAGGGCCGCAGCGGTATTGGCCCGATCCACCACATCCTGCCGGGCCAGCTACGCAACGGCGGTATCGCCGCCGAGATCAACAACTTCGAGCCAGCCGATTATTTCGATAGCGCCCGGCTGTCCATGCTCGACCCAGTCAGCCAATACGCGCTCGTCGCGGCCGGCGAGGCTATCCGCCAGTCCGGGCTGAGCTTCGAAGGCGAGCGTGCGGCGCGCACGGCAGTCGTTGTTGGCAGCGGCGCAGGTGGCGAGACCACGCGTGGCGAGCAATACGAGAAGCTCTACGGCGAGCATGCCGGCCGCTTCCACCCGCTAGGCATCGTGCGCATGATGATGAATGCAGCGGCCAGCCAGATCAGCATGATGCATGGCATCACCGGCCCTGCTTTCGTCGTGGCTAGTGCCTGTGCTTCGTCGAACCACGCGTTTGCGCAAGCCGCGATGATGATTCGCTCCGGCCTGGTCGACGCGGCCGTGGTCGGCGGCAGTGAAGCCTGTATCACGCTGGGCACGCTACGCGCGTGGGAAGCCATGCGCGTGCTCGCGCCCGATACCTGCCGTCCCTTCAGTGCCGGCCGGCGTGGCCTCGTACTGGGTGAAGGTGCAGGCATGTTCGTGCTGGAAACACTGGAGCAAGCTCAGGCGCGCGGCGCCCCGATTCTGGCCGAACTGGCAGGCACGGGTATGAGCTCGGACGCCGGTGACATCGCAGCGCCATCGGATATTGGCTCCGCCGCGGCCATGAACGCCGCCCTGCGCGATGGTGAGATATCACCCGATGAGGTGGACTACATCAACGCGCATGGCACCGGCACGGTCGCTAATGACAGTACCGAGACACGAGCGATCCATCGTGTGTTCGGCGCACATGCCCGTGAACTGGTGATCTCTTCGACCAAACCGATGCATGGACATGCCTTGGGCGCCGCCGGTGCACTGGAGCTGATCGCGGTGATCGGTGCACTGCACGACGGCATCGTACCGCCCACGCTGGGCTACCTCGGCCCCGACCCGGCCTGCGATCTCGACTACGTGCCGAACGAGGCGCGCGAACTGCCGGTACGCACAGCGATCAGCAATTCATTTGCCTTCGGTGGGCTCAACGCAGTGTTGGCACTGCGCCGCGTGACCTGAATACCGCACTCAGAGCCGCGTATACGACCACGAATGCATACGGCCGTTCTTGTATGGCATCACACCGTGGAACGGGCGCGGGTCACCGTCGAACACTAGCGGCAGGAAGTGGCGATCGCCCTCCCACATCGGCAGCTCCATCAAGTGCTCGCACTCCACCCACTCCAACGTGCCCTCGGCGTTGGTGGTGTGCGGTGTACCGCTGAAACGATCGATGATGAAAATGAAGCCGAGCCAGTCCTCTCCATCCTTGCCGAAGCCCGGCCAATTCAAGGTGCCACGCAGCCGCATGGACTCACACTCGATGCCAGCCTCCTCGCGGATCTCGCGGCGCATGCAGTCGGCAATATCCTCCCCCGACTCCATCTTGCCCCCAAGACCGTTGTACTTGCCTAGATGCTGATCATCCGCCCGCGCATTGCGGTGGATCATCAGCACCTGACGGCGGTCAGGCGACAGCACATATCCGAGCGTAGCGACAATAGGCGTATAGGGCATGGCAGTGGTTAGCGGCGCAGGCGAAACGACGGAGTTTAAGCGGTTCTCCTGAATACTGCCTCTAAGAGAATGTCTAAGTGATATCAAACAGGCTCTAAGGTCTTGCATCTGCCACGTGCGGGCAGCGACCATCGTCACATGTCCGCGCATGCACCCCTCTATCCGCTCCGCCGCCATTTACTGCCGCTATTGCTGGCGCTGCTGGGTGTGCTCGGCGGTTGCACGCCACAGGCACAGGCCTTGGACAGCCGCGAACTGGGCTTCAATAGCCAGAATTTCCATATCGTTTCACTCGATTTGCGACGTGAACCGCTCAGCCTGCACTGGCGAGATCCCGACAGCTCCGAGGCCTACAGCACCATCGACACGCTACGCCAATGGGGTTCGGCACGCGGGCAACGGCTGCTGTTTGCCGCCAATGCCGGCATCTACGATCGCCAGTTCGCACCGCTGGGCCTGTATGTGGAAAACGGCAAGACGTTGGTTCCATTGAATATGGCTCGCGGCAACCCCGCATCCGGCAACTTTTCGCTGCAACCGAATGGCGTGTTCGCGATCTATCCGGATGGCCATGCTGCAGTGCGCACCAGCGCGGATTTCAAGGCGGACGGCAAGAGTGTGCGGTGGGCCACCCAGTCCGGCCCGATGCTGCTGATCGACGGCCAGATCAACCCGCAATTCATCGACGACTCGAACAGCCTGAAATGGCGCAGCGGCGTATGCGCGAAAACCCCGCATGAAGTGGTGTTTGCGGTAAGCGAGACGCCGGTGAGTTTTTATACCTTCGCGCAGCTATTCCGCGACAAGCTCGGTTGCCGCGATGCGCTGTATCTGGACGGCACCATCTCGCAGTTCTATGTCGACGGTGACGGCTACACCGGCGCGCCCACCTTCATGGTCAAACCGTACGCAGGCATCTTCGCGGTGTTCAGTGATCAATGAATTTCACGGCGCGCCATGGGCTTGCGTATAACCACTCCGCAGCTCCTCTGGCATGGCACTGCGCCCCATGGCCAAACTCAATGGAACGAATCCCATGAGCAAACGCCTACGCTGGTTGCGCGCGCTACTGCTTCTGATCACATTGCTGGCGATCGGTGCTTTCGCCACCGGCTGGTGGCTGCTGGCTGGCAGCCGCGCTCGCCTCGACGGCCAACAACCACTGATCGGGCTGATCCACAACGTAAGCATCAGCCGCGATGCGCTGGGCACAGCCACTTTCACCGGCCAATCGCGTGATGACATCACGGCTGCACTCGGCTACATGCACGCGCAAGAACGTTTCTTCGAAATGGATCTCATGCGCCGGTTGGCCGCTGGCGAGCTGTCTGAACTGGTAGGCCCCGCCGCGCTGAAGACCGATATCGAACATCGTCGCCATCGTCTCCGTGCGGTCGCCACCGCCGCCTATGCGCAACTGTCGCCCGCGCAGAAGCACGCGCTGGATCTTTACCGCGATGGCGTCAACGCCGGCATCGCTAACCTGCGTGTGCGGCCCTGGGAATACCTGCTGCTAAACACGAAGCCACAACCGTGGCGTTCAGAAGACAGCCTACTCGTGATTGCGGCGATGTACCTGGACTTGAATGACGACGGCCGCGATGCCCGCGAACGGCACATCGCACAAATGCGCGCCGTGTTGCCCGACCCCATGGTCGATTTTCTGCTTGCCCCCGATCCGGACTGGGAGGCACCGCTGCAGGGTGAACTGTCGCAACCACCCGTCATCCCCGACGCAGACATCTACGACCTGCATCACCCTGCCATCCATGCGCCCGCCCCGAATGTCGATGCCGCACAACTCGCTGCAGCACTGGCGCCCGCCCTGGATGCCCGCCATCCCGGTAGCAACAGCTTCGCGCTCGCCGGCCAGCTCACCCAAAGTGGTGCAGCGCTGCTAGCCAACGATATGCACCTGAATCTGCGCGTTCCGAACATCTGGTTCCGTACCCGTTTGCAGTATCCCGACCCCACGGCACCCAACGGCAAGCGCGACATCAACGGCGTCAGTCTGCCCGGCACACCCGCCATCGTGGTCGGCTCCAACGGACAAATCGCCTGGGGCTTTACCAACAGCTATGGCGACTGGCTGGACTGGGTGCGCGTACAGCGCGATCCGGCCGACTCCCATCGTTACAAAGTGCAGGACGGCTGGGAGAACATGGAGATCCATGACGAAACCATCCGTGTGAAGGGAGCCCCACCCTTCACATTGAAAGTAGAAGACACCCAATGGGGGCCGATCCTGGCCAAAGACACCGATGGCACCCCGCTGGCCTTGGCGTGGATCGGCGACCTACCGCGCGCCTACAACATCAACCTCATGTCATTGGAAAATGCTACCGACGTATCCGCCGCGTTGAATCTGGCGCCTACGATGGGCATTCCGCCACAAAATCTACTGGTGGCCGATCACGCCGGGCATATCGGCTGGACCATTGCGGGTAACTCCATTCCGCTACGCATCGGCTTCAATCCACAGCTCCCGGCTGACTGGTCACAACCGGATACGGGCTGGGTCGGTTGGGCCACGCCCGAACAATATCCACGCATTGAGAACCCCGCCGATGGGCGGCTATGGACGGCCAACAATCGCACGGTCGGCGGCGATGCACTTGCCTTGCTCGGCAATGGTGGGCATGACCTCGGGGCTCGCGCACAGCAAATTCGCGACGATCTGCATAACCGCATCAGCTTTACCCCCGGTGACATGCTCGATATCCAGCTCGACGATCGCGCCGTGCTACTCACACGCTGGCAGCAGTTGCTGCAAACCACACTCGCCAATACCCACGATCCCGCGCTAGAAACCTTGCGCCAACTCACCGCCAACTGGAGCGGCCATGCCGCGGTGGATAGTGTCGACTATCGGCTGGTACGCGCCTTCCGCCAGCAAGTACACATGGATGTGCTGGCACCCTTCGCTATGCAGGTAAAACAGCGCCATCCCGATTTTGTCTGGCCGCACCCTGGCGATCCTGAAGCGGCCGTCTGGGCACTGATTAACCAACAACCCACCCACCTGCTCGATCCAAGCTATCCGAACTGGCACGCGTTATTGGTTGACGCCGCACACAAAGTGACCGACACCTTAGGACAGCAGCCTGGCGGACTAGCCGCACGTACCTGGGGCGAGGTTAACCGCGCCGGCATCAACCATCCACTGGCAGCGGCCCTACCCGGCTTTCTCTCTCACTTCATCGACATGCCCGATGAGCCACTGCCCGGCGATCACAATATGCCGCGTGTGGCGGCACCGGGCTTTGGTGCTTCCGAGCGACTCGATGTTGCCCCCGGTCACGAAGCCCAAGGCACCCTCGAAATGCCCGGCGGCCAAAGCGACAACCCACTATCGCCCTATTTCGGAGCAGGTCACAGCGACTGGGTACAAGGCCGCCCGACACCATTGCTACCGGGACCCACGCAACACACGCTGACCTTGCTGCCGGCTACGGAGTGAACCCGCCTGACCCGGGGCAACGAGCTCAGGGCAAGGTGTAGTCGAAAGAGTAAGCGTGCTTGCCCTGCTCGATCTGGATGGTCATCGAACCGGCGAGCCCAGTGAGCTCATCGGTTCCCGAATCCGGCACGACCGTGACCGATTGTGTCGGCACGCCATGAGCCATCGTGCTGCTGTGCTGTAAAACAAAGCTGCCATGACGACCGTGCAATGTACCGCTGACTCGTTCCATCGCCACGTACCCCGCCGAACCCGGCACCTCGGTGCGAAAACCCAACATCTCGCCCAGGCTGTGCGCTTCCAGATCACCATGAAATTGCTTGTCGATGGTCATACGACCAATACCTGCTGCCGCGATGGTGGGTATGGGTGATTGCGGCTCCAGCTTTACCTCAAATGGCCCAGTGGCATGCATGGTCTTCGTCTCCATAGGTAACGCCTGCACCGCGACACAAACGAGCGCAGCGATGGCTAAAGTGACATATCGTGGCGCCATAGCCGGCACTCCTCTGCGATGATCGCGGTATTCATGGATCCATTCCAGCCCAAGCCACCCTGCGGATGATTGGAAAAACGCGACACGCCATTCGACAGGATTTACGGTGACAGGAGATCCCAGCAAACCACGTGGCGTGCTGCGGCAGCATCTCGGCGCGGGAAGCTTTGAGCATGTCCGCCGCGCGCCTTCTTCGGCACTCGCCAGCCTGATCGAGCACTACTGGTACGTTGCATGGGATTTGCGCGGACTGCCGGCACAGTTGCAGGAAACCCTCCCACATCCGAACGTGCACTTGGTGATCGAACCGGAGCAAACACGCATCTATGGCGTCCATACTGGTCGCTTCACCCGCCTGCTCGAAGGCCGCAGCCAGGTGTTCGGCATCAAGTTCAAAGTCGGTGGTTTTCATCCGTTCCTGCGCGCTCCGGTATCCACACTGATGGATCGCTCGTGCGCCGTGTCGGAGGTGTTTGGCACAGGCTCAGAAACATGGGGGAATGAGGTGCTTGGGTGCCAAGACATCGATGCCATGATGGCCATCGTCGATCCCTTCCTGTGCACTCATCGGCCCACGCCAGATGCCAACGTCGACCGGGTGAGCACACTGGTCGCCAGCATCGTCCACGATCGCAGCATCACGACGGTAGAACAATTGACTGAACGCACAGGACTGACCAAGCGCGCCTTGCAGCGTCTGTTCCGGGAGTACGTCGGCATTAGCCCGAAATGGGTAATCAACCGCTACCGCCTGCACGAAGCGATAGCGCAGTTACAGGAAGGTGAGCCGATAGCTTGGGCCGACTTAGCGCTAAACCTGGGTTATTTCGACCAGGCTCATTTCATTCGCGATTTTCGCAAACTGGTGGGACGCTCACCAGCCGAATACGCGCGCACCGAGCATGCCGTAGTGCGGCCTAACGATTAAAGTTTGCCGGCCCGCCGTGCGTCGATGAATGCCTTGGCCTGCTCCAATATCCACGGCCCGAGTCCGTCGTTGCCCAATCGACTCTGCGCTCCTGGATACGGCTGGTGGATCACCTCATCACCAGCGAGCATCACGGTGAAGCTTTCGCCGTGACAGCGGATCAAGTAACCGCAGTAGCGCACGGTGGTCGTACCAGCAATCGTCGCAGCCATCAGTAAATCCCTGAAAAGGAAACATGCCGGCCCATATGCCAGCGAACGCCGATGCGATGGCGAGCAAAGCTAGTTAGCACGGTGATACCACAATGCAGCCGCACCGAGCAGTGTCATTCGTATCCGTAACCCGAAGATCCGCACCAGCTTCTCATCCGTCAGTCGGCTGACATCGACGGGCATGCAATCAAGATCGCATACACGCAGAGAGGCCACATCGCTGATGCTTCGAAGCGCACACCATTGCCCGGGCGTCAATGACGGCCGAGGCCAACACTGCATCACACTCATAATCGAAGACCTCCGGAAACTGACGACCCAAAGGCGGGTCTGCCCGGAGCAGGATAGAAAGCGGGTCCGGGATATCGGACTGCACCGCGTCACGGTGCAACGGCTCAGCATACTCCTCCCAACCATTACGCTTCCGTTAGCCCGCGTAAGTACCCCTGTCGATTTCAAACGCTCCCGTTCGTCGCAATGACAGAGCCAGGCAACGCTCATTGCCCAGCCACAGGCTCATCACTCAAACCCACTTTGGAGATAACGACGATGCGCTGCATAGTGATGATCAAGGCCACCCAAGAGTCCGAAGCCGGCGTGATGCGGAGCGAGAAGCTGGCCGACATGATGAAATTCAACGAGGAGCTGGTGAAAGCCGGCGTAATGCTGGCCGGAGAAGGCTTGCACCCTAGCTCCAAGGGTGTCCGCGTAAAGTTCTCCGGCACTACCCGCCATGTGATGGATGGCCCGTTCGCCGAAACTAAGGAACTGATTGCCGGCTTCTGGCTTTGGCAGGTACGGTCGATGGATGAGGCCATCGCCTGGGTACGTCGCTGCCCCGCCCCGTTCGAAGGTGAGTCTGAGATCGAAATCCGCCCGTTATTCGAGACAGAAGACTTTGGCGAAGAACTCACGCCCCACCTACGCGAACAGGAAGCGCGCCTGCGCGCCCAGACTCAGCCTTCCTAGGCTGTGCGACCCCATCATTTGCCCCATGGCAGCTATGCCCTTGCGCGCGTGCAGTAGTAATGATGTGATCGGTCGTTATGGCGACGACCGACACCCATCACACCATCGAGGCCGTTTGGCGCATTGAGTCGCCACGGCTGATCGCAGCGCTGATCCGCGTGGTACGCGACATCGACTTCGCCGAAGAATTGGCGCAGGACGCACTCGTTACTGCGCTGGAGCGCTGGCCATCGTCGGGTGTTCCGGATAACCCGGGAGCCTGGCTGATGACCACGGCAAAGCACCGCGCGATTGATCTGTTACGGCGACGCCAATTGATCGAGCGCAAGCATGCGGTGCTGGATCCGGACAGCGAACCTTTTGTCATGCCTAACTTCGATGCTCTCGATGATGACATTGGCGACGACCTGCTACGACTGATCTTTATCGCCTGTCATCCGGTGCTTTCCAGCGAGGCGCAAATCGCGCTTACCCTGCGCCTGCTCGGCGGCCTTACCACCGACGAAATTGCCCGTGCGTTTTTGGTACCGGAGCCGACCGTGGCGCAACGCATCGTGCGCGCCAAACGCACGCTGACTGAGAAGCAGGTGC
>JBARCX010000328.1:0-16376 GCA_049794535.1 Rhodanobacter sp.
AACCCACTAGCGATAACGCGACAATCAGGCGACAACGCCACTGGGCCCCTGCCTACGCAGGGACGACGAGCGAGAAGCACCAGCGCAGGCGTCGCCGGTAGGTGGTCGAAACGCCCACCGTCCCACCGGGACTTCTTTCGGGTGCAGCGAGCCAAGTCGCGATAAGACAGATTGAGCCTCATCTCTGCCTTCAAGAAATTCCAGAGACGACACGCGCTCAACGCAACCTAAGCGCCAGCCACGACAACAACGCCAGCAGATTAATGCCCAGCCGCGACACCGCTGGCCCCGCCAACGCAAGCACGAAACCCTCGCTAACAAAGTGCCAATCCAGCGCTAAATGCGGAGGCAAATGCAGCGTAGCGAATACGTTGATGAACCCGCCGCAATATAAGCCATAACTCAAGATCGGCGTGGCAATCAACGGCAGCTGAAGCAACTGCGCGATGCTCGATAAGTGGACGCCGCGATCACTGCCTTCCAACAAGAGCACACCAGCCACTAGTACAAATGCATACAGGGCGAAGGCAATCAACGCTGGCAGTGCAGTGTGAAACGGTCCTGGCGGCAGCAGCCGATGCAGCATCGACGCCATACCGTACAAGCCGCCGCCGACTTCGAGAATGCCGATCAGGCGGAACAGAATCAGGCGCATTCAATACTCCAAAAGAAAGAAATGGTTGAGATGTTGTGGCGGCCTTTCCTGCCGCGTTTTCAGGTCATTCGAGTTCATCAGCCAGTTCATGCAAATCAGCGATGTGCTGTTCCCACCAGCGCGATTCGGCGGCGAACGGAAAGGCCGCAGGAAATGCTGGATCAAGCCAGCGCTGGGCGATCCAGCCGGCGTAATGCAGCTGACGCATGGCACGCAGGGCAGGGATCAGCGCCAGCTCACCCATATCGAAATCGCGAAACTGCTGGTAGCCGTCGAGCAAGGCCGTCATCGTGTGTTCGTCGCTGGCGAGCATCCACAGATCCTGCACAGCAGGGCCCATGCGTGCGTCGTCGAGATCGACAAAGTGCGGGCCGGCATCGGTCCACAGCACGTTGCCGGGATGGCAGTCGCCATGCAGGCGTAGCTGGCGCACGGGACCGATGGCTTCGAAGCGTGCAGCCACCGCCGCATCGAGGCGCTGTGCAGCGGCGCGATAGTTCATTTGCAGTGATTCCGGCAAAAGCGACGAAGCGAGTACGGAACGCATCGGTTGTTCGATCAACGTGGGTCGATCGAGCCGGCCGCGCTGCGCGAATGGCTGGCGTGCGCCGACGGTGTGCATGCGTGCGATCAATCGCCCTAGCCACTCCAGTTGCTCGGTTGATTCCAGCGAAGGTGCGCGGCCACCGCGACGTGGCGTCAGTGCATAGCGAAAGCCACCGTGATGCAGCAACGTACGGCCACCGAAAACCAGTGGTGCGACCAGCGGCAACTCATCGGCTGCCAGTTCCAGCGCAAATGCGTGTTCTTCTAGGATCGCGGCATCGCTCCAGCGGCCGGGGCGGTAAAACTTCGCAATGACGGGTGATGCGTCGTCCAGCCCTACTTGCCATACCCGGTTTTCGTAGCTGTTCAGCGCAAGCAGGCGGCCGTCAGGCCATAGGCCGCAGGCCGTCATGCTGTCCAGCACGAGATCCGGGGTCAGCCCGGCATACGGGGTGTCTAAATTGGATGTGGTCTGATTCAACGTGTCGTGGTTCAACGCGGTCCAGCCGCTTTTGCCGGAATCACCGCCATGGTGATGCGTGAGATGCACACCAGCGCACCTTCCTCGTTCTCGATGCGGATTTCCCACACCTGTGTCGTGCGGCCGAGGTGCAGCATCTTCGCCGTGCCGGTAACGATACCGCTGCGCACGCCCCGGACATGGTTCGCGTTGATGTCGAGGCCCACGGCGAGTTCTTGCGTGGGGTCGAGCGTAAGCATCGCGGCGATGCTGCCCAAGGTCTCGGCCAGCGCAACCGAGGCACCACCATGCAGCAAACCGTACGGTTGGTGTGTGCGATGGTCTACTGGCATGGTGCCCTGCACCCAGTCATCGCCAACGGCGGTGATCGATATGCCAAGCGTCTCGATCATGGTGTTGGCTCTCCAACCATTGAGGCGGGCGAGGTCGGTGTCTTGTTTCCAGATGGCCATGGTTGAATCCTGCGTGGCGAGTCCGCATTGTCGATCGACTGCCATCGCGGCGACAATGCTGAATCGATCAGAGCATTACTCAGTGGTTAACGTCACACTCAAAAGTTCCGGCCGCCGTTTTGGTGTGGCGCCAGGTGAAACCGTGCTGGAGGCCGCGCAACGCGCCGGCATTGCCTTGCCGTATTCGTGTCGCGCCGGCGTCTGCGGCAGCTGCAAGGCGACGCTGCTGGAGGGTCACTGTGAGTATCCGCGCAATCCACCTACGGCGCTGAGTGCTGGTGCACGCGCGCAGCACGCGGTGTTGCTGTGCCAGGCGGTGCCTGTCGACGATCTGCTGATCGAGGCACGCGAAGTACCGTCGGTGGAGGACATCGCGCGGCGCCAGCTCGATGTGCAGGTGGCCGAGAAATGGATGCTGGCACCGGATGTGATCGGTCTGCGCCTGCTGCCTGCGCCCGGCGAGACACGCCTGCAATGGCTGCCCGGCCAGTATCTCGATGTGATGCTGGACGAAGGCCGGCGCCGGCCATTCTCGATAGCGAGCGGGCCGCAGCCGGATGGCACGATCGAATTGCATGTGCGACATGTCGCTGGTGGTGGCTTCACCTCGTGGGTGAGCGACACGCTGATGGTGGGCGATCGCCTTCGCATCGAGGGTCCGCAAGGCACGTTTGTGCCGCGTGAGGATGCCGAGCGGCCGATGATCTTGATGGCGGGTGGCACCGGTTTCGCGCCAGTGAAGGCCATCGTCGAGCATTTCCTGGCGCTCGGTACACGCCGTCCGATGGCTGTGTATTGGGGCGCCCGCACGGGTGCAGACCTGTATATGCGTGCGCAAGCGGCACATTGGGTGCACGAGGCGCCACACCTGAGTTTCCAGGCGGTGATTTCCGATCCGGAGGAGGCCGCTCGCGCGTCGTCGCGCGCGGGCCTGGTGCATGAGGCCGTACTGGAAGACCACCCTGATCTGTCGGGTTACGACGTCTACATGAGTGGTCCGCCAGCGATGATCGATGCTGGCCGCCAGCTGTTTGTCGATGCTGGCCTGCCGGAAGACCGGCTGTATTACGACTCGTTCGATTACGCGCCGGATGTGCTGGCGCAGATTCTAGATGGTCGTGCGGGTATCGCCGATCTTTAAGGCGACGGGCCGAGTGTTAGCTCAGCCCAGGCGGGCTCTTAATTCTTGCCCTTGGCCACGGGCAGCTGCGCTTGCTGCCAGGCCAGCACACCGCCACCCAGCGTATAGACCTTGCCGAAGCCGGCCTTGACCAGCCGCTGTGCGGCCTTGTCGGCGCCACGGCCGTCCTTGTCCATCACCACGACGGGCAGTTCTTTCGCTTTGCTCAGATCCTTATGTTCCGGATCGAACTGGCTCAGTGCTACATGTTTAGCGCTTGGCACGTGCCCCTTCTCGAAATCGGCGTAGGCCGACAGATCCACCAGCAGTGGGCTTTCGCGGTTGATCAGCAAGGTCAGTCCGGCCGGTGTCAGTTCCTTGTACTTGCGGAACAGCGGCTCAAGCTGGGTCACGATGACGCCCAACAGCAGGATCACGAACAACGCGCTGAGTGCTTCGTGGTTGCCGATGAACTGGGGCAGGGTGTGCAGGAAATCGTTCATTGCAGGTCCGCAGGCGCGGCTTGGCCGCGCGGGTTTGGGTAAACGGTCGATTATACGGCCTTGGAGGCCTTTATCCCGAGCTGGTTCAGCCGAACATCTCGATGTGAGGTGTCCCGATGTGGGGCGTCAGTCCCGGGTGATGTCCGGCAGGCCGCTTTCCAGCCACCAATGCTTCGAGTCTTCGTCGTAGCGCCAGACCTGATGGTCGACGATGGTGCGTTCGCCCTGGGTGTTGCGGTTGATCAGGCCGATTTGCACAGCCTGGCTCACCTGGTTATTGCCCATGGGCACCGGGCCGGTACCTTCGTCGTATTCGCTCACTTTTACCTGACTGAAGCGCTCCAGATCGAGCTGGCTAGGCGGGTTTTTCGCCAGCACCTTCGGGTCGATGTACTTGGTGGCGCCCTGGATATCGCCCCAGCGTATGACGTTGGCGTAAGCCGCAAGCGTGGTGGTCAACATGTCGCTTTTCTTGCTTGTGGCGCAGCCACCGATAAGCAACGCGGATAGCACGACAAGCAAACACGTGATGCGAGGCATGGCAGGGCTCCCCAGAAAAAGTGCCCCATTCTGCCGTACGAGCCTGCTCAAAGTCTCCGCATGGCTCGTGTCGGGCGTCGTAAAACGGTGTAAAGGAGCTTATTCCTCGTCCTGAGGTGCACGACGCTTGGCTACGAAGCGCGCCGCCAGCGTGGCGGCCGGTTTGCCATCGGCGCCGGGCACACAGCACGTTACCTCGATGCGCGCCCGGCCACGGGAGTTCAGTGTGTCGAAGAACGTTGCCCAATTCGACTCGTCTGCCAGCTGTGCCTCGGCGCGGAAATCCTCCCACACCGGGCTGAGATAGCGCACGGTCGATTCGCCGACAAACACGTCGCAATCTTCACCGCGATGACGCAAGGCCAATTCCACCAAACCCCAGCCGGTGAGCGTCATCACGCTTACCAGGCTACCGCCGAAAGCACAGCCTTTGTCGTTGACGTTCGGTGCGAGCGGTGCGCTCAGGCTGAGCCGATCGCCATCGTAATCGTCCAACTGCAGTGCCATGGTGCGTGCCAGCGGAATACCGTCGTGGATGAAAGTAACGAGTGCTTGCGCGGCGGCGCGTTGTTCCAGAGAAGCCATTGGCCAATATCGTGCGGGTGGGGTGAGCAAGTGTAGAGGTTACACTGTGGATTCACTCGGTAATGAGTGCGAAACGAGGTCAATACAGGCGTGACAGCACAGCCGACAACGCAGCACGCCACGTTAGCCGGACGCACGGTGGTGATCACTCGGCCGGCCGGCACCGCTGCCGCACTGGTGCGACAGGTGCATGCAAGAGGCGGAGTACCGGTGTTGTTGCCGGGCCTATCGTTGCGCGCTGCGGACAACCCTGATGCCGTACGCGAGCAACTTGCCGCTGCGTTGCAAGATGAGTTGCTGGTATTCACGAGTCCGGCTGCAGTGCGTTATGCCCATGCATTAATGCCGCTGAAAACATGCGCCACCGTATTGGCGGTTGGGCAGGGTACGGCGCGTGCATTGCAACGACATGGCGTGACAGCGCAGGCGCCGTTGCAGCGACAGGATAGCGAAGGTCTGCTTGAACTCGCCGCGTTGCAGGAGTTACGTGATCGACACGTCGCATTGATTGGCGCACCCGGTGGTCGTGGCGTGTTGCGTGAGGAGCTTGTGGCGCGTGGCGCGCAATTGCGCGAGTTGCACGTGTATCGCCGTACGTTGCCACGGTTGGATCGGCGTCACGTCGATGCCGTATTGCAACTTTCTACAGATGCACGCGTGCTGCTATCGAGTACCGAGGCTTTGCAGAATCTGCTGGAAATTTTGCCCTTACCTGCACGCTTGCGGCTGTGTGGATCGGTGGCGGTGGTTAGTAGTGAACGGTTGGCTGAGATCGTCCGCACGGCGAGTTTTACCCAGGTACGTGTGGCCGTATCGGCGCGCTCAAAGGATTTTCTCGAAGCGGCGGTTTAGGATCTAATTTAGATATGGACATGAGTAAGTATTCAACGGATGAATATAGGATCACCGATACTTTTTTTGATGATCTATTGTTTGCACTAAAGCAGTCCGAAGTGCCTTTTGATTTTTCAAGGTCTGGCCGGCAACGAATGTGTATGTATAAATAGTGTCATTGGGCGAAATATTCATGCGAATGGTGCTTATGTCAATGACATATATATTATAGTTGATAGGACTATACGATTTGATAAGGTGGATGCATTATTTAATTGTATTTAAAAATTAAATGAAGCTATAGGCTTGGCATTTGGTGATGGCTTCGGTTTTCGTAAAAGTCCTTGTCTTGTAGCGTCGCTCGAGGCCCCTTGGGCTTCATTCGCTGTTATGAGTTTTGACTCACCGGCTAAGTTCAAGGGCCGTTTGGCGCATTTGATTGAGTTGTCAAAGTCTAGTGGAAATAGATATTTTTTTATTCTTGGCTTATTTGCTCTTGTGGTGTTGAATCATCCATTTGTTGATGGTAATGGTCGCACAATGCGCTTGGTTTTATATAAATCACTTGTGGAACTTTTACGCATGGATAAGGCACGGGCGGCGGCTTATGCATCCTTCGGTTCGGTAACAAAAGAAGCGTTTGCAAATGCTTTTTACGAAGTTAGAGTGTTTGGTGATTTCAGTTCATTCATAAAAATGTTTTATTGATGAGCTATTTCAAGCCGGTGGTTAACATGGGTGATGAATCGTTTGGCATATTTTTCGTCGAGACGTAGATGGCCGTTCATGAATGGCGCATGGCACATTTATGTGCATTTTTCGGTTTTTTTGACGCTCATCTCTGCACAACTAGCGGTGAGTGACGAATTTTAGTGAAGAGAGCTACACCAATTATTCACGCCTGCTGCACGCAGGTGCTTCGACAGTGCCGTGGCTTTGGGCACCAAAGCACACGCCAAGGAACGGTAAATTAGGGGATCACCTTCGACTTAATCGCTCCGCTTCACTTTGCTAGGTGAACACCCTTCGTATGCGATGGAGCGCACTTGTTCATCCATCAGTGAGGAGTGTGCGATTTATGAATCCATTCACCCATAGACATTTATCGTGGTTGGGCACGTCGATGTTGATTGCCATGACCGTGCTCGGCGTCACCAGTAACAGTGCGCGAGCGGCGGACAGCTTAAGCACCGCACCCTTGTTAAGAACCGTGAGCATGCTCGATGCGAGTCTGCGACCCGCTGGTGTGCCCACTGATTACGTGGTTACACCCAATGGCTATTTCGCGGCCTCCTGCGTGCAGCGGGTACAGGCGAATGAGCGAGTGCACACGGATGGCAGCATCGAACGTGCGGATGGCACGATACGCAAACCTGCCGCATGCACGATGCCGCATTACTCATCGGACGGCACGCGGGTGGAAGCGAACGGCAGCATCATCGCGCTGACGAGCAGGGCGCGCAAAGCCCCGACCATCAATGGCTGGGTGATGGATAGCGACTACAGCAGTTCCGTTGCGATTGGCCGGATTGTCGCCAGTTGGGTCGTGCCTTCGGCGCCTTCCAAACAAAGCAGCCAAACTGATTACTACTTCCCGGGCATGGAGCAATCGGAGGCGAGTGCGGAATCGATTCTGCAACCGGTGCTTGGTTGGAACGCCTTCAGCAATTTTCCGCAATGGAGCATGGCGAGTTGGAACTGCTGTGTCAGCGGCACGACGTACTACAGCAATCCAATCAGCGTCTCCGCTGGCGATCAGATCACCGGCGATACCAAATCGACCTGCGGTGCATGGCCGAGCTGCGCCACCTGGGCCATCATCTCCACTGATGAAACCACTGGCGGCAGTACGACGCTCGATACCGATCCCTACGCTGCTTTGAGCTGGGTCTTCGGTGGCGTGAACGAGGTTTACAGCGTGAGCTCCTGTGCTCAATTGCCGGCGAGCGGCTCGATCACTTATTCGAGCATCCAGGTCTACGACATCAACAACAACCGCATTGCCTCGCCGCCCTGGGTCAACGAATACGACGTGGGCAGCCAGAAGCCGCAGTGCAGTTACAACATTGCCTCGTCGGCCAGTACGGTCACCTTGTCCTGGAAGCCGTAACGCATAAGACCGGGTGCTGAAGCGTTTCTTGCACTTTTCGACTTGCCGGGTTCGGCGCAGGGCCGGACCCGGTTTTGACAGGGCGCAGGTTTCGTTCACGAATACCCTACGAAGTGCGGCGCATGGGCTGTTAGCATGTCGCGCATGAGCCAGGACGATCTCTCCAACGACCGTACCGCGCCCACGGGCGCGCCTTCCGATGCCATGCGGGCAAAGCCCGCAGCTGTGCAGCCGCGCCGAACGAACGGTGGCAGCCTCGCGCTAGCCCTGTTGCTGGCGTTGTTGGCCCTTGCCGGGGTCATCTACCTGGGCTGGCAGCAGTGGCAGCAACGGCAACATCACGCTGCCGACAGTCATGCCGTGGCTAGCCTGCAGCAACAGGTCGGTGCGCTGCAGGGCACGTTGTCCAGCGTGAGCAACGAAAGCACGTTGCTGCGCCAACGGGTCAGTGACGACGATCAGGTAAACAGCTCGCTGCGTGAGGAGTTACTGGGGCAGGGCGACCGCTTGCGAGCGATCGAGGATGCTGTCGGCAAATTGTCCGAGAAGACGCTCTCCGGTCACGACGCGATGCTGCTGGACGAAACCGAATCCCTGCTGCGCATGGCCAACGAACGCTACACCCTGTTCCACGATGCGCAGGGGGCCGCAGCGGCGTATGCGTTGGCTAGCCAGACTCTGGCGGCGGTCAATGACAATGCGTTTTCCAGCGTGCGGCAGAGCATCGATGCCGAGCGCGAAGCGCTGCAAAAGAGCCAGCCTGCCAACCGCGATAGCCAGCTGCTCGCATTGCAGCAGCTGCGTGATGCCGTGGCCGATCTGCCACTGAAGCCCCTGGATACCCAGGGCCAGGCTGCGGAAGACGGTGTGTGGGCGCGCATCAGTCGTGCGCTCTCCGGTGTCATCAGTATCCGTCGCGACAATGGCGCACCGCTGGCCGTCGCTGATGCGCGTTTCGCGCGTGAATTGATGGCGCTGGATCTGGCGCAAGCACAGGCAGCGATATTGGCCTGGGACAATGACGCGGCAACGGCCGCGCTCAAGCGCGCGGATGCAAGTCTCGGCGTGCAGTTCGATAGCCAGGCCAGCAGCGTCCAGCAGGCGCAACATGTGTTGGCCTCGCTGACCGATCAGCTCAAGCCGGCCACACCGGTACAGCTCGGTGCTGCGTTGAACGAATTGCGCAATCTGCGCGCTGTGCATGCACTCAAGCCTGTCGATGGCACCACGCCGTCAAACAGCACACCGACGAATGCTCCGGCGAAGGCCGAGCCCGTGGGTGGAGCCAAGCCATGAGGTTGTGGCGCTGGATTCTGCTACTGGTGATCATTGCTGCGCTGGCCGCGTTTGGCTGGCATTGGGTCGCTGTCGATCCCGGTTATGTGCTGGTGCGCATGCGCGGCTACACGGTCGAAACCACGGTGCTCGCAGCACTGGTTATTCTGCTTTTGGCGTGGGCTTTACTCACCAGCGCCTGGCGCTTGCTGCGCTGGCCGTTCGGTGCGTTCTCGCAGCGGCACCGGCGTATTAGCCGGCAGCGCCTGGGCGAAGGCCTGATTGCGTTGATGGAAGGCCGCCACGGCGATGCGGAACGCGATTTCAATCGCGCCTCGCGTCTTGATGCATTACGTGGCCCGGCCTTGCTTGTTGCAGCGGAAGCCGCTTCGCGTCGCGGTGAACATGGTCGTGCGCTAGAAGCCTTGGATGAAGCGGCGCAAGTGGCGCCCCGTGCAGCCCGTGTGCTGCGCGCTCGTGTGCTGCGTCGCGATGGCAAACCTGCCGAAGCGCTTGCCTTGCTCACGCCGGAAGCCGATACCAGCAAGCTCAGCCCGGGCGGTTGGCGTGAACTGGCGCTCTCCGCACTGGCTAGCGGCGATACCCGCCGTGCACGCGAGGCGCTGGAGCCACTACAGAAAAGCGGTGCGCTCGGTGCGCGTGGTTACGCAGCGCTCGAGGCCAAAGTGCTCACCGCGACGATCCATGCCACGCCCGATGGCGCTGCGCTGAACACCCTGTGGTCGCAGTTGCCGAAAGGACAGCGCCGAGTGCCCGCTGCGATCGATGCATACGCCCGTCGCGCTGCCAGCTTTGGTTTAATTCTGCCGGCGATGGATGAAATCGAATCGGCGCTGCGTCGCGAATGGTCGACATCGCTGGTCGAAACCTATGGCGCGCTCGGCGGTGAAGATATCGAGGCTCGCCTGCGTCGCGCCGAAGGTTGGTATGACGCTCATCCGAACGATGCCTCGCTCTTGCTCACGCTCGGCCGTATGTGTGTGCGACTGAAATTGTGGGGCAAGGCGCGTCAATACCTGGATCGCTCGATTGCACTCGCACCCAGTGCAGGTGCATGGGAGGCGCTGGGCGATACCTATGCAGGGCAGGATCTTCCGGATCAATCGCGACGCTGCTACCGCAACGCGTTGGCGTTCACTCGTGGCGACACGGTAGAGATGTTGCCGCAGGATCATCGCGGCACGCGTATTGATACGCAGCCGATTGCGATCGAAGAGCGTGATGAGCACGGGGTGCCACGCCTGCGCGAGTGAGTGGACGACTGGAGTGGTACCCACTCCAGTCAATGCTTCGTATGCACGGCCTGAAATGCACGCGAAGCCGCATTCGCGCGTGCAATGCGCTCCGCAGTCAGCGGATGGCTGGAAAGATAGTGGGCTTCGTGCTCATTCTTTAATTCAGGGTGCGCTCGCTCCAGCGCCTGCATGGCGTGTACGAAAGCGATCGGGTCGATGCCCTGCTGAGCCAGCGCATGGAACGCAAAATTGTCGGCATCTTCCTCGAAGCTTCGCGAGTAGTGGCTATCGATAAGAAACACGGGAATGCCTGCGGTCACGCCGCCAATCGAAGTGACATCACCCATCATCATGCTTGCGACGATAGCCACGCCGGAGCTGCGCAATACCTGACGCAGCATATGGTGGTGCGCTTCGTGGCCAAGTTCATGCGCAATGACGGCGATGAAAGCCGGATCGTCGGGAACGATGCGGGCCAGTGCATCAGTGAAGACCACCGTGCCATCGGGTAGTGCGAAAGCATTGGCCCCGACGAGCGGCGAAGCATAAAAGCGGATCTGTACCGGCGGCAGGTCGGGCACGGCCGTCACGAAATGCTGGAATACCTCCTGCAGATGCTGGCGACGCTCAAGCGGCAGTTGGCTGGGCAGCAACACTCTGCCCTCGAGAACGGCCAGCGATTGTCGCCCCATGGCCACTTCCAGCACATGCGGCATATGCATCGCCACCCGATCAGCTGCCCACGGCAGGCCAAACTCGAACAGGCCAGCGAGTGATACCACTACTACGGCAATGCCGATCAATGCAGCAGGCCAGCGACGCTCAAGCCAATCCACCACGCGTTCCAATCGATGGCTGTGCGGAAACCAGTCGGCGGGCAACAGGTCGTGATCGATCTGGATGTGAGCGTCATCGGGCAGGCGCAATACAAAGGGCACGCCGATGACACGTGCACTGGGCTCAATCACTGACAGCGGTGTGGCGCCCTCGTTACCGGTGCCACGCCATCGCAAGCTATCGCCTTCGCGCCACACGCTGACGTGGATGGCGCGACTGGATTTCCCGTCGAAAAAGACGCCGGGGATCATGTGATCACAAGCTGATATCGATGCCGAACATGCTGTCCATCTCGGTGCCGGTGGCACTCACCTCGCCATGCGACATGGCATCGCGCACGAAGTCGTTGAGATCGCCCTCACCGATGACTTCCAGATGAGCCGCGCGATATCGCGCCAGGCGAATGCGCGCCCACGGAATGGCCAGGCCGATCGAGAAAAGGATCGCGAGGGCGTTGGTGAGATACAGGCCAAGCATGGGCCAGTATTGCAACGAGGAACGGAATGAGTAGAGCCCCAGCCGCGCCTGGTTATAGAGCAGGTTGGTCATGCGCGTATGCGTATACGTCCATATGCCCAAATACATCGGCGCCATAGCTGCGTAGATCGCCAGGATAAAACCAATGGAGGGGGCTCTCGGATTGAATGGTTGATGGCCGTGCATTTCCACGATGACACCCCCCACTCCACCCACCAGGATTATGGTGGGCAGAAACCATCCCAGCCCCACAGCAATCGCTCGCCAATACACATTGAAGTAAGCCGACATTTCACCGCGAAAGCGGAACGACTTGCCGCCGAAATAGTGATGGTCAACCATCCATGACTGCTGATTGCCTTTTATCCATGGATAAAGGCCGCCGATGCCGGCTAAAAAGCAGAGTGATCCAACAAACGCGTGGCCGCCAATGATCAGAAAGGCCATCAGCGCGAAAGGGATGCCCATCAAAATATAGACGACGAAATACCACTGATAGGCGCCGCCGTAATCGCTCGTGAAAAAGAAACGCAGCCCACGCCATGCCGAGTAGCGTGCGCGAAACATCATGCCTTTCACAATCCTCCACGGCATAAAGGCGGCAAACACCACGCCCGCGCCCAACTGCAGGGGCGTGGAGACGTGTCCGGCGATGACGTAGATGGCAAAAATGGCGCCGGTCAACAGGCGTCCGCGAAGAATGGGGAGTGGTTTGGCCAGGTACTCGAATGGCGAACCGGCCAACGTGGTGTTGGCGTACATATATCGCCGCGTGCGCACCGACGCCCACGCCGAATAAATACCCAGTGTCACGATGCTTAGCGCAACGTTGACGATCCAAATACGAAAATAATCTTTGGCATTGCCGTGAAAATCGAAGTGCTTCGACGTGTCGGCGGTATCGGTTGGCGCAACATCGAGTTCGGGAAAATACATTCCCGAGGCAAGTGTCTCGTCATGCATGTTCTGGTTCCCCTGAATGCTTAGAGCCTGTCAGGCTCTTAATGCTTCCCCCCGGAAGCCGCGCCAGTCTAGCTGAAGTCATAACGATGCCGGATAGCCAAAAATCCCGAGATATCGTCGGGGATACCCTACAGCGGTGCTATGGATGGCCCGAACACTCATTCTTCATTCGTAAATAATCGCTCGCATAGAAAGTCCACAAAGACGCGCAGCTTCGGCGACATCTGGCGATTGGACGGCCATAACAGCCAGAACTGACCCTGCAAGATCATGTGGCTGTCGAGCAGCGGAACCAATGCGCCGTTGGCGACGGCATCGCGGGTCAGGAAGGTTGGCATGTACCCAATGCCAAGGCCGTTCACGGTGGCGGTGAGCAGGGCTTCGATGTTGTTGCAGATCATGCTCACCGGCAGGCGCGGCTCGGCCTCGCCTGGATCGATACGCATGGTCCACTTCTGCAACTTGCCACTCGTTTGATTACGGAACTGCACGCAGGCATGTCGTTCCAGCTCGCGTGGATGTTGCGGTATGCCGCGTCGACGAAGGTATTCCGGTGAAGCGAAGAGTCCGGCGCGAAACGAGCCTAACCGTCGGGCCATCAGTCGCGAGTCGGGCAGGTCACCGCTGCGGATGACGGCATCCAGTCCTTCGTCGATCACATCGACCATGCGGTCATCGAAATCCAGGTCGAGCTCGATTTCGGGATAGCGCTGCATGAACTCCGGCATCACCGGCATCAGGAAACGATAGCCGACCGTTATCACGCTTACCCGCAAGCGTCCGCGCGGTGCTTCCGCGGCGTGCGAGAGCACGGCTTCGGCGTCGTCGATATCGTTGAGGATGTGCTGGCAGCGCTGATAGAACAGCCGACCCTCTTCGGTCAGCCGGATGCGACGCGTGCTGCGTTGAAACAGCCGCACGCCCATCCGCTCCTCCAGTCTTGCCACGCTCTTGCCTACCGCCGAGGCGGTGATGCCAAGCAGCCGCCCGGCGGCGACGAAGCTCTGGGTTTCGGCGGTGCGGACGAAGGCGGCGAGGCCGGTGAGTTTGTCCATGCGGTTCATTCCGGCTCAATGCTACGCGGCAGATTAGAGCGTTTTTGTCCGTATATAACGGATCGGATCGGTATTTTTTGCCGATTACATACTTTCTACCATGCATTTCGCTAAGTCGCCTTGTCTGCGGCCTGTGCGACACCTTCCTCATTCTCCCCTCGCTCACTGGAGTCAGCGATGCCTCTCCATCCGCAAGTACGGGCCTTTGTCGAGGCATTCGATGCTCAGTTCATGGTGGATTTCACCACCATCGATGCGCCCACATTTCGCTCCATCTTTGCTATGCCGACGCCCGTCGAATCGGGCGATCCCGTCGCACGTATCGAGGATCGCCTGATCGATGGCGAGGGCGGCCCGTTGCGTTTGCGGATCTATGTGCCAGAGGGCGAAGGCGCATGGCCGATGACACTGTATTTCTTCGGTAGCGGTTTTGTCGTCGGTAGTCCCGAGCAGACGGATCACATCTGTCGTGCCCTGGCTCATCGCGCACGTACGTTGGTGGTGTCGGTGGATTATCGATTGGCGCCGGAGGCACCTTTTCCCGCGGCGGTCGACGATGCACTCGCTGCATTGCGCTGGATATGCCGGCACGCTGCCGAGCTAGGTGGCGATGCTTCGCGCATCGCTGTCGCTGGCGATAGCTCCGGAGGCAATCTCGCGGCGGTACTCGCGCAGCAGGCGCGGCACGAGGGGCTGTCGCTGCGACATCAATTGCTGATCTATCCACCTTTGGATGCGGCAGGTAATACCGAGTCGTATCGCAAGTTGGCAACCGGCTTTGGCTTCACGGCAGCGTGGATGCATTGGTATTGGCGCCAGTATCTAGCGGATGCAACAGACGCTGCTGACGTGCGCGCTTCGCCACTGCGCGAACCGGCGCTGCACGGCCTGCCAAGCGCAACGATTTTCACTGCCGAGTACGACATTCTCCGCGACGAAGCCGAGGCTTATGCGGCGGCCATGCAGGCGGCGGGTGTACCCGTAGAACTCAAGCGCTGGCCCGGACAGATTCACGGCTTTTTGTTGATGACCGGTTTGTTCGATGACGCCGAGTTGGCACTGGACGAGGCCGCTGTCGCATTACGTCGCGCCTTCGCCTGAAGCACGCGTATCTCACTTCGATCAGGAATCCCCATGCACATCGAATCTCACTCCGACGCACGCGCCGGACGGTGGCTCATTCTCGGTGCAGTCTGTCTGGCTGCATTGATTCCTCCCCTCGGATTCACTGGTGGCGCGGTGGCCATGCCGGCGATTGGGCGCGAACTCGGCGGTAGTCCCTTGGCGCTTAACTGGATAGTCAACGCGTACATGCTGGCCTTCGGCAGTAGCTTGATGGCAGCGGGCACGCTGGCTGATCAGTACGGTCGCAAAAGGATTTTCGGCTTCGGTGTGGCTTTGTTTGTTGTGGCCTCGCTATGCCTGGGGCTGGTGCATGGCCTGCTCGGATTGAACGTGCTGCGTGCAGTTCAAGGACTCGGTGGCGCACTGATTTTGGCCGGCGGCACAGCGGCTTTAGCGCAGGAGTTTCATGGTGCAGAGCGTCCACGCGCTTTCGCCATGCTCGGCACAACCTTCGGAATAGGTCTCGCGTTTGGGCCGGTGCTGAGCGGCTTTCTGGTGGAAACCTTCGGTTGGCGTTCGACGTTTTTCGCCGGTGCGGTAGTGGGTGGTATCGCGCTGGCTTTTGGTTTGCCGCGCATGCACGAGTCGCGTGATCCGGATGCCATCGGTCTCGATGTACCAGGCAGCATCAGTTTTACCGCGGCCCTGGCCCTGTTTACCTTCGGCATCATGCAGGCGCCGGCGCATGGTTGGCTCAGTGTGCAGGTGATGGGCCTGTTAGGCGGCGCGGCAGCATGGATGCTGACATTCGTGTGGGTGGAAAGTCGCGCGCAAAGGCCGATGCTCGATCTATCACTGTTCCGCTACGGTCGTTTTGTCGGCGTGCAGGTGCTGCCGTTGGCCACCTGCTATTGCTACGTGGTGCTGTTGATCATGTTGCCGATTCGCTTTATCGGCATTGAAGGTCATGGTGCGCTGGATGCAGGGTTGATGCTGATGACGCTTTCGCTGCCGATGCTGGTGGTGCCGGCATTGGCAGCAGCATTGGCACACCGAATATCCGCAGGGCTGTTGTCGAGCATGGGGCTGCTGCTGGCGGCGGCAGGGTTGTTGTGGATGTCGCGCATTGCGCCGGGTCAGTCGGTATGGGTCTGGGCCATGCCGATGTTGGTGGTTGGCATCGGCACGGGTTTGCCGTGGGGCCTGATGGATGGGTTGTCAGTGAGCGTGGTGCCGCACGAGCGTGCTGGCATGGCGACCGGCATTTTCAGCACGACCCGAGTGGCTGGCGAATGCATAGCGCTGGCATTGATGGGCGCCGTGCTGGTGCTGCTGTTGCAGGCGCGCTTGCATGCGCTCCTGCCAGGAGCGGATATGGCACAACTGAGCACAGCGTCCCAGCGACTGGCGACCGGCAATCTGTCGCAAGCGAGTGCACTGTTGCCGCAAATCGATAAGGCGCAATTGACGGCGGCCTATGGCGACGCGTTCCAACGGCTGATGTATCTGCTGACAGCGATCACGGTGCTGTCAGCGATTGTCGTGCTGCTCTTTCTGCGTCAGCCACAGGAATCGTCAGCCATCGAAGTTGAGTCTCAAGCATGCATCTGAAGGGTTTGCGT
>JBARCX010000329.1:0-5471 GCA_049794535.1 Rhodanobacter sp.
CAAAATTTCTTCGAGAAGAAGCCGATTCGTCCGGAGTACCTGATCGTTGACGGCGGCAACCTCGCTGGTACAGGTGCCGCCTCTTACAAGCTGACCTGACTGGCACTCTGCATTAGCGGCATCGTGAAGGTCCCCAGGGCGAATACCCTGGGGAAACAGCCATTGCCATTTCGTTGGGTAAAGCCAGCGATATTGAAGAAACGGGATAGTGGCGCGATAGCTCACGTCGTTGTAGCGGTAGGTGATCGCTACAGTCGTTGGTGGATGCAGTCTCATGAAGTGAGACTGCACGGCGATCCGAAAAATGCTCACGTCAAAAAAGCACGCGTGACTTCCTACATGTGTCGCAACAGACAGGCACGCGTACGGTATGTAGGATTCGCCCGCCGGGCACCGCTGAGTGAGTAGGCATGCAAGGCCGCATCTATCGCAGCATTTTTCGCACGACCCTATCCTGTTCGATGGCGTCCAGTTTGATTGCACTGGCGTTAGCCGTGCCAGCCTTTGCGGCGGACTTGCCGCGTGATGGCGATTTACTGAAAAGCGGCGAGCATCCCGGTTGCGATCAGATTGATGCGAAAGCCTGCGTCGAACAGGCGATGGCCGCCATGGGTGGCAGGCAACGTCTCGCCAATATTCGGAACGTTAGCTATGAGGCCATAGGCCACAGAGTGTTGTCCGAAGAATCGCCCCGGCAGGAACCCTTTATCAGCGCTTACGAACGCGATCGAGTGAGCACTGATTTCCTGGGGCAACGCCTGGTCCGTGACGAGCGTTCCACCTGGCCCGCTGCCGATTTGCCTGAGGCCGATCAGGATATGAGCTTGGTCGCTACGCCTCACGGTTGTGTCTATCATGCGAAGCAGGGCGATTCGCCATGTTGGCTGTCTGATCTGGATGACACCCGCGACGCACTAGCACTCGGACCCGAGCGCCTTTTGTTGAATGCCGCGGCGGCGAAAGATCTTCACTATGTGCCTTCGCAATGGCTGCGCGCCACGCCGCACACGGTGATTGAATTCACGTGGCAGGGCGCGCCTGTACGCGTTCTGCTGAATGCGTATAACCATTTGCCCGACGCGATAGAGCGCACTCGCACCTTCAACGAAATCGATTTCTGGTTTGCCTGGGGTGATGTCGAGCAACGCATTTATTTCGACCACTGGTACGTGGTCCAGGGCGTGGTTTTCCCCACCAATCGCATCGACCAGCGCAACGGCATCCTGTATGCATCGACACAGCTACTCCATCCGATATTCAACGCGCTGCTCGACGAAAAGCGCTTTGTGATGGATGCGGCCATGGCCGCCAAGAGTACGCAATCGCAAGGCTGGAACCGCTCATTCAGTGACAAGGGGCGCGTGGAGCTGGCGCCCGGCGTCGAGCTATTCCAAGGCTCATGGAATACTACGTTGATCCGGCAAGATGATGGCGTGCTCGTGCTGGAGGCACCGATCGCACCGAGCTATATGCAGGGCGTATTTGCCAAGGCGCATAGCGAGTATGGGCAACTGCCGATCAAGGGCGTACTAAGCACCTCCGATTCCTGGCCACACGTTGCCGGCGTGCGTGAAGCCGTTGCAGAAGGGTTGCCGGTATACGCCCTGGACTTGAACCGGCCACTGCTGGATCGGTTGGTGAGCGCAGCGCATCGCCTGCGGCCTGACACCTTGCAGAGCCATCCCAAGGTGCCGCATTGGATCGATGTCGGCGGGCCGCTTCAGATCGGGCAGGGTGCAAATCGCGTGATGCTGTATCCGCTGCGCGGCGCAGCGACCGAGCGGCAATACATGGTGTATTTCCCGCAGCACCGGTTGCTTTACGCGAGCGACACCTTGCAGCTCAATCCGGATCATTCGCTTTCCGATCCCGAGATGATGTACGAAGTGACGCAGGCCGTGGCACGGGAGCACCTTCAGGTCGACACGGTATTTTCGATGCACGAAGGGCCGACACCGTGGAGTGATGTGTTGCGCTTGGTGAATCAGGCCATGTTGAAGTAGAAGGTTGAGCGAGAAAAGACTGCGCATCCGCATGTAGACCCAATGCGGCTTCGCTTTCAGACAGAATCCGGAGGCTCAACACACCCATCCGGGGGTGTGCCCAAGTCCGGCTAGGTCGTTTGGCCCTGTCCAGTCATTGCGATATTGATTACCTTCTGCCGCCATGATCGATGGCGCATGGTCTGGAATGACCCATGCGCGCGATATCAGGGGCTTGCCGCGCACTTCTACCAAGCGGTTTAGGCGGCTATTCGCTGCGGCGAATCAACGGCGGACAGTTCATCATCGTAAGGCTGCGATACGTGATTCGTACCAGGTCACTGGCCGAAAACTCAGGCAAATCCCGTTGCGAATGCGGACAAGCAACATGCGCTTGCCTGCATTCGACATCCTCGGTGCTTAGTCATCGGAGCGCACGCGCGTGGCGTTTTGCGTTCATGGGATGGCTATTGCTGAGTGGGCTGATGTCGCCCACGAAGATGCTGGCTGCCCAGCTTCCGCTCACTGTTTATGACCAGAGCAGCGGTCTGACCAGCCTTTCAGTGGTTCGCATCCATCAGGACCGCGAGGGTTTCGTCTGGGTAGGTACGGAGAAGGGCCTGTATCGATTTGACGGCGTAGCCTTCAACCAGGTTGGCGCCGAGCAGGGTTTCCAGGTTTCCGAAGTGATCAGTTTTGCGGAGGACGCCAAGGGACGTTTATGGGTGGGGTCTCGGGCAGGCCTGCAATTGCGCGAGAACGAACGCTTCGGTTGGGTCCGCCCGGAAGACAAGCCATGGGTGGCCGACCGCGGGCAGACGCTGGCCGCGAACGAGGACGGCGGCATGTGGCTGGTGAGTGGCAATCACTTGCTGCTACTCACGTCGGATGCTCAGGGAGATTGGCACGCCCGTTCGCCTTTCAACAACGAGCAACTACGCGACCTCCCCGGACTTAGCCAGGTCAGCGCCGTGTTTTATCGCCACGGCACCATCTGGTTCGGTTGTGGCCCCGAGCTGTGCAGCCTGCATGACGGACAGCTACACCGCTATGGTCCGAGCACCAATGTCCCTGCGGACAAGTGGCTGGGGTTCCTCGGCGCGAGCGACGGCAGCCTGTGGGTGCGCGGCATACATACCGTACGAGTACTCGCGGAAGGCGGCGATGCATTTATCGCGCGCGACATGCCGGGGCACAGCGCGGATGTGGCTGCCTCCAGTATTGATATCGCGCAGGACCATGAAGGTCGCGTGCTGACCCGCAGTTCGCTGGGCCTAGCGCGCTGGAATGGGCAGCGCTGGGAGCTGTTTGGTACGGACGACGGGTTGCCCAAGGTAGGCGTGTCATCGTTGATCGTTGATCAAGATGACACGATATGGATGGGCACCTATGGTCGCGGCCTTCTGCACTGGAGTAGCCGTGACGCCGTGGAGAACTGGACGGCGTCGCAGGGGTTGAGTGGCTCATTGATCTGGTCGATCACGCGCGCCCGATCGGATTCGACGGGCTCAGATTCGGTCGGCTCGGGTTCCGTATGGGTGGCCGACGACTGGGGTGAAAACGTAATCGCGCCATCCCAAGATCGTGCCCAGGCCTGGCCGCTGAAGGTTGCTCCGCCGCACCAGACGCGCACGGTGCTCGCCGCAGCGGATGGCTCGGTGTGGTACTTCCTGTTTGACGGACGCGTGTTGCATTACGAACCCGCGAGCGGCGATACCCGTTTGGTGGCGACGTTACCTTTTCTGGTTCGTGGTGCTTTCCAGGATAGCCATGGTCAATTCTGGGCTTACACCCTGGGTGGTCTCTATGGAATAGATGCGCTCAGTGGCCAGGTGGAACGGGCCGCACCGGGCCTGATTCCTACCTCGATGTGTTCGGATTTGGCGGAGGACGGCGTCGGCCGTCTTTGGCTGGCTTGCAGTTCGGGGTTATTTCGCTACGCCGCCGGACGCTGGAGCCAGGTGCACATCCTGCCGCAGGAAAGCCTGGGCGGATTCGAGAGCGTGCAGGTCACGCCAGATGGGCGGCTTTGGCTGAGTACGTTGCAACCGGGCCTCTTGGTTGGCCAGGCGAGCGATGCGGACAGCGTGAACCTGACTTCCGTCGCCGATCCGCTGATCGCGGATTCCCGCGTCTACTTTTTACGCACTGATCGTCGTGGGCGCCTTTGGGTCGGTGGCAACAACGGGGTGGACGTACTGGACGGGGAGCGCTGGACGCGCCTGGACACACGCGATGGCTTGCTTTGGAACGAAACTAACCATGGCGCGTTCTACGCCGACCAGGACGGATCGGTGTGGATAGGCACGCCGATGGGTCTCTCGCATTTGCTCAAGCCGGAGGAATTACTGGCGCCGCGCCAGATCCATCCCTTGCTGGTATCGGCCCAATACGGCACGCGCGAACTCGATCAGCAGGGACAACAGGTCGATTTCGATGCGGGCGGTGCGCTGGTGCTTCGCTTCGCAGTGCTCGGCAATAGTTCGGGTAGCCCGGTGCGATTCCGCTATCGCCTGTCGAATATCGATAACGATTGGGTGGAAGCGTCGGCGCGCGAGCTTCGCTACGCCTCGCTGCCTCCCGGAAATTATCGTTTCGAGTTGCAGACCATCGATGAAAACCAGCGCCGCTTGTCGGCGCCGATCAGCCTGACATTCACGCTGAGCCCGCCGTGGTGGCGTAGCAACCTCGCTTATGCGGTTGCGGTCTTGTTGGCGTTGGCTGCGATCGTGCTGGCTTGGCGCTGGCGTGTGCGGCTTCTGGTGAGGCATGCCCAACGGTTGGAGCAGGCCGTAGCGGTACGCACGGGGCAACTACAAAACGCCATGCGTGCTCGTAGCATGTTGCTGGCGCGTATCAGTCATGATCTGCGCTCGCCGCTGGCCGGGATCATCGACTGCGTGCGGCAATGGCGCGGGGGTGATGCACACCGAGACTATCCGGGCCTTATCGAAAGCAGTGCCCGCCAGCAGTTGGACCTGATCGATGAACTACTGGAATTCTCCAGAGACGAGCTCGCCGACCTGGAGCTGGTTGAGTCACCCGGTTATCTGTACGCCTTTTTGCAAGGCTTGGTTGAACATGCCGTATTGCATGCCGAGAAGCATCGCAATCGCTTTGAATGCCGCTATGCCGAAAATCTTCCCGCACTGGTAAAGCTGGATTTCCGACGGCTGCGCCAGGTATTGATGAACCTGATCGGCAATGCCGCCAAATTCACCGACGACGGCTACATCCTGTTTACGGTGACGGCGACACCGCTGCAACCGGGAAGGGTGCAGCTTCATTTCATGGTCGAGGACAGTGGCATCGGTATTGAGCCGTCCGATCACGAGCGTCTGTCGCTGCCGTTTGCCCGCGGTAGTAACGCAGCGCCATACAACGGCTATGGACTGGGGCTGGCAATCGTCACGCAGATTCTGGAACGCATGGACAGCCGCCTGAATATCGAGGCCGCCCCCAGTGGCGGTAGCCGCTTCGGTTTTGTGC
>JBARCX010000330.1:0-1647 GCA_049794535.1 Rhodanobacter sp.
GGCAGTGTTTCCCCCGTCAGACGAAGAGTCGGTCATCAGGGCGCCTGGCATAAGATGCTATTTTATCTATAAGGCATGCAGCCGACAACTGATTGAGCTGGTCCCCGAAACCTGGACAGGTGGCTAAGAGAGAGTCGCACCCCTAGAACGGCCGGGGAGGCCAGGGTGAACGATGGCGAATAGCCGGAAGCGACATAGCGCTGAGTTGAAGGCGAAAGTGGCTCTGGCTGCGGTGCGGGAGGAGGGCACGGTGGCGGAGCTGTCGAGCCGGTTCGGGGTGCACGCCAGCCAGATCCACGCCTGGAAGAAGACGCTGCTGGACGGGGTTTCGTCGCTGTTTGGCCGCGGTCAAGGCGGCTCATCGGGTGCCGCCGTGGCAGACGAGGCTCAGCTCGCCGGGCTGTATGCGAAGATCGGCGAGCTGACGGTGGAGCGCGATTTTTTTCGCAAAAGGTCTGGGCCATGAGCCAGTCCGCGCGGCTGTCGCTGGTCGACCGAGCGGACCCGGTTCTGTCGATCGTGGCGCAGTGCCGGATGCTGAGGGTTGCGCGCTCGACGCTGTATTACCGACCGATGCCGGCGAGCCCGGACGATTTGCAAGTGATGCGTCGGCTGGATGAGCAGTATCTGGCGACACCGTTCTACGGCGCGCGCCGGATGGCGGCGGTGCTGCGACGCGCCGGCCACCAGGTGAACCGCAAGCGGGTGCGGCGGCTGATGCGAGTGATGGGGATCGAGGCGATCTACCAGAAGCCGAACACCAGCCGGCGGCATCCGGATCACAAGGTGTATCCTTACCTTTTGCGGGGCATGGCGATCGAGCGTGTCAACCAGGTGTGGTGTGCGGACATCACCTACATTCAGATGGCCAAGGGGTTTGTTTATCTGGTGGCGGTGATGGACTGGTTCAGCCGCCGAGTGCTGGCGTGGCGGCTGTCGATCGGGATGGCGACGGACTTCTGCGTCGAAGCGTTGCAAGAGGCGATGGATCGCCATGGCCAGCCGGAGGTGTTCAACACCGATCAGGGCGTGCAGTTCACCAGCGCGGCGTTCCTTGATGAACTGGAAGCCGGCGGTGTGCGCATCAGCATGGACGGCAAGGGGCGGTTTCTGGACAACATCTTCATCGAGCGACTGTGGCGAAGCCTGAAATACGAGGAGGTATTCATCAAGGCCTATGTCTCGGTTGCCGAAGCCCGCAGCGGCATCGGCGCGTGGCTTGGGTTCTACAACGACGAGCGTCTGCACCAGGCTTTGGGCTACCGCACGCCGCGCGAGATTTTCGAGACGGCGCCGGCCTGTGGATATGTGGACAACGCAAGCGCGTTGCCCACATCCCCACAGGCACCACAACAGCAATAAGATGTTTCAATCGATAAGCAGAACGTGCTATGTAGCTTGACTGCCCCCCTTCCACAGGCAGGGGGATTTGCAACCGGTGGGAGTCTCTCTTAGCTCAGCCTGATTCCTGTCTAATGGATGGGGACCACCTCATCCCCGTGAGCCGAAGAATCCATTCGGCCAACCATAACCCGAGACGCTCTTTGAGATGAGAATCAGCCATGCCGATAAACCCAGCCTTTCACGCTTTCCCCGAAGAAGCAGCGATTATTGGACGCGTCGTGGTAGCCTTCGGCGAATTGGAAG
>JBARCX010000331.1:0-18970 GCA_049794535.1 Rhodanobacter sp.
AGGCAAGGGCGTACTGTTCCAGAAATTCGCCGGCATCGACGTGTTCGATATCGAGTTAAACGAGCGTGATCCGGACAAGCTGGTCGACATCATTGCCTCGATGGAGCCGACCTTCGGTGGCATCAACCTCGAAGACATCAAGGCGCCTGAGTGCTTCATCGTTGAGCGCAAGCTGCGCGAGCGGATGAAAATTCCGGTATTCCACGATGATCAGCACGGCACTGCGATTATCGTGGGCGCCGCGTTGATCAACGCGCTGGAAGTGGTCGGCAAGAAAATCGAAGACGTGAAGCTGGCGACGGCCGGTGCTGGTGCGGCGGGTATTGCCTGTCTCGACATGCTGGTGGCGCTGGGCCTGAAGCCGGAGCACATCCTGGCGTATGACCGTGAAGGTGTGCTGTACACCGGTCGCGACCAGATGGATCCGGACAAGCAGCGTTATGCGCGCGATACCGACAAGCGTACGTTGGCCGAGATTGTTGCCGGTACCGATATTTTCCTCGGCCTCTCGGCGGGCGGTGTGCTGAAGTCGGAGATGGTCGCCACGATGGCGGACAAGCCGATCATCCTGGCGCTAGCCAATCCGAATCCGGAGATCTCGCCGGAAGATGCCAAGGCAGTACGCCCGGATTGCATCATCGCGACGGGTCGTTCGGATTATCCGAACCAGGTCAATAACGCGCTGTGCTTTCCCTACATTTTCCGTGGTGCACTGGATGTTGGCGCCACCGGTATCAACGAAGCGATGAAGCTCGCCTGCGTGCGTGCGATCGCCGAGCTGGCGCGGATGGAAGCGGGTGATCTTGCCGCTGCTTATGGCGGTGATGTACCGACCTTCGGTGCCGACTACCTGATTCCACGCCCGTTCGATCCGCGCCTGCTGGTGATGCTGGCGCCGGCTGTGGCGCAGGCAGCGATGGATTCCGGTGTCGCTGCGCGGCCGATCACCGATATGGACGCATACAAGGAGAAGCTCGGTCAGTTCATCTACCGCACCGGTCTGCTGATGAAGCCGGTGTATGAGCGCGCCCGTGCCGATCGCAAGCGCGTGGTTTACTCCGAGGGTGAGGAAGAGACCGTATTGCGCGCCGTGCAGACGGTGATCGACGAGAAGCTGGCGTTCCCGATTTTGATCGGTCGCCCGGACGTGATCGAGACGCGCATCGAGCGGCTTGGCCTGCGCATGCGCGCCGGCGTCGATTTCGAGCTGACCAACATCAACGACGATCCGCGCTTCAACGAATACTGGCAGCAGTATCACGCGTTGACCGAGCGTCGTGGCGTGTCGCCGTCAGCGGCGAAGAACCTCGTGCGCTCGCGTCCCACGCTGATCGCTTCGCTGATGGTGGAGCGTGGCGAAGCCGACGCTCTGATCTGCGGCCTGGTCGGTCGCTTCCATAAAAAGCTCGGCTACATGCGCAGCGTGATCGGCCTTGACCCGGGCGTGCAGTGCACCTCGGCGATGACGGGCGTGATCAACGATAAGGGCGCCTGGTTCTTCCTCGACACGCATGTGCAGGTTGATCCCAGCGCCGAACAGATTGCCGAGGCAACGATGCAGGCGTCGTATCGTCTCAAACTCTTCGGCATCGAGCCGAAGGTCGCCTTGCTGTCGCACTCCAATTTCGGTAGTCACGACAATCCCAGCGCGGCCAAGATGCGTCAGGTGTGGAAGATCCTCAAGATGCGCGCGCCGAAGCTGGAGCTGGACGGCGAGATGCAGGGCGATACCGCGTGGGACGAGGCATTGCGTCATCGCATGTTCCCCAATACCACGCTGAGCGGTCGCGCCAACCTGTTCGTGATGCCGAATCTGGATGCGGCCAACATCACCTACAACATGGTCCGAGTGATGACCGATGGCGTGGCGATCGGCCCGATTCTCATGGGCCTGGATAAGCCGGCGCACATCCTTACCGCGACCTCCAGCGCGCGTCGCGTGGTCAATATGACAGCGGTTGCCGCTGTCGATGCGCAGATTCGTGCTGCGCAGGGCGAGCGACGCAGTTAAGTAACATCGCTGCGCCCCGGGTATTGGGGCGTGGCCATTGGTCCGTGCGCCAGCGAATGGACATCCATTTGGCTCGAACGCGTCACGGCGGCTAAACTCAGGTGCTCACCCGCCGCATCCCCGACGGCGGGTATCCCACTCAAGCCGGCGCAGTACCGGCGCCGCGGAGACATCATTCATGGATCAGCTCGACGACATCCTCCATCAGGACATCGACCCCACCGAAACCAACGAATGGGTCGAATCGCTCAACGCGGTCATTAACCATGACGGCACCGAGCGCGCGCACTACCTGCTTGAGCGGATGGTCGACTCCACCCGTCGCTCGGGCGGCTACCTGCCGTTCAATCCGACCACCGAATACGTCAACACCATTGCGCCTGGTAACGAGGCGAAGATGCCTGGCGACGCGGCGATGGAATGGCGTATCCGCACGCTGATCCGCTGGAACGCGATGGCCATGGTGGTTCGCGCGAACCGCAAGCCAGGTGAGCTCGGCGGCCACATCGCCAGCTTCGCTTCATCGGCGACCCTGTACGACGTGGGTTTCAACCATTTCTGGCGTGCGCCTAGCGCCGATCATCCGGGTGACCTGGTATTCCACCAGGGCCACTCCAGCCCGGGCATCTATGCGCGTTCCTTCCTTGAAGGCCGCATCGCCGAGGACCAGCTCGACCTGTTCCGTATGGAAGTAGTCGGCAAGGGCCGTGCGCTGTCGTCCTACCCGCATCCGTGGCTGATGCCGGATTACTGGCAGGTGCCGACCGTATCGATGGGTCTGGGCCCGATCCAGGCGATCTACCAGGCACAGTTCTGGAAGTACCTCGAGCATCGCGGCCTGATTCCGAAGTCCGATCGGAAGATCTGGTGCTTCATGGGCGACGGCGAAACCGACGAGCCGGAGTCGCTTGGCGCGATCTCGCTGGCCGGCCGCGAGGGCCTGGACAACCTGATCTTCGTGATCAACTGCAACCTGCAGCGCCTGGACGGTCCGGTGCGCGGCAATGGCAAGATCATCCAGGAGCTGGAAGGTGTGTTCCGTGGCGCCGGCTGGAACGCCCTCAAGGTGGTCTGGGGCAGCTACTGGGATCCGCTCCTCGCCCGCGACAGCAAGGGCGTGCTGCGTAAGCTGATGATGGAAACCGTCGACGGCGAATACCAGGCCTGCAAGGCCTTCGGTGGTGCGTACACGCGCGAGCATTTCTTCGGCAAGTATCCGGAGACGCGCGAAATGGTCGCCAACTTGAGCGACGACGATATCTGGCGCCTCAACCGCGGTGGTCATGACCCGCATAAGGTCTACGCGGCCTACCACCAGGCGGTGAACACCCAGGGCATGCCCACGGTGATCCTGGCCAAGACGGTGAAGGGCTACGGCATGGGCGCGGCCGGCGAGTCGCAGAACCCGACGCATCAGCAGAAAAAGCTGGACGAAGAAGCCGTGCGCCACTTCCGCGACCGCTTCAACATCCCGGTGCCGGACGACAAGCTGAAGGATGTGCCGTACTACCACCCG
Organism: Rhodanobacter sp.; assembly: GCA_049794535.1. Lineage (GTDB taxonomy): Bacteria > Pseudomonadota > Gammaproteobacteria > Xanthomonadales > Rhodanobacteraceae > JBARCX01. Next base: position 3,528 of record JBARCX010000331.1, read on the forward strand.
GGCAAAGATTCGCCGGAAGTGCAGTACATGCTCGACCGTCGTAGTGCGCTTGGCGGTGCCTTGCCGCAGCGCCGTCGTAAAACCGATATACAGCTCAAGGCGCCGGATCTGGGTGCGTTCGAGCAAATCACCAAGGGCACGGGCGATCGCGAAATTTCCACCACCATGGCTCTCGTGCGTGGCATGAACCTGCTACTGCGCGACAAGCAGATTGGTGAGCGCGTGGTGCCGATCGTCGCCGACGAAGCGCGTACGTTCGGCATGGAAGGCATGTTCCGGCAGATCGGCATCTACGCGCCGTTCGGCCAGAAATATCGCCCGCAGGATGCCGACCAGCTGCTGTACTACCGCGAAGACCAGAAGGGCCAGGTGCTGCAGGAAGGCATTTCCGAGGCCGGTGGTATGGCCGCGTGGATGGCTGCGGCGACCAGCTACAGCATCAGCAATCAGCCGATGCTGCCGTTCTTCATCTACTACTCGATGTTCGGTTTCCAGCGTATCGGTGACCTGGCATGGGCGGCTGGCGACATGCGTGCACGCGGCTTTCTGGTCGGCGGCACGGCGGGTCGTACCACGCTCAATGGCGAAGGCCTGCAGCACGAAGACGGCCATTCGCACTTGTTGGCTGGCGCGATCCCGAACGTGAAGGCATACGACCCGACGTTCTCGTACGAAGTGGCGGTGATTCTGCAGGACGGCGTGCGCAGCATGTTGCAGGAGCAGGAAGACCACTACTACTACATCACCGTGATGAACGAGAACTACGCTCATCCGGACATGCCGAAGGGTTGCGAAGACGGCATCATCAAGGGCATGTATCTGTTCAAGGATGCCGGCAAGCCGAAGAAGGGTGAGCCGCGCGTGCAACTGCTCGGTTCCGGCACCATCCTGCGTGAAGTGATCGCGGCGGCTGAGTTGCTGGAGAAGGATTTCGGCGTTAGCGCCGATATCTGGTCGGTGCCCAGCTTCATCGAGCTGCGTCGCGATGGTTTCGACGCCGAGCGTTGGAACCGTCTGCATCCGGAAGCCGAACAGCGCGTGCCGTACATCACCGGTTTGCTGCAGGAGCGTACGGGTCCGGCGATTGCAGCCACCGACTATGTGCGCGAGTTCGCCGATCAGGTGCGTGCGTTCATGCCCGATGGCATGCGTTACACCGTGCTCGGTACCGACGGTTTCGGTCGCTCGGATACTCGCGAGCATCTGCGTGGCTTCTTCGAGGTGGACCGTTACTGGATCGCGCATGCCGCTTTGGCTGCATTGGCGAAGGATGGCAAGGTCAACGCCAAGGATGTCGCTCGTGCGATCAAGGAATACAAGCTCGATCCGGACAAGCCGAATCCGCTGACGGTCTGATGCAAGGGCATTCCGTGTAAACAAAAAAACCGCCCTTGTGGCGGTTTTTTTGTGACCGTGACTCATCAGATTTAAGAGATCGAAGTCACTGCCATGTACTAAGTGCACGGTGTCATTCGATCACCTATTTCAAAGCATGATCTCATCAAAGCATGGTCTCAATCTTCGTCGTTGCTGCGGAACGCGCGGCGTAACAGCAGGAAAGCGCCGATGGTGCCAGCTACGATGGCGACTGTCGCAACGGGATGGCGATTGACATGGCGACGCAGGCGGCGGTACTGATAATTCGCTTCGTCGGCCAAATCCTCAGTGGCGTGCGAGATTTGTCGACGATAGCCGCGGCCATTCAGGCGCTCGGCTGCAGCGCGTCGGCCACGTGCCAGCCAGCCTTGGGCGGTATCGGTGGCGCCATCGGCATACTGGCGTACGCGCTCGCCAAGGTCGTCAAATGAGCGCTCGATGTTGCGGTTCCTAGTCATGGCGAACTCCTGTTGCTCGGACCACTAAATTTGCCAGCAGTGGTGTGACTAGAGCGTAAACAGCGCATGTGGTGCAACTTTGACGCCCACGATTTCAGCTGCCAAGCGTATATGCGCCACCTTTCTCTAGCGCACGCTGATAGGCCGGGCGTGCATGAATATTTTGCAGGAAAGCCCACAGCCGTGGCCGACTGGCATTGAGCCCGCCGCGTGCTGCCGCAGCCTCCAACGGAAAGCTCAGCGCGATGTCGGCCGCGCCGAAGGCATCGCCAGCGAACCATGCGCTTTTGCTCAGTTCTCCCTCCAGGTAATCGAGATGCAGTGTGATCTGCGGGTCGACGAAAGCGTGCTGTACCTTGCCGGCAATCCCACGGGCGATAGGGCGCACAAAAAACGGCGCGGGGGCTGTTGCCACTTTGCGGAATACCAGTTTTAACAGCAGAGGCGGCATTAGCGAGCCTTCCGCGTAGTGCAGCCAGTAATTGCAGCGCAGTCGTTCCGGCGTGCCATGTGGGGCCATCATGGTGCCGGAGCTGTAGCGATCAGCCAGATACTCAATGATCGCGCCGGATTCGGCCAACGTGAGCTCACCATCCGTGACCACCGGTGATTTGCCTAGTGGGTGTATGGCTCGTAACTCGGGTGGTGCCAGCATCGTTTTTGGATCGCGCTGGTAGCGGCGGATCTCGTAGGGCAGACCGAGTTCTTCCAGCATCCACAAAATGCGCTGTGAGCGCGAGTTGTTGAGGTGATGCACAACGATCATGGCGCGTTCCAGGTCTAGGCTATTTTTCGTACGAGCAACGCAGAGATGCGTAGCAGACTCTCAAGGTGTAGAGCCTAGAGCGTTTCGGTTCCCTGCGGCGACGTTGGCTCTGGCTCTGCTTGCAGTCGCTGTCGGCTGCGCAGGCTTGGGAACATCGTCATCCATAAGCCCACGACCACCAGTGTGCCGATGCCACCAAGCACGGTTGCGCTCACGGCGCCCAGCCATGCGGCGAGCAGGCCGGATTCAAATTCGCCGAGCTGGTTGGATGTGTTGATGAATATGGCATTCACAGCACTCACGCGGCCACGCATGTCATCGGGTGTATCCAGCTGCACCAGCGCGCCGCGAATAACCATGCTGACCATATCGAATGCACCGAGCGCAAACAGCGCAAGCATGGATAGCCATAGCGTGGTCGATAGTGCGAATACCAGAGTGGCCACGCCGAAGCCCGCTACCGCGGTGAACATGGTCATGCCAACGCGTCGTTGCATGGTGTGATGCGCCAGCCACAGCGACATCAGCAGCGCGCCCACCGCTGGCGCGGCGCGCAGAAGGCCAAGGCCCCATGGTCCGGTATGCAAAATGTCCTTGGCGAAGATCGGCAGCAGCGCGGTGGCGCCACCGAGCAGTACTGCGAACAGGTCGAGCGAGATGACGCCCAATACATCGGGCCGCCGACGGATGAAATGGACGCCCGCGAACAACGTCTTCAGTGTGGCCGGTTCGCGCCTGGGTGGCGCCTGCTCATAACGTAGTCGGCTCATCAGCGTGGCTGCGATCAGGTACAGCACACCAGACACCGTGTAGACCACGCCTGGTCCGGCGATATAGAGGAAGCCGCCCAGTGCTGGGCCGATGATCGTCGCGGCTTGCCCGGCGGAAGCGCTCATGGCCATCGCGCGCGGAAGAATCGCGGGAGGTACCAGCGCAGGAAGCATGGATTGCAGGGCAGGAAACTCGAACGCCTTGGCGATACCGATGACACACACCAGCGCGAGGATGCCGATTTCGTGGATGTGGTGAGTGAGGGTCAGCGCAGCCAGAATGGCGATCGCGATCCATTCGACGATCTGCCCAAGCAACACAATTCGCCGCCGGTCGAACTGGTCCGCGATATGACCCGCCGGCAATGCCAGCAACACAGATGGCACGAATTGCACCAGCCCGATCAGGCCCAGATCCAGCGCTCGCCCGGTGATCGCGTAGATTTGCCAGCCCACTGCCACCGATAACATCTGGAAGCCAAAGCTGGACGCGCTGCGTGCAAACCAGAAGGCGACATACGCGCGGTGCTGCAGCAACGAATCCGAGCTGTTGGATGGGTGAGATGGTGGCATAGCTGTCCGTGGGTTGAGCCGAATACCGAGCGCGGCCTAGCCCTAAGGCGAAACCACTAGAGCGAAGCGTAGAGCTTATTCAAAGGCCCTACATGGACCGCACTGGATCTACTGCAGGTACTTCAATAATTCCTCGACCGCAGGCTCAAGCCGTGTGCCATTGGTGAGTAGGCGCAACTCGGGCGTTTCCGGAGTTTCGTAAGGCGAATCGATACCGGTGAAGTTACGGATTTCGCCAGCACGCGCTTTGCGATAAAGGCCTTTGGGATCACGCCGTTCGCATTCCTCCAGCGGCGTGTCGACGAAGACCTCGATGAATTCGCCCTCATCGAATAAGTGGCGGGCGAACTGGCGCTCACTGCGGAACGGCGAGATAACGCACACCAGTACGATCAGTCCCGCATCCACCATCAGATGCGCTACTTCGGCGACTCGACGCACATTCTCCACGCGAGCCTCGGCGGTGAAGCCAAGATCACGGTTAAGGCCATGTCGAAGATTGTCACCATCAAGCATGTAAGTGTGATAACCCAACGCATGCAGACGCCGTTCGAGCAGGTTCGCAATCGTGGATTTGCCGGCGCCAGACAAGCCGGTAAACCACAGGCAACGCGGTCGCTGTCCCTTGTTGAGGCCGCGCACCTGCTTGTCGATATCGACGTGTTGCCAATGCACATTCGCAGCGCGCCGCAAGGCAAAGTCCAGCATGCCGCAGGCGACGGTGGCGTGGGTTTGCCGGTCGATCAGGATGAAGCCACCCAGGGTGCGGTTAGTGGCATACGTCTCGAACGCGATCGCATGATCGAGATCGAGGTTGCAGTAACCGACTTCGTTCAACTCCAGTCGATGCGCGGCCAACTGAGCTTGCGTGTTGACGTCTACCTTGTGCTTGATCGAGGTGACTCGCGCATTGACCGTGCGCGTGCCGATCTTCAACCAGTAGCTGCGATTGGGAAGTAATGCTTCGTCACCCATCCAGAGCACATGCGCGGCAAACTGATCGGTTTCCGGTGCGGGACGTGCGGCATCGGCAATGACATCACCTCGGCTGGCATCGAGTTCGCGATCCAGTGTAAGCGTCACCACTTGTCCGGCCACGGCGTGTGGTAAGTCACCATCGGCAGTGACTACACGTTCGATCCGCGCGCGCTGGCCGCCGGGTTGCACCACGATTTCGTCGCCCGGTGCAACACGGCCACCACAGATCGTGCCGGCGTATCCGCGAAACGATTGGTCTGGCCGATTGACCCATTGCACCGGCATGCGGAAGTCCGTTGCCAGTGCCACCGTTGCTTCGGCTGTTTCCAAGGCTTCGAGTAAGGTTGCGCCGTGATACCAGGGCATGCGCGTTGAGCGCTGCCCCACGTTGTCGCCAAGGATCGCCGACACCGGCAATCCGACGACCGTATGGATGCCGAGGCTGTGTGCCAGCTCGCTGTATTCGGCGAGAATGGCCTCGTAGGTTTCTTGCTGATAGTCGATCAAATCCATCTTGTTCACCGCCAGTATCACTTGGCGGATGCCCAGCAGTGCGCAGATGTAGGTATGTCGCCGTGTCTGCGGCAGGAGGCCCTTGCGCGCGTCGACCAGCACCACCGCCAGCTCGGCATTCGATGCGCCGGTAGCCATGTTGCGCGTGTACTGCTCATGGCCAGGGCAATCGGCTACGATGAAGCTGCGCTGTGCGGTGTGGAAATAGCGATACGCCACGTCGATGGTGATGCCTTGCTGACGCTCTGCATCGAGACCATCGGTCAATAACGAGAAGTCGAGTTGTCCGCTCGCGGGTTGCGCATGACCGGCCTGCTGTTGCCCGGATTGTTGTCGGCGGCTGTCACGCTCCAATGCGGCGAGCTGATCATCGGGAACCATGCCTGCGTCGTACAGCAGCCGTCCCAGTAGCGTGCTTTTGCCATCATCCACGCTGCCGCACGTGATGAAGCGCAGTAGGCCGCGAGCGCTATCGCTCGTATCAATGCCAGCCATCAGAAGTAACCTTCTTGCTTCTTGCGCTCCATCGAAGCCGTGGGGTCTTGGTCAATGACCCGCCCTTGCCGTTCAGAGCTGCGCGAACTCGCCATCTCCTCGATGATCTTGTCTAGCGTGTCGGCGGACGATTCCACGGCACCGGTGAGCGGATAACAGCCCAGCGTACGGAAGCGCACTTCGCGCATCTGCGCCTGCTCGCCTTCGCGCAGGGTGAAGCGATCGTCATCGACCATGATCAGCGCTCCGTCACGCTCGACCACCGGGCGCTGTTTGGCGAAGTACAGCGGTACCACAGGAATGTTTTCGCGCTGGATGTAGAGCCAGACATCCATTTCCGTCCAGTTCGACAATGGAAAGGCGCGTACGCTTTCACCCTTATGGATATGTGTGTTGTAGAGATTCCACAGCTCAGGCCGCTGACGCTTTGGATCCCAACGGTGCTGCGCATTGCGGAACGAGAACACGCGCTCCTTGGCGCGCGACTTTTCCTCGTCGCGACGAGCGCCGCCGATAGCTGCATCAAAACCGTATTTATCCAGCGCTTGCTTCAGCGCGGCGGTCTTCATGATGTCGGTATGCACCGTCGAGCCGTGCGTCAGCGGTGAAATGCCTTGCCGCACCCCCTCTTCGTTGATATGCACGAGCACCTCGACATCGCCCTTCGCAGCCACCTGATCACGGAGTGCGATCATCTCGCGAAATTTCCAGGTGGTATCGACATGCAGCAAGGGCATCGGTGGCCGTGCTGGATAGAACGCCTTGCGCAGCAAGTGCAGCAGGACGGACGAATCCTTGCCGATGGAATACAGCATCACCGGTCGTTGGAAGTTGGCGGCTACCTCGCGAAAAATGTGGATGCTTTCGGCTTCCAGCTCGTCCAGGTGCGCAGAGGGTCGGTTCATCGGTTTGGTGGAATCAGACATCGCCGTATTCTGCCATGGTCGTCCGGCGCTAAATATGATGCGTGGCCGATGAACAGGCATGCGCCGAAGGGAGGTGGCGCACGTAGAATTGCCGCCATGACAAAGCAGGCGGGTTTTGACTATCAGGGGTTCCAGCGCTGGCGGCGGCCGTTCGAGATCGGCTTCTGGGTCGCGTTCTATGGGCTAAACGCACTGTTTAACAGTGTGACGTCGGCGATCGACCATACCCGGTTTCCAGCCTGGCAGCCTTGGGTATGGGAGTGGAGCAGCGCGCTGGTCATGATCGCACTGGTACCAGCGGTGGTTGCCGCCGAGCGGCATTGGCCGATCCGGTTTGGGGTCTGGCGGCGCAACCTGCCGCGCCATCTGCTGGCCAGCGTGGGGTTCAGTCTCATTCATGTGGGCGGCATGGTCGTGCTGCGTAAGCTGGCTTATGGCGTGGCAGGGCAGCACTACGATTTTGGCCCGTGGTGGTTCAATTTCGGCTATGAGTACCTCAAGGATGTGCGCACCTATTTCGGCACCATCACGCTGATCATCCTGTACAAGCTGTGGCTGTTGCGCCTGCAAGGCGAGGCTAGTCTGCTGGATGCGCCGGACGAAGGGCTGCCAGTCGAGCCGGTGGAGCGGCCGGAGCGCTTTCTGGTGCGCAAGCTAGGCAAGGAGTTTCTGCTCGCTGCGCGTGAGATCGAGTGGCTACAGGCTTCCGGCAATTACGTGAACCTGCACGTACGTGGTCGTGACTACCCACTGCGCGCAACGATGGCCAGCATTGAGACGCGGCTGGATCCGCAGCGCTTTGTACGCGTGCACCGTAGCTACTTCGTCAATCTGGATTACCTGGCCGAGATCGAGCCGCTGGAAACCGGTGACGCCCGTTTGCATCTGCGCGATGGCGCGAAGATCCCATGCAGTCGGCGTTATCGGGTCGCCTTGCGCGAGCAGGTGGGGCAGCCGGTTGCGGCTGAGTAACGGATCGTCAAACTACTGGATCGTCAAAGTTGCGCTGTGGTGGCGGCTCGTTCCAAGCTAGTCGCCAATCTACTTGCGGGCGCCTGTCGATCATGAATCCATCTTTTCGCCGTTCTGCCGTTGTCGCTGCCGTGTGTGGCGTGTTGGTTCTAGCCGGTTGCTCCCAGCAGAGCGCGGCCCCCGCCCCGGATGCCGCACAGGTGCAAGCGCAGGCACAAGCTTCACAAGCGTCCAAGCAGCTGGACACCTATCGGCAACTGTTGCGCATCAAGAATGACCAGATGGCCTCGTCACTGGGTCAGGACATTGTTGACCACTACCCAAACACCGACGCCGCCAAGGAAGTGCAGCAGACCTTGCCGGAGGTGCAGCAGCGCTGGAAAGAGAACAGCGAGCAGGCACGCCTCAAGGCGCTGTGGTTGTATCAGGTCGGGCCGATGGAGGGCGGGACCCAGTCCACCGCCACCCTATACAGCAGTAAGCCGACGGGCGATCACATGGTGCGCTTGATACTGCGCCGGCATACCACCTGGGGCCAGAGCGTGTTCCTGTTCGGCAGCGGGCACGGTTTCGTATGTAAGGGTAACTGCACCATTCCCGCCACGTTCGATGGCAAGCCGCACGGGTTGCGTGCGTTCCTGCCTACGACGGGTGAGCCGGCAATCTTCATTCGTGATGACAAGGAGTTCATCACCGCTTTGCAGAAAGCGAAGAAAATCACGATGGATCTCACTCTGCAGGATGGCGAAGAGAAAGAGACGCTGGTCTATGAAGTGGCCGGGTTCGATCCGACTAAATGGGTCGGCGTTGGCAAGGGCGTCAACGCAAAAAGCGAAAAGAAGTAGGCCGCGCGTCCACGCATCGACAAGCGCCGCGTTAACACGCACAGCCTTTGACGGAGATCGCGGTTATGTTCACTCCACGTCTATGGATCGGTTGTGCAATGGTGGCACTGCTAACCGCGTGCTCCAGCGTGCCCTATACACAGCGCATGCAACAGCGGCAGGCCGCCTATGCAGCAGCTGCTGGCACGTCCGTGCGCAGCTTCCGTTTCTTCACCCTCTATTCGTGGGAGCCGCTGAGCGATACCCAGTTGGCCGTCTATACCCGGCCTAATCAGGCCTGGCTGCTGGATGTGCAAAGTGGCTGCCAGAACCTGAGTTTTACGAATGGGATCGGGCTGACGTCCAGCGTGAATGAAGTGTCGGCGCGCTTCGACAAGGTGCTTACCGGGCGGCGCTACATCCCATGCATCATCACGCAGATTCGCCCGGTCGATCTGGCCACGTTGAAGGTGGAGCAAGAGGCGCAGCGCAAGATCAATGCGGAGCCGCGGCAGCCAGATCAGCCGTCATCGAGGCCGGCAGCGGGAGGCTGATTGTCTCGGGATTACTGTAGAAACAGTCGCTCGGTAATTCGCGCCAGCGGTTTCTCCAGTGAATTCTGCAAACGCACCGGCAGATCCAGCGGCTTGAGTAGCATCTTCACCGTCATCTCAGCAGGAATATGTCGACGCAACAGGCCTTGCGCGCGACCACTGATGCGTTTGAATTCCGCGTCGTTGTCCTTGTGCTGGGGGTAGCACTGGTTGAATACGTGGCGCAGCGCGATATCGCTGTCCTCGCTCTTGATCTCGTTGACCCGACGCAGGATGGCGCGGAATACCTTGTAGCGACCGAAACCTTCGCGTTCGCGATACAGCCGATAGTGCTGGTAGAAGTGCTTGTAGTGACGCACCTCATCGCTCTTGATGTGGTTGGTGAGCTGCTTGAGTACCGGCTCATCGGTGATGTCGTTGAGCGCGCGATAGAGGCTGGCCGTGCCGGTTTCAACAACGCAACGGGCAGCGAGTTCCAGTCCGCGGCTGGATTCGAGTTGCTCGGCGGTACACACCGCGCCGTATTCTTTCCAGAACGATTCGAAGCCGGCGTCCCAATTGAATTCCGGCCATACGTGTCGCACATAGGCGGCTAATGCACGGCCGTGCTGCAGCTCCTCGTGTTCCCAGTGCTGGCTGAGCCAGGTCTGGAGCTCCTGATCACCGGCGAAGTGGTCGATCAGGTTTTGCGTGTACAGCTCTGATCCGCTTTCGACGAAGGATGAGCTGCACAGCAGGAAGAACAAATCTTCGTTGTGACGCACGCGAGCCACATCGATTTGTGCAAAGTCCAGGCTTTCCAGGGTCCAGGGCAGGACGGTGCTGTAGCTCACGCGGTGTTCCTATGCGGGGCGGACAGCGACGCGACGGTATGCCGTGCCGGTCAGCGCATGACGATTAAATGACAGTAAGCATACGGGCTGCGTGCGCGTGCGGATTAACGCAACCCGACCCGGTGGTAGGCATCGACGGCGCTATAGGCGAAGTTGCCTGCTTGAGGCATCTGTTCGCGCACAAGCAATCCGGGTTAGAGAGCTGGGGCAGGCTCTCAGCGGACCACGGTCACCGGCACATGCGCGCGAGCCAGTACATCGCCGGAGACCGAGCCAAGTAACCAGCGTGCGAGTGCGCCGCGGGCGGTGTGGCCAATCACAATGTGATCAACGCCGTGCTGTTGAACTTGAGCCAGCAGTACATCACCGGGGCTGCCGTGGGTCAGCTCGATATCCACCAGGGTGTCAGCATCCGGCACGATGGCCTTGAGTTCTTCCAGCAGCTCTTGTGCGCGCTTTGCGCCAGAGTCGGCCATCATCAGTGCGCAAGCATCGGCGCCAGCCTCCGTCACCTCCAACACGGATACCACGCGCACGCGACCGCCTGCAGCTCGCGCTACCTCCATGGCGAGCTGAAACGCACGTCGAGAGGTGTCAGAACCGTCATAACCGACTAGCGAATACTTGAGCATATTTCCTCCGTGAGGAGCGTAGGCCTATGAAACTAGTCTGCGCGGTAAGTTGTTAGCTAAGTATCAAGATACGCGAGTGTGAGCCGTCTATGCACCTGCACACGGACATCACAACTTGACTGCAAGGCTGAATAGCGCGGCAGGGGCTTGGCGAATGGTTCAGGTAATACGCGGGACACTTGCGATACGGCATTGATCGCCGTCACTCAATGTAAAGGAGAGTACCCATGAGTAAACGTACCCTAGGTTTGACTGCTGCCCTGCTGCTTTGCGCGGGTGGACTGGCTAGCTTGCCGGTTAGCCCGGTGCATGCTGCCGATGCCGATCTGAAGTGCCACCTGAAGTTTAATCTGGCCGGTTGGTCCGCGATCTATGAGCATGCCGAAGGCGCAGGTATCGTGACATGCGATAACGGTGAGCGCTCGAAAGTGAAGATCAACGTGGTGGGTGGTGGCCTGACCGCTGGCAAATTCCGCATCGATAACGGCACGGGCGAGATCAGCCACGTGCGCAGCATCAAGGATGTGTTTGGCGATTACGCAGAGGCTGGTGCCCAGGCGGGTGTGATCAAGAGTGGTACTGCGCAAGTGCTGACCAAAGGCACTACGTCCCTGGCGCTAGCGGGTACAGGCGAAGGCGTTGACCTTGGTGTGTCAGTCGGCAAGTTCACCATTACCCGGGATTAATCGGGCATCGTGTTGTTCCGACAAAGGGCGCCGCAGGGCGCCCTTTGTCGTATGGCGGCGTACACTGGCGGTTCGCTCTTCATCCCGTCGGAGAACCTGCCATGCGTCGCGTTTCCCTATTGCTCGTGCTGACCTTGCTTCTCGGGTTGCTTGCTGCACCGGCCTTTGCCGCTGCTGGCCCCCAGATAGGGCAGAGCGCGCCAGCATTCCATCTCCAGGATCAGAATGGTCATTGGCATACCGCCGATGATTTTCAGGGCCACTGGCTGGTGCTTTATTTCTATCCGAAAGACTTCACTCCGGGTTGCACCACCGAGGTCTGCACCTTCCGTGACGATATCGCAAAGCTGCGCCAAGCCGGCGCTGAAGTCGCTGGAATCAGCCTCGATGATGTGAAGTCACACGCTGAATTTGCTGCCAAGTATCACGTGCCGTTTCCGCTGTTGTCCGATGCCGACCAGAAGACAGCCACCGAGTACGGCGTGCTTACCTCCATGATGGGCGCGCATTACGCCAAGCGCACCACGTTCCTGATCGATCCGCACGGCAAGATCGCCAAGATCTACCGTGATGTGGATCCAGAGAAAAACTCCGCCCAGGTCATGAGCGACCTGACTACGCTAAAGGCAGGTTCCTGATGCCGTTGACGGTACGTGCCGGGAATGCGCCGGCCAAAGGGCTCACGCTCTGGCGCATCGTGTTGTGGATGATTCTGCTGCTGGCGATGCTGGGCTGTCTGCAATACATACATCACGCCCAGCAGGTGTGGGCACAGCTACAGACGTTGCCACCTGGCGACGAGGGTGTTTCGGTATTGCGCGGCATGCTTGCATGGGATATCGGCTATCTATTGGTGGCGTTCAGCTTGATCGTGCTTTGTGCGGGCGGAATCCTGCGACAGGCGTGGGCGCGCCCTCTATTGCAGGTAGCCGCCGTACTACTCGCTGGCTGGGCGGCGCTAAGCGGCATCTGGCTGATGCAGCAATGGAACGATTTCATGCATGCAAGCAGCGATGCGCTGACTGGGCCACAGGCGGATGCTGCGCTTCAGGGCGTGCTTGCACACGCTCGGCGCGGTTATCAGATGGCCATGGCGCTGAAAGTAGCCGCCATCCCGATCCTGCTGTGGCTGGCCTGGCGACTCGGTCAGCCGGCCGTGCGCGCGCAATTCCGTACACGTTCGCGGAACGGTTCAGCGCGGGTTCGTCTGTAGCCGGTTATCGCTGGTGACTGGTTTTCTTCGAGAATTTTCCATGCCTGCGTATTGGCCAGTGTGCCGGCCCGTGTATCGGCTCTTTGTCGTGCTGTCGTTTCCCCTCGCTTGCGGTGTATTGCATGCGCAGCAATTGGCTGCGGTCTGTCATGCCAGTAGCAGCTATGACCTGACCATACAGCCAAGCAGCTTGTTGTTTGACCGTGCTGCACCGGCACCGCAGCGTGTCGTATTGCAAGACGGCTCGCTGAGCACCGATGGCCAAGTGGTGGCGTTGAATGACGAAGACCAAGATCGCATCGCCTTGTTCGGGCGCGACCTACGTGCGCTAGTGCCGCGAGTGAAGGCGGTAGCCAGCCATGGCGTGGATATCGCCACGCAGGCCATGCATGACGAGGCGCTCAGTCTCAATCTCAGTGCGGATACCCGCGTCGAGCTGGACCGTCGCCTAGCCGTTCAGGCGGACCAGCTCAAGCAGCGTATTGCTGCCAGCCATAGCACCCACGATTGGGAGGGTGATATGGCTAACCAATATGCCAACCAAGTTGCAGCTGACATCGTCCCATTGCTGGCTGCCGATCTTGGTCAACAGGCGCTGAGCGCCGCCATGAGCGGTGACCTGCAGGCCGCCGCCGACCTGAAGGATCGCGCCAGTACGCTGGCGACCCAACTGCAACCGCGTCTTCAACATCGCATGCAGGCGTTGCGGCCCCAGATCCAGGCGCTATGTCCGGACATCCAGCGCCTGGCGGAGCTGCAGCAAGGGCTGCGAGGCAGCAATGGCCGACCGTTGAATTTGTTGCAAGTTGGGCAGTAAAGCACCGTCTGAGCGATTCTGGCCGTATGGGTTAATCTGCCGCTAAGTCGGCGGGGATCAGGATGACACTCGATACCGTCATCTTTCAGGAGGCGACCGTCGTGTCGCTGGCTCCGCAACACCTATGCAATGCACTGATACGCCGCAGCATCGAGTTGCGTGCGTTGTACCAACACGCCGCCGCCGAGGTTAACGAGCCTGGATTGCGTAGCGTGTTGGATGAGAATGCGCAGGCGTTGGAGCAGTTGATTACCGAACTACAGGCTCAGATACGTGTTTTGGCAGGCCTGCCTGCCACGCGCAGCCGCTGGATAGGCACTGCGCGTCGTCGGCTAGATACGTTATTGCGGGGCGTGCCGCGCAGCGATGATGCCTGGATACGTGTGCTCGCACGCGAAGAGGCCGCACTGCTACATGCGTTCGAGCGTGCATTAACGGTCGAGTCCGGTGCCATGGCGCCGACACTGCATCGGCAGCTGCCGAGGCTTAATGCGATCCATTCGGATATGCATAGTTTGGCTAGGGCGGTTGGACACTAATTAATGATGGCGATTGCGCTGGCTCGCGAAGTGGCTATGCCGGCTGCGGCCGACGAGATACTGGCGTTCTGGTTCTCTGCGGAAAACAGTGCGCGTTGGTTTGCCACCGACGCGACGTTTGATGCGGAGATTCGCGCACGTTTCGAGAATCTCGTGGTGGATGCTGCGGCGGGTCGGTTGGACGGCTGGGCCGGCACACCAGAAGGTTGGCTGGCTTTATTGATCTTGATCGATCAGTTTCCGCGTAATCTTTATCGTCACGATCCACGTGCCTGGGCACAGGATGTCCACGCACAACGCCATGCTTTGTCAGGTGTGGCGAAAGGCTTCGACCGACAACTGCCGCCGCTCTGGCGGATGTTTGCATATCTGCCACTCGAGCATGCCGAAGACATCGGTTTACAGCAGCGCTCGATCATCTTGTTCGAGGCGTTATGCGAAGAAGCTTCGCCAGCGGAGCGTCAGCGCTTCGAAGGATTCGTCGATTATGCTCGGCGCCATGGCGAGGTGATTGCGCGTTATGGCCGCTTTCCTCATCGTAATGCTGTACTCGGACGAGTTAGCACACCTGAAGAGATGCATTATCTGGCTCAGCCAGATGCGGGTTTTTGAGCTGGGTCAAAATCACTACATGTTCGATCACAGCAGGTTTCATCACTGCATGTTCCAGATGTCATCAAGGAGGGTGTTATGCGTCGGCTATGGTTGATACCGCTATTGGCTTTCAGTATGTGCGCGTATGCAAGCAGCACGTTGCGTGTTGGAAATCAGGTGCTCACCGTGGGTGATACCGCCACGCATGCCATGGAGCTGCTGGGTACGCCGACATTCAAGGAGCCGATAAATGGCGACTATGGTAGCTATGTCGGCGAGCGCTGGCAGTTCAAGCGCGATGACGGCCATATCATCATCGTGACGATCATTAGCGGCAAAGTATCCTCGATCGAGGATCGCGTTAGCTGAGCTGACGTTAGCTCAGCCGATACAACATGCCGGAAAGGATTTTCGGCTTTCATGCAGACAGGGAGTTAGTCATGCACCATCGTTTTATCGTCCTCGTATGTGTCCTTGGATTCATCGCATTCGGCACTGCTGCGCAAGCGTCCAGCACCTTGCGTGTAGGCAGTGCCGTGATCACCGTTGGTGACAGTGCTGCACGGGTCCAGGAGCTATTGGGCAAGCCGACACACAAGTCGCGCAGTGGCGGCTCGCATGGCAGCAAGAAGAAAAGCGGTAAGCGGAAATCCACGGGTTCAAATAGCGTGGATAAGGGCGAGCAGTGGCAATACCGACGCGGCGATATCACCACCACGGTGACGATCGTTGACGGCAAGGTAGCCAATATCGAGGATCGGCGCTCTTAAGTTCTTCGAGGCGATCGCTTCGATCGAATACACGTAATTATCTGCTCGGGCCTCGATTCCGCGCCGGGCCCTGGCATGCCTTTGTCTGGCACGTCGCTAGTGTCGATTTTCGACTTTTCCGCCCTCGTGCCTCATCCCTCGTCACCGTAGGCC
>JBARCX010000332.1:0-7239 GCA_049794535.1 Rhodanobacter sp.
AACGCCTCCCGGGAAACCGGGAGGCGTTTTGATTTGTAGCTATCGGATGATTGGATGGTTCAGGCGCGGCCGTACACGTCGTCGAAGCGCACGATGTCGTCCTCACCAAGGTAGCTTCCGGATTGCACTTCGATTAGTTCCAGCGGCATCTTGCCGGGGTTGCGCAAGCGATGCACGCTGCCCAATGGAATGTAGG
The DNA here is from genome assembly GCA_049794535.1 of Rhodanobacter sp. Lineage (GTDB taxonomy): Bacteria > Pseudomonadota > Gammaproteobacteria > Xanthomonadales > Rhodanobacteraceae > JBARCX01. The sequence continues at coordinate 197 of JBARCX010000332.1, forward strand.
TGCTCTGGTTTTCACCAAGCAGGAACACTTTGTCATCACAGGTGACCTCGGCAGTACCCGAGACCACAATCCAATGCTCCGCACGGTGATGGTGCTTCTGCAAGCTAAGGCTCGCACCAGGCTTCACCACGATGCGTTTGACCTGGAAGCGTCCGCCGGCTTCCAGCGAGTCGTAGCTGCCCCACGGACGATGTACGACACGGTGAAACGAGTGCTCACTTCGGCCGGAGGCTTTGAGCTGGTCCACGATTTTCTTGACGTCTTGTGCGGCATCGCGGTGCGCCACCAGGGTGGCGTCCGGCGTGGTCACAACGACTAAGTCATCCACGCCCACCGTAGCGATGAGATGACGGTCGTGTGAGCGCAACAGCGAGTTGCGTGTATTAACGGTGAGGGTATCCCCTTCACGCATATTGCCCAGCTCGTCGCGTTCGCCAGACAGCCAAAGCGCGGACCACGAGCCGATATCGCTCCATGCACAGCTGACGGAGATGACTGCGGCACGCGTGGTCTTTTCCATGACGGCGTAGTCGATGGAGTTGTCAGGTACCTTGGCGAAGGCGTCCTTATTGACGCGTACGAAATCCAGATCGTTGTGCGCCGAAGCGTGTGCTTCGCGTACGGCAGCGAGCATTTCAGGCGCGTGTTCGCTGAGTTCTTCCAGATAACGCGAGGCCTTGAACAGGAACATGCCGGAGTTCCAGTCGTAGCCACCATCGGCGAGGTAGGACTCGGCGGTAGCCGGATCCGGCTTCTCGACAAAACGCTCGACGTGAAATGCATTCTGATCGATGGGGTTGGCGCGGCGGATGTAGCCGAACCCAGTTTCCGCGCGATCGGGGCGGATGCCAAACGTAGCGAGCCAGCCTTGCGTCGCTACGGGCAGCGCGCGTTGGACGGCCTCGACGAAACTGTCGGTATCGCCGATCAAGTGATCGGCTGGTAGCACCAGTAGTAGCGCATCGGGATCGCGCTTGAGGGCTTCTAATGCACCAAGGGCGATGGCCGGCGCTGTGTTGCGCGCTAACGGCTCAAGCACGATGGTGGCGCCTTCGATGCCTGATTCGAGCAATTGCTCGGCGGCTAGGAACCGATGGTCTTCGCTAGCCACTACGATGGGAGGGGCTACATCAGGCAGTCGCTGGGTGCGTTCAATGGTCTGCTGGAACAACGTTCCGTGACCGGTAAGTGATAGGAACTGCTTGGGCAGATTCTTGCGTGAGACCGGCCACAGGCGTGTGCCGCTACCGCCGCTGAGGATAAGGGGAATCAGCATGGTTCAACGGACCTGAGTGGAGAGCGTCTCGATGACATTGCGCAGGCCTTCCTGCCAGTCTGGCAGAGGATAGCCGAAGCGCTGCACGAAGCCGCTGTTGTCAAGCACCGACCAGGCGGGGCGCTTGGCGGGGGTGGGGAAATCGACGGTATCAATGGGCACCACACGCGGTTTCTGTGCGATCAGACCACGCGCGTTGGCTACATCAAAGATAGCTGAGGCGAATCCGTGCCAGCTGGTGTAACCACTGGCAACCAGATGATACGTGCCCTGCATCTGCTGGCGTTGTGCTGCATTGGCATTCTGCCATGCGTCCAGCGCTGCGAGTGTGGCGTGCACGATGAGTGCAGTGCTGGTGGGTGCACCGTGCTGGTCAGCAACCACGCGCAGTTCGTCGCGCTCGGCGCCGAGACGCAGCATGGTGCGCAGAAAGTTATTGCCATGTGGCGCGTATACCCATGCGGTGCGCAGGATTAGGTGAGCGGCGCCGCCGGCACGCAAGGCTTGTTCGCCGGCTAGCTTGCTGCGGCCGTAGGCACCTAATGGATCGGTGGGGGCGCCAATGGGATACGGTTGGGAAGCCTGTCCATCGAACACGTAGTCGGTGGAGTAATGCACCACCAGCGCATCATGTGCCGCCGCCCATTTACCAAGCAACCCAACCGCCGCACCATTGACGCAGGTGGCGAGCGTTTCTTCCTGCTCGGCGCGGTCGACTGCGGTATAGGCGGCTGCATTGATGATGAGTTTCGGTTGCAGCCGATCCAGCAGGGCAATGAGCGTCTCAGGCGAAGCCAGGTCGACTACTTCAGCATGTTGCCCGTCAAAGCGTTGGCCATCACGGCAAGCTGCGACGAGATGGCCACGAATGGCGAGTCCGCCATCGTCTAGAAAGGTACGGCCAAGCTGGCCGTTGGCACCGAGAAGCAGAATATTCATGCCGGCAGGCGTTCAGCGGCAACGTCGGCCAATAGCGGGGCTTTGGCATCCTTATCCGACAGCAGTGGCGCGCTCAGTGGCCAGTCGATACCGATGGCTGCGTCGTTCCAGCGGATACTGGCATCAGCCTTGGCGTCGTAGAGCGCGGTGCACTGGTAACTAAACGTAGCGAATTCCGACAGTACGCAGAAGCCGTGCGCAAAACCTTCGGGTATCCAGAAATGTCGGTGGTTTTCAGCAGAGAGCATCATGCCAGCCCATTGGCCGAACGTAGGCGAGCCACGACGGACGTCGACAGCAACGTCATATACTTCGCCTTCTAGCACGCTGACCAGCTTGCCCTGCGGGTTCGGCCACTGATAATGCAGGCCGCGCAGTACGCCTTTGCTGGAACGTGAGACATTGGCCTGCACAAAGCGGTTGCGAATGCCGGCCGCGTGGTACTTCTCTTCGTTATAGCTTTCGTAGAAGAAACCTCGCGCATCGCCGAATACCTGCGGTTCGATGACTACTGCGCCGGGCAGGGAGGTCTGGATCACTTTCATCGTACGTGTCCCTGGGCTACGAGTTGCTGCAGATATTGGCCATAACCCGTTTTGGCCAATGGCGCCGCTAACCGCAGCAATTGCTCGGCATCGATCCAGCCATTGAGGAAGGCAATCTCTTCTGGGCAGCACACTTTCAGGCCTTGGCGGTTCTCAATGGTTTCGATGTAGTTTCCCGCCTCCATGAGTGACTCGTGCGTGCCGGTGTCGAGCCAGGCAAACCCGCGACCGAGTTGTTCGAGGTGCAGCGAGCCATCTTCAAGGTAGCGACGGTTGAGATCGGTGATCTCAAGCTCGCCACGTGGCGATGGCTTCAGTTCCGCAGCGTAATCGCATACACGATGGTCGTAGAAATACAGGCCGGTGACCGCGTAGTGCGACTTCGGTTTGGCAGGTTTCTCCTCGAGTCCGATCACGCGGCCACTGGTATCGAACTCGGCCACGCCATAGCGCTCCGGATCTTTTACCCAGTAGCCGAAAACCGTCGCACCCTGTTCGCGCGCTGCCGCGCGCTTGAAACGCTCAGTTAGGCCAACACCGTAGAAGATGTTGTCGCCGAGCACCAGGCAACTGGGATCCTTGCCGATGAAGTCGCGACCGATCAGAAAGGCCTGTGCGAGGCCATCAGGTGAGGGCTGTACTGCATAGCGGATGTCTATGCCCCATTGCGAGCCATCGCCAAGCAGCCGCTGGAATAGCGCTTGCTCATGAGGTGTGTTGATTACCAGTACTTGGCGGATGCCGGCTAGCATCAGTGTGGCTAATGGGTAGTAGATCATCGGCTTGTCGTATACCGGCAGCAGCTGCTTGCTGACTGCCTGGGTGATCGGATAGAGCCGTGTGCCGGAGCCGCCGGCGAGGATAATGCCCTTATGTGAACTCATGAGCCTAGGCGCTCCATTCGGTAGCTTCCATCAAGCACGCGTTGTGTCCACGACTGATTGGCGAGATACCAGTCCACGGTTTGTGCGATGCCGCTCTCGAAGGTTTGCGAAGGCTGCCAACCCAGTTCGCGCTGCAACTTGCTAGAGTCGATCGCGTAACGGCGATCATGACCTGGGCGATCCTTAACGAAGGTAATGAGTGACTCTCGGCTGCGGCCATCAGCCAGTGGTCGGCGCGCATCCAGCAGGGTGCAGATGGTTTTCACCACGGTGATGTTTTCGCGCTCGGCGTTGCCACCCACGTTATAGGTTTCACCCACACGACCTGCTTCCAGTACGCGACGGATCGCACTGCAATGGTCGCCCACAAATAGCCAGTCGCGGATATTTAGCCCATCGCCATAAACCGGCAGAGACTCGCCGGCCAATGCTTTCTGGATGATCAGTGGGATCAGCTTTTCGGGGAATTGGTACGGCCCATAGTTGTTCGAGCAGTTAGTGGTAAGGGTGGGCAGGCCATACGTGTGGTGGAACGCGCGTACCAAGTGGTCGGATGCAGCCTTGGATGCCGAGTAGGGTGAGTTTGGTGCGTACGCGGTGGTCTCGGTGAACTTGCCCTCCGCACCCAGCGAGCCATATACCTCGTCAGTGGATACGTGTAGGAAGCGAAATGCAGCGCGGGCGTCACCCTTGAGCCCTCGCCAGTAGTCGCGGGCGCATTCGAGCAGGCCCAGCGTGCCGACGACGTTTGTTTCGACGAACTCGGCCGGGCCATCGATCGAGCGGTCGACGTGTGATTCGGCCGCGAAGTTCACGATCGCATCAGGGCGGTGTTCGGCAAGTAGCTTTGCTACCCATGCACGGTTCCCGATATCGCCTTGTACGAACACGTGCCGATCATCACCTTGTAGTGAGGCCAGGGTATCCAGGTTGCCTGCGTAGGTAAGCTTGTCGAGGTTGATCACCCGCAGGCCATCGGTCACCGCCTGCAGCACGAAGTTCGCGCCAATGAAACCGGCGCCGCCGGTGACAAGAAGGGTCTTGGACCCAGGGGGGATGAGGTTCATCAATTTCGTCCGTGTCTCGACATCGAGGATGTGGCAGCGGCGCAAGTACTGCGCTGTGTATTTCCTAAATGATGCCTGCACTTGCCACTACAACCAAGAGCTGTGAGCGCCAGTTGCGGTGGATTCACCATGTCCCTTTCGAGTGATTTCGGCTGTGTATCCCGGTGGACAGCTATCCAGTCCTGGGTAATCTAATGTCTAACCTGCGTTGATCTGAAGCTGTTGAGCGGCTCGGCCGAGCGTGGTGCGCGCATGGTTGTACAACGCCAGATCAAGCTGGTTGGCATCCATGAATGCATCGTAAAGTGATTCGCCCAGCATATCCCGCAGCCGGCTTACCTTGTCATCGATGGTAGCGTCGTCACAGTTTGTTGCATTTTCCCAACAATGGAAGAACTCCAGGTTGGGCAACATGGGGCCGTACTTGGCTTGGAACACCTTGATGGACAACTCGAAATGCTCAACTACACCGGCCACGCCCCATTCGGAAAGTAGCTGGCAGGCCTGGTCGAGGTCATTGCCATCTGCGTTTGCGTCGAGAATGTTGTCACAGCGCCAGGATGCATCCGATAGATGTACAACTTGATAGTCGCGAATGACGATGCTGCCAGACTCTTTGCGAAGCACCCATCGTTCTATGTAGTCCTTGAAATCCATCGTTTGGGCGATGTCTGAAAAGGGCAGGTCTGCATTCTTACGAGTGAACTGATACACGGAGTAGGCGCGTAGCAAGGGGTGTCGGATAAAAACTATGGGTAAGCAGTTGGAATGAGGGAGTGGCGGGCGTGCTAAGTGGCTGGATATGGCAACTAGATGCCTGTTTTTATTTATAAATGTGGATAGCTTTTCGCTGGATTGGATAGCATGTGCGTGCGGTCCTTCAAATGTGCCCCAGCGCCCACCAAAGGAGCGATGCAGACTCAAGTCGACACTGGTTCCGGCGTTCTTGAAAATGTGGTAGTGGATCAGGGTATGGTGATCAGTCATTAGATTCGGTCTATTGAATTTGTATTTGTGATCGAATCGGCATATCGCTTGCTTGCACAGTCATCTGCACCGGTATGCAACAGCCCAATGCATCTGCAAGCGGACATGGCGGACTTAAAGTTGTGTACGGATTAAGTCAGGGCTGGACACGGAAACGATCCGTATGCGTAGCGGTTGACAGCTTGGCGACAGATTCGCAAAGCGAGAGTGACAGTTCAATGACAGTGACGCAAGATTCGCGACAGGTTCACTCGGGGGACGTTCATGTTCAATCGGCGATGTTCACGAATTTATGAACACCCAAGGACGCTGGGGGTCGGTTGCAAGGCAGATGCCGGGTAAGATGTGTGTTTAACATCAGGCCAAGCAGGTGCTCGTTGTATGACAAAGTCGACAAAGACAGGTGCTAAGCACTCAAGGCTGGGCCTCGGAACCTTGGCGATCCATGCCGGACAGCACCCGGATCCGTCGACGGGCGCCATCATGACTCCGATCTACGCGACATCGACCTATGTCCAGGAGAGCCCTGGCAAGCACAAGGGTTACGAATACTCGCGCACGCAAAATCCGACGCGGATGGCTTATGAGCGTTGCGTCGCAGAGTTAGAGGGCGGCACTGCAGGTTTTGCGTTTGCTTCGGGGCTGGCGGCTGCGGCGACAGTGCTGGATCTACTCGATTCGGGCAGTCATGTCATAGCAATGGACGATTTGTATGGTGGCAGCTATCGACTCTTCGAGAGCGTGCGTCGTCGTTCGGCGGGGCTCGACTTTAGCTTCATCGATCTGAACGATGCCAATGCTCTCAAGTCCGCACTGAAACCAAATACGCGGATGATCTGGGCCGAGACGCCCACCAATCCAATGCTGAAGTTAGTCGACCTGGTCAAGATCGCTGCATTTGCGAAGAAGCATGCTTTGATTCTGGTCGTGGATAACACGTTCTGCTCCCCGATGATCCAGCGCCCATTGGAGTTGGGCGCTGATCTCGTATTGCACTCAGCGACAAAGTATCTCAACGGCCATTCCGACATGGTTGGTGGCATTGTGGTTGCGGGCGATAAGGCGCTGGCAGAGCAAATGGCTTTTTTACAGAATTCCGTTGGTGCCGTTGCCGGTCCCTTTGATGCTTTCCTCGCCATGCGTGGCCTGAAAACATTGCACTTGCGCATGAAGGCGCATTGCGCCGGAGCGATGGAATTGGCGCAGTGGATGGAAAAGCATCCTTCAATCGATCGAGTGATTTATCCAGGGCTGAAGAGTCATACGCAGCATGCATTGGCAAAGCGTCAGATGAATGGTTTTGGCGGCATTATCAGCGTCGAGGTCAAGGGTGGGCTTAAGAAGG
>JBARCX010000333.1:0-6232 GCA_049794535.1 Rhodanobacter sp.
CGACTTCCCTGCATGGGTCAACTGGATTTGAACTGAGCGTTTCTCGGCACCCAGACGCGCTGATTCGACGCATTGCGTCGTCAGAGTTACAAGATCAACCCATTCGTGTTCCATGCCGGGTAGATCGGCCTCCATGCGTGACAGTGTCAGCATCTCCGATGTGATGCGCTCCATACGCGCCACTTCTTCTTCCGCGTGCTCGATATGCATCAAAGCGATCGGCGTTGGATTCTGGAGGCGCGTCAGATGCAAGCGCGCCAGCAGACGCGTCAACGGCGAACGAAGTTCATGCGACATGTCCTGCAGAATGACTTGCTCATGATCGACGAGCACCCCAATGCGCTCCGCCATCGCGTTGAAATCTCGCGACAATTCGCCAAATTCGTTATGCCTGGCGCTCCAGCGTTCAGGAATACGTGTAGAGAAATCACCATTGGCCATGTGCCGGGTTGCGGCACGCATCGCCTCAATGGGACGAGACACACTTCTGGCGGTCCACCATCCGATGATCACGACGAGAAGAACCCACAACAACAGCTCGCACAAAAACAGAATGTAGCCTTTGGTGTGGCGGGATATGCGATCGCGCGCATTGGTCGCTGCAACCAGCTGCCTGGGTGGATAGGTCCCCGGGATTTCTTCGAATGCAATGTAGTAGCCCGAATCCGGGTTCAGTTCGACGTTGTGGCCATCCTCGATCCAACGGGAGATGGACCGGCGCACATCTCGAGGCAGATCTCCGCGCACGAGCGAGTGGCCGCCTTCGTAAAGCGCCGCGTCGATGCCGTCTTCTTTTTGATCGCGGACCCAATTTTGGAGGCCTTTTTCGCCGCCTTTGTTGTAAGCATCATTGGCCGCGTGCGTGAGCGACGTCCAATCGATGCGTTGTTGTTCACTGCGTAAGATAAAACGTTGCGCAAGCCACGTGCCCAACACCAGCACCAACACATTGGCCACGCACAGACTGACCAGCAAACGCCAAAACAACGTCCGGTTGAAAGCCGCTTTTAGGTTCACGTCGTAGCGTCTTCTTTGAGAAGCAACAGGTACCCGGAACCTCGCACGGATTCGATTCGCGGACAAAGGGGTGATGCCGTCGACAGCTTGTGACGCAAGCGACTGATGCGCATATCGATGCTGCGATCGAACCGACCCAGATTGCGACCGAGGGCAAGCCGCGTAAGCGACGCTTTGTCGATGACTTCCCCGACATGTTGAACCAACAGTAATAGGATCGCGAACTCCGCGCTGGTCAGAACGATCTTCTTGCCATCCAGGTAAACGCTTCGCTCAGAAGGTACAAGGCAGATCGGACCAAGCCGGATATCGGCGGCGGCTTCCGGCGTGTTGCGGCGAAGGTGCGCACGCACTCGTGCCGCCAATTCGCGTGGCAGGCATGGCTTGGCCATGTAGTCATCGGCGCCTAGCTCAAGCCCGATCACGCGATCCACAGGTTCGCCACGCCCAGACAGCATGATGACGGGAAGCCGATGTTGCCGGCGTAGTTCACGCAACGCGTCCAGTCCGTTTTGACCGGGCATCATCACATCGAGGATCAACAGATCCGGGCGCAGCAACGGGTCACGCAGCCTTTGCAGTACCGCTGCACTGTCGTGCACCGTCGCAACCTCGAAGCCCTCGCACCTTAGGCATTCGGAGAGGAGATCGCAAAGCGCAACATCGTCGTCGCCAATGAGAACGCGGAGCAAGTCGGGTTACCTCAGGTTTGCCGAAATCAGAGCCAGGTTCCAGGTTCACGCCACTGTCACCAGTGCCAGCGATACGAGTATGCCCGCAATGAACAAGATCCAGGAAGTGGTCTCGCGCCGGACGTTCGAGAGGCCGATCCACAAGCCTAAGAGCATGAATCCAACGAGGCTGATCGGCACAATCTGGTCGACAGCTTCAATGCCAGGACGATCGGTTACCGTTCTTTACATTCTCAATACCGCCGAATACACCGCTCAAACGCACGATCTCCTTACCGCGATCACACACGCCATTTTCACGCGGAAATCTTCACGTTGAAACACGGAGAGTTTTTAGTGCGCTTGATAACGATGGCATCCATTTGCCTGCTGTTCACCATGGTCGCGCTTGATTCGATCGCCGCCCCGACGCCTCCATCCCCGACGCCCCAGGCCCCGATAGCCCCAGCCTTCCAATTTCTGGAGCATCCCGGCCCCTACGCTGTCGGACTGAAAGTCGTCGATCAATACGATGACTCACGTGTCTACCGATACTCCACCGATGATCTAGGCAAACCCTATCGGGGTGAGCGAGCCCGGCCGCTGCAAACGTTGGTCTGGTATCCAGCGGAAAAGAACGACGGCAAGCCCATGACAGTGGGCGATTACACCGCCTTACTGAAGACCGAGACGAGTTTCGGCAACCCAAAGATGCCAGCCTATGCGCACGACATCATCGGCCTGGATGGTTTTTCCAAGGCTTCACTGGCGACGTCTTTGTGGGCGGTACGCGACGCACCCCTCGCATCCGGGCAGTTCCCTGTCGTTATTTATGCGCCTAGCGGTCCTTCCGTATCGTGGGAGAACGCTGATCTCTGCGAATACTTGGCTAGTCACGGTTATGTCGTCATCGCCAGTCCCGACATGGGCGCGATGACCCGCGACATTACCTACGATGTCGCCGACATCAACACGCAGGCACTCGATATCTCTTTCCTTATCGGCTACGCACAGACTTTATCGGACACGGATATGACCAAAGTCGCTGTGGCTGGCTTCAGCTGGGGCGCAATCTCCAATCTATTCGCGGCTGCACGAGACAACCGTATTGATGCGCTGGTCGCCCTCGACGGAAGCATGCGTTATTACCCGGGATTGGTGAAGCAGGCAGGCGATATTCACCCTGAGCAAATGACCATTCCCATGCTTTTCTTTACCCGCGGGGACACCACACTAGAACACCAGGAAAGCAATGATTATGCAGGGCCGAGCGTGCTGAATGCTTGGACCCATGGTGATCTCATTACGGTGCACATGCTTGCGCTTGACCACGTTGAGTTCAGCTCCATGTACCAACGCACCGAGGTCACGTGGAGAGATTACTTTACGCCTAATGCCGACTACGGCCGCGAATACGGCGCGCCGAGTTATGCCTGGATCGCTCGTTACACATTGAAGTTTCTAGACGCCTATCTCAAACGTGATGCAGCGGCTGTGGCGTATCTTAAAAATACGCCCGCGCAGAATGACGTGCCTGCTCATTTCATGGGGGTAGACTATCGCTCAGCGAAAGGCCTCCCTGCCTCATTCGAAGCCTTCCGCGCCGAATTGGGTCACCGGGGTTTTGATCATGCTGCCAGCGTCTAGGCGGCGATGCGGAAAGAAACGCCCGGTTTTAGCCTCGATCAAACCGCCGTCAATAACTGGGCCTATAGGCTGATGACGGATCAACATTGGCCGGAAGCCATCGACTTGATGCAGTTGAACGCGCAAATAGATCCCGATTCCGGCGACGCCTATTTCAATCTAGGTGAAGCGTATCGAGCAGCAGGGCAAAAACAAGCCGCTGCGGAGAGCTACCAGAAGGCACTCGAAAAGGACCCGGACAATGCTGACGCGAAGCAAGCGCTGAAGAACTTAGGCAGCTATAAGCCGACGTCAGAATAAAGAGTTGGCTGGGATCTGGTGCCGCTCCATGCGGAAAAACTCAGTACTTGTTTAAACCGTTGTCACCATCTACAAACCAAGGCCTGAGAGGCTGAGGGGTAATCATGCAGCGTCGATCGTTTTTAAAAGGCATGGGCATCGTTTCTATCCTCGTGGTGGGAGGCACGGTATGGCGCGCTTATGATCGTGGCGTCTTCAGCGTAGGCGAAGGTCCCGCCTTTGAACCTTGGAAAAACTGGCGTGACGCAACCAGCGGACCGCTCGCGCTGGTTCAGGCGGCCATCCTTGCGGCCAATCCCCATAACACGCAGCCATGGTTATTCAAGATCGATCAGTCGTCGATCGAACTCCACGCGAACACCGAGCGCAACGCCGGTGCGCTCGATCCCTATCTGCGCGAACAACATATCGGCCTGGGTTGTGCGCTGGAGAATCTGATGCTGGCGGCCGCAGCACAAGGGTATGTGGCCACAGCTACCCTGTTTGCAGGAAAGCTGACGTCCATTGCCACCACGCCCAAGCTCCCATTAGTCGCTCGTGTGGATCTAGCCGCTGGCCAGAAACAGACAAGCGAACTCTACGACGCCATCCCGCATCGGCATACCAATCGCAATCCGTATTACTTGAAAGCACTGCCAGCCGATTTTATCGAGAGCCTGAATCGGATGACGGGTGACGCTTCGGATATCAAGCTTTTCCTCTTCACAACGGAAACGGATCGGACGCGTATCGTGGGTATGATCGTCAAGGCCGATCACCTGGTGTATGCGGATCCGCAAGTCACGCAGGGTAGTAACCCATGGATGCGTAAAAACTGGAGTGATGTTCAGACATTCCGCGATGGAATCATCACGGATGAATTTGGAGATCCGCCGCTGACGACGGCCATCGAAAAATTCGGGGCGCCAATGTTGACAAAGTTCGCATCCAGGCATGGATTACTGGGGTCGCCGTCGTACAGCGATATTTTGAAAGCGACGCCACTCTTTGGACTGATCGCACTGCGTGATCGATACGATGGGGAACAGAATCTGCGCGCAGGACGCATCTGGCAACGTGCCCATCTGCTTGCAACGGCACGCGGCCTAGCCGGAAGGCCGGTCAATGAGGCCGTGGAATTGATGGATAACCAGCGTATGCACCATCAGCCGCCACAGGCGGAGGCAGCTCTCGCCGAGCTGACCGGAGACAACAGCTGGCAGCCGACCTTCATGTTTCGCTTCGGTTACCCCATTCGCGATGTTTCGCCAAGTCCGAGGCGCCCCGTGAAGGATGTGCTGATCTAAGGCAACACGGATCAAGTATCGCCGTTGCCATGGGGAGCGCCAGGGCCTGCTGCAGGGCACGCCCGTGTTCCATACCGTCATGGTGCATTTGGAAAACTATCTGGCGATCCAGTTGGAAGATCGCTTCGTCAACCCGCGCGGTGTACCGCATTATCTGCAAGCGGATTTCCCCCGCCAGACACCGAATGAAGTGCTGGTGGCCGCCTGCGCGATTTCCTGTGTCGAGCATGTCATCGAGGCCGTGGCCGTCGATGCTCACACCGCTCGATTGCTGCACATGCAAGTCGGCCAACCTTGCCTGAGCGTAGTCCGCCGCACCTGGTCGGACGACCGCCTGGCCAGTTATGCGCGCCTGATCTACCCCGGCGATCGCTACAAGCTACGTTCTCGTTACAAGCGCTAAGAGCCTGTTTGATACCTCTGATCTGGGCATGCCATCTGGCACTGTATACAGGTCACTGGCGTCATTACGGTAGCGACCGAGGCTGAGTCTCCCCAACTCAGCACCCTGCGCTGATTACCATGTCTACGATCGCCATGTCTAAGAAGGGTTACCGTGCCGTACTCGTGTTGGCGGGCAGTTTCCTGCTGACGTTGTCGGTGATTTGCGATGAGGCGCACGCCGATTATCAATCGCTGGCCGACTCGTCCGATGCTGACGTCAATGTCGCTCATTGTCAGCGCTACGACAGAATGCAGCCCCAAGGCACCACCAATCCGACCATCAGCACGTGCGAAACGTTGTCGCCTAATTGGAGCGGGTCGCGCGACAAACTCGTCGATAGCGGCTGGCTGATTCAAGGCGGCACATATTTGGGCGGCACATTCGATCTATTGAACCATGGCGAACGCCCCCAGCTTTATATCGGCCAAAATCCGACATACAGGGCTAATACGTTCGTCTATGTCACTTACGATTTGTCCCGGCTCGGTTTCGCTGGAGCATCACAATTCGTATTTAACGCGAATGTGCAAGCGTTCTCCTACGCCGGAGAAAATCCGAGCGGCTTCGCTATCAATAGCCTGTATGTCAGTCAGCGTTTCAATGATGGACGGGAACAACTGCAATATGGCTATGACGAAATAGGAAACCAGTTTTATGGCTTTTCCCTAGGCACCAACTCGACGACATCGCCAGCAGGTGTCGGAAGCTCGATCCCCTACGAGGTCGGATTCATCTTCAACAAGTCGGCGCCCGAGATCAATCTGCGTTTGGCTTCGGCGAGCAAACACTTTTACGACCGCTTTGGGATCACCCGCAGCGTAGATCCTCAGGGGCCCCAAGCAGATTGGGATAACAATAATTTCTGG
>JBARCX010000334.1:0-13260 GCA_049794535.1 Rhodanobacter sp.
TACGGTGACTTCAGGGCTTTCGTCAAGGAAATACCCGGCCGCGTTAATCAGCATTGACGGTATCTTCCCTAATACACGTCACAACACACATGCGTATACCGCCAAAAATGCCAGCAAATACCGTCGACCTAGGGGAGCCGCCCCCCAAACTTAGCAGCACGAAACAAGCACAAAAAAACCCGCTTAGCAGCGGGTTTTTTTGTGCTTACTGGGTTCCAGTGATACTTCCTGAAACCCGTTATTGGTGCCCAAAGGGGGACTCGAACCCCCACGCCTTACGGCGCTACCACCTCAAGGTAGTGCGTCTACCAATTCCGCCATCTGGGCATGTGTCTTAACTTAACGCTTTAATGCTTTGTTGCTGGTGCCGTTGCGCTCGGCACATCACCCTGATTTTTCGCTGGCGCGGTGGTAGCCGGTTGAGCGCTGGGGACGTCGCCATTTGCGGCAGCCGGTGTAGCAGCCTGCGACACTTCCGCATTAGCCGGCACAACCGGTGTCACGGGGGCCGCATTCTGAGGCTTTGTCGGCTGATTGCCAAGCCCTGCCATCACACCAAGATCGCTATTGCTGCTCTGGTGCGGGGCACCATTGATCTTGAGGTAGATCCCCATGCCCAAGCTGAGCACAAAGAACAGCGCAGCAAGCACCGCCGTAGCGCGAGACATGAAGTTGGCCGAGCCACGCGCCCCGAACACGGTAGCGGATGCACCGCCACCGAACCCGGAGCCTGCGTCGGCGCCAGCGCCACGCTGCATCAGGATCAGCACGATCATTGACGCGGCAATCAAGATGTAGAACACGCTGAAAATAACGAACATGGCGTTTTATAGGTCCGTAGCGTTCAATGCGCCGCGGCGCAGATTCCTAGGAAGTCAGCAGCGACCAAAGCGGCGCCCCCAATCAATCCTCCATCCACATCCGACTGCGCGAACAATTCCGCGGCATTCGCCGCTTTGACACTGCCGCCGTAAAGCAGCCGAGCCAGACCCGCAATCATAGCATCCTCTCTTGCAAGTTGGCTACGGATAAAGGCGTGCATTTGCTGCGCCTGCTCGGGCGATGCGGTACGCCCCGTGCCAATAGCCCACACCGGCTCGTAAGCGATCATCGCAACGTCAAAACTGGCGACGCCACTGAGCGCCAGCACCGCCTGCAGCTGCCGCGCGATCACGACTTCGGCCTCACCAGCATCGCGCTGCGCAAGCGTTTCGCCCACACAGAGGATGGGCGTAAGGCCACCAGCGCGTGCGGCGGCAAACTTGCGCGCGACCAGCTCATCGCTCTCGCCGTGATATTGGCGACGTTCCGAATGCCCAACCAGAACCCATTGCGCACCGCTGTCAGCCAGCATGGCGGCGGATACCTCACCGGTATAGGCGCCCTGCCCTTCATGCTCGCTAACGTCCTGTGCACCGAAACCGAGGCCGGTGGAAGCATGCCGCTCGGCTAGCGAAGCAAGGTATGGAAACGGAGGGAACACCGCCACGTCGATGGTGGCTGGCATGCTGGCGATAATCTCGCCAACCAACGCGCTCGCCATCGATTGGCTGCCATGCATTTTCCAGTTGCCAGCAACGAATTTCTTGCGCATGCGAGGTGTCCCCGTCGATCAAACCGCGAAGGTTAGCATCGTGACCTGTTGCAGCAACGCGGCAGCGCCGCAATTACCCCATCGCATGCCATTATCCACGCTCTTTGAACCAGGAGCCGCCGATGTCGCAAGCCCGCCCGCTTAGCTTGATCACTGGCGCATCTGCCGGCATTGGCGCTGCTTTCGCCCGCGCATTGGCGGCCAAAAAGCACGATTTGGTGTTAACTGCACGCCGAGTCGACCGGCTCGATACTCTCGCAACCGAACTACGCCAGCAATACAACTGCACGGTCACGGTGCTACCGGCCGATCTCGCTGATTCGGCCGCGCCACGCGCGTTAAACGAGATGCTGCTGCAACGCGGATTGGCTGTGGACTGGCTGATCAACAACGCCGGTTACGGTGTGCCCGGTACCTTCGTGGAAAATGAATGGTCAACGCATGCGGAATTTCTGCAGGTGTTGCTGACCGCTCCTACCGAACTTGCCTGGCATTTATTACCTGGCATGCGTGAACGCGGTTACGGCCGCATCATCAACGTAGCCTCGCTGGCCGGCCACGTGCCGGGTACGGCAAAACACACGCTGTATGCGGCCAGTAAGGCTTACCTGATCAAATTTTCGCAGTCGCTTGCGCTGGAGAGCAGCGAGCGTGGCGTACATGTATGCGCACTTTGCCCAGGCTTTACCCGCTCGGAATTCCACGACGTCACCGGCACCCGCACACTAATGAACCAGCTGCCCGCATTTATGTGGCAAACCGCTGAAGAGGTGGTACGTGAGGGCATCGACGCCGTCGAACGCGGCGAAGCGGTATACATCACTGGCCGCGTCAATCGTGCGATCAAAACGATGTTCAAACTAATGCCGGATCAATTGGCCTTACGTATGTCCGCACGCCAGGCACGGCGCTATCGCCAACACGACAAATAGCACCGGCTTGCCCTAACAACCTGCTCAGATCAATTTGATCTCACGCAGTCGCTGCAGCAAATACTCGTGCGAAGTGATCGGCGTGTCGTAACGCTTCGGGTTCTCTGGCGTCACGCACGACGGCAGCGGATCGAGCACCACGTCTGGATTCGGATGCAGGAAGAACGGCACCGAATAGCGCGGCTTACGCGCGTTCTCGTTCTGCGGATTCACCACACGATGTGAGGTGGACGGATACACGTGATTGGTCAGGCGCTGCAGCATGTCGCCGATATTCACCACAATCGCGTCACCTTCGGTGGTGATCGGCAGCCACTGGCCATCGCTCAACACTTCCAGCCCTTCAGCACTGGCGCCCACTAGCAAGGTGATGAAGTTGATGTCTTCATGCGCGCCGGCGCGTACGTTGGGAATGTTTTCTTGAGTGACGGGTGGATAGTGAATCGGCCGCAGGATCGAATTTCCCTGATCGGTCTTATCGTCGAAGTAGTGCTCCGGCTCACCGATATGCAGCGCCAAGGCACGCAACACGCGGGTGCCGAGCTGATCCAGCGCCTCGTATAAGCCATAGCCGTAATGCTGGAAATCCGGCACTTCGCTCGGCCACAGGTTGGGCGCCATCACATCGGCAAACGGCGAGTCACGCGAGATCTCACGGCCCACGTGCCAGAACTCCTTCAGATCCGGGTACTGACTGTCCTTGGCGGTTTCCACCTTGAGCGGCGTATAGCCGCGCGCGCCACCCGTGCCCGGCAGGTGGTACTTCATCTTGGTCTCGGCGGGCAACGCAAAGAAACGCTGAAAGGCCTCGTAAGCGCCGTCAATCAGCTCGCGCGGAATGCCGTGGCCACTGATGCAGCAGAAGCCGAATTCACGATAGGCCGCGCCCAGTTCGGCGACGAAGGCAGCACGGTCGGTGTCGTAACGACGGATGTCGAGGGTAGGAACGTTCTTCATGACTAGTCCACAGGTTGGCGTGCGGTCGATTTGTTCCGCTACCACAGGAGCGGTGCACGTCGGGCCAATCCTTGGCGACCTGGGTATAACGAATTCATGAGTTCTAGTTCAAGAATTCAGGTTCACGAGCGTTCGGCGACAGATTTTACGACTGCGGCCAGCTTTTGTGCCATCTGCATCACTTCGGCCGCATCGGCGGCCTCCACGGTAACGCGCACCAAGGGCTCGGTACCCGAGGCACGCAGCACCAATCGACCACGGCCATGTAGGGCGTGTTCTATTTCAGCCTGCGCCTGGCGCACCGCATCACTGCCCAACGCCTCGCGGGCGCCCTCAGCGCGTACGTTGAGCATCACCTGTGGCAGCTTATGCAAACCTTGCCGCGCGGTGGCTAGATCCTGCCCGGCATGATTCAGCGCCTCCAGCACAGCCAATGCAGCTACGATGCCATCGCCGGTCGTAGCGCGGTCCAGGCACAGAATATGGCCGGAGGTTTCGCCACCGAGCACACCGCCGTGCTGCCTCAGCTGCTGCATCACATAACGATCGCCCACGTTGGCGCGAATCAGCGATACACCGAGCTTATCCAGCGCCTGCTGCAACCCATAATTGCTCATCAACGTGCCGACGACAGGCCCTTTGAGCAGGCCGCGCGCATGCCAACTGCGCGCCAGCACGTAGAGCATGTCATCGCCATCGGCCAGCACACCGTGACGGTCAACCAGCTGCACACGATCACCATCGCCATCGAAGGCAATGCCGATATCCGCACCATGGCTCTGTACCGATTGTTGCAACGCTTGTGGATGGGTAGAGCCGACCTCGCGATTGATGTTGAAACCGTCCGGTTTATCGCCGATGGTGATCACCTCGGCGCCTAGTTCGGCAAACACCTTGGGGGCCACCTGATAGGTCGCCCCGTTGGCACAGTCGAGCACTAGCTTGAGCCCACGCAAGCTGAAGTCTACCGGCACGGTGGACTTGCAGAATTCCGCATAGCGAGTGACGGCATCACTGATCCGCGTCGCCTTGCCAAGCTTTTCAGAAGGTACGGTAACGAACTCCGCATCCACTTCCTGCTCGATCGCCTGCTCGACCGCGTCCGACAGCTTCTCGCCATTGGCCGAGAAGAATTTGATGCCGTTGTCGTGGTGCGGGTTATGCGAGGCACTAATCACGATGCCTGCATCGGCACGCAAACTACGGGTAAGAAAAGCCACCGCCGGCGTTGGCATAGGACCAAGCAAGCGCACATCGGCGCCCGCCGCCACCAAGCCCGACTCCAAGGCGGACTCGAACATGTAACCCGAAATGCGGGTGTCCTTACCGATCACCACCACGGGTCGGTGACCATCCGCGCGTGCCAACCCAGCACCCACAGCGCGCCCTAGCCGCAGCATGAAATCCGCACTGATCGGCCATTGCCCCACCAGGCCACGAATGCCATCCGTACCAAAATATTTGCGTTGATTCATCGTTGTTTTCCGTGGCATCGCCACAGGCGGTGCCAGCTTGCATTCGTCTCAATCGTCGTCGGGCCAGCGCGGCATCGAAGGCTTGGGGTCGCGACGCGGCGCGACATCACCGGCCTTGACCGCCTGCCACACGGCCAGTGCATCCACAGTCACAGCCACATCATGCACGCGGACCATCCGCGCACCACGCTGCACTGCGATCAATGCTGCGACAGCCGAACCGGCTGCGCGTTCATCCGGTTGCTTGCGGCCCGTCAGCGTGCCGATCATCGATTTGCGCGACAACCCCACATACACGCCACTACCGAGACCACTGAAGCGCTCCAGTGCACGCAACAGCTCAAGATTGTGCTCGAGGTTTTTACCGAAACCGAAGCCCGGGTCGACCATCACCTTGCGCCGGTCGATACCGGCCAACTCGCAGGCGAACAGTCGATCGGTGAGGAAGCGATGCACTTCACCCACCACGTCGTCGTAATGCGGCTCGTCCTGCATGCCGCGTGGCTCACCCTGCATGTGCATCAGGCACACCGGCACGCCTAGCGCCGCCACCGCATCCAATGCACCCTCACGGCGAAGCGCGTAGACATCGTTGATCATGCCTACGCCCGCAGCCACCGCGGCACGCATCACTTCCGGCTTAGATGTATCGATGGCCAACGGCAAGGTCGTACGCGCTGCGAGCTGCTCGATCACCGGAATCACCCGGCGCAGCTCCTCCTCGATCGACACGTCGTCAGCACCGGGGCGAGTTGATTCGCCTCCGATGTCGAGCATGTCGGCGCCTTCTTCTGCCATGCGCAGGCCTTGCTCGACCGCCGCCTCCACGCTGCCGTAGCGCCCACCGTCAGAAAACGAATCGGGCGTGAGGTTGAGGATACCCACCACACGCGGGCGATCCAACGTCAGCCGGCGGCCAGCACAATCGAGAACGGTAGCGAACAGGTCAGCAGCGGACATAGGAGCCTCAGTTGGCGCCGCCAAGCGCGCCCATGTACTTCCGGTAATAGCGCAGCTCATCGACCGAGTCGC
Organism: Rhodanobacter sp.; assembly: GCA_049794535.1. Taxonomy (GTDB): domain Bacteria; phylum Pseudomonadota; class Gammaproteobacteria; order Xanthomonadales; family Rhodanobacteraceae; genus JBARCX01. Next base: position 5,991 of record JBARCX010000334.1, read on the forward strand.
GGATATCCGACAACGCTGTATGCGCGGACTCCTTACTGAAACCCTTGCCAACCGTCGGTGCCCAGCGTCGCGCCAGCTCCTTCAAGGTCGACACATCGAGGTTGCGGTAGTGGAAATGACGCTCCAACCGCGGCATCTGCCGATGCAGGAAGCGACGATCCTGGCAGATCGAGTTGCCGCACATCGGCGACTTACCCATCGACACCCACTGGCGCAAGAACGCCACCGTGGCTTGCTCTGCGGCAGCATGGTCGGTTGTCGAGTCGAGCACTCGCTGCCACAGCCCGGACCGACCGTGTTGATTGCGATTCCACGTATCCATGGCTTCCAGCCGATCCAGCTCATGGCGGATCGCGAAAACCGGGCCTTCGGCCAAAATATTGAGGTCCTTGTCGGTAACGAGGGTGGCAATTTCGAGAATCGAATCGGTATCCGTGTCGAGACCGGTCATTTCCAGATCGATCCAGATCAGGTTGTCGTCGTTGGCTTGGCTCATGGGCCCTCCTGGGCGCGCAGTCTACCAGCACGCCATGCATGGATCGGCATGCGATGATCGACAAACTTGTCCACATGGCTCCATGCATGCAGACCTTTTTCTGGCACGACTACGAAACCTTTGGTGCCGACACGCGACGCGACCGACCGGTGCAGTTCGCGGGTATCCGTACCACGCTTGAGCTGGAGATTATCGGCGAGCCGGTGATGTTCTTCGGCAAGCCGCCGCGCGAGATGCCGCCGCACCCGGAAGCCTGCTTGATCACCGGTATTACCCCGCAACAGGCCGAGCGCGAGGGCGTGATCGAAGCCGAGTTCGCTGCACGCGTGCACGAGCAATTGGCCGCGCCCGGCACCTGCAGCGTGGGCTACAACTCGTTGCGCTTCGACGACGAGATCACCCGTCAAATGCTTTACCGCAACTTCTACGAGCCCTATGGCCGCGAATGGGAGAACGGTAATTCCCGCTGGGACCTGATCGACCTGGTGCGCATGTGCGAGGCACTCCGGCCGGAAGGCATCACGTGGCCTACCCGTGATGACGGCTCGCCCAGCTTCAAGCTTGAGCACCTGGCTAACGCCAATCATCTGCACCAGGAACGTGCACACGACGCGCTATCTGACGTCCACGCCTTGATCGATCTGGCCCGATTGATCCGCGTGCGCCAACCCCGGCTGTGGGATTGGCACTATGGCCTACGCCGCAAGCAGCGCGTGTTCGAGCTGCTGGATATCATCAACATGACGCCCATGGTGCATGTGTCCTCGCGCTACCCGGCCAGTCGTCATTGCCTAGCCATCATCGCGCCACTAGCGCTACACCCAAGCCGCCCCGGCGAGATCATCGTCTACGACCTTGCCACTGATCCCGCCGAGCTGTTGACGCTAGACGAGGACGAGATTGCCGATCGTATGTTCACCCCACGTGCCGATCTGCCGGAGGGCATCGAACGCATCCCATTGCGCACCGTACGTGCGAACCGCGCGCCAGCGCTGGCTCCGCTGTCTGCACTCAAGGGCGTAGACCACGCGCGTCTGCAGTTGGATCTGGACCGCTGTCTTGCCCACCGGGAAACCCTGCGTGCCGCCGAAGGGCTGGCCGAAAAGCTACGCCGCATTTTTAAGCGCGCCACCGATCTGCCACCGGCAGAGGACCCAGAACTCGCGCTCTATGGCGCATTCCTGCCCGATGCCGACAAGCGCCTATTGAACGAAGTACGCGCCACTCCACCCCAACAACTCGGCTCGCGCGCCTTCCCGTTCCGCGATCCGCGCTACCCCGAGCTGTTGTTCCGGTACCGGGCACGCAATTGGCCGGAAACGCTGGATGCCGATGAACGCATGCGCTGGGATACCTTCCGCCGCGAGCGCCTCACGCGACCGGGTGCACTCACCGGTCTCACGCTTGAAGATTACTTCGCCCGCATCGCCGAACTACGTAATGATCCGCTCGCGCAAGGGAAACTGACTGTTTTGGATCAATTACAGGCATGGGGTGAAGAACTCTCTGCCGAACTCAACCCACTATCCGCCTGATCACCCACCATGTCGAAAGCCTATTTCTCGCCTGCCACTTTCCGCTTCCTGCGCGCGCTCGATCGCAACAACAGCCGCGAATGGTTTGCCGCGCACAAGGACGACTACGAACGCCATGTGCGCGATCCTTTCCTGGAATTCATTGCCGATATGACCGCACCGATGGCCAAGATCAGCTCGCACTATCGTGCCGATCCGCGCAAGAACGGCGGCTCGTTGTTCCGGATCTATCGCGATACGCGCTTTTCCAACAACAAGCTTCCGTACAAGCCGTGGCAAGGCTCGCGCTTCTTTCATGAGCGCCGTAACGAGATTCAAGCACCCTCGTTCTATGTGCACATCCAGCCAGGCGATTGCTTCGCTGGCGGTGGCATGTGGCATCCGGAGCCCGATGCCTTGAAGCACATCAGGGCCTTCCTTGCTGACAACCCAGCAGCATGGAAACGCGCGACGCAAAGTAAAGCGTTTCGCGAGCACTTCACGTTTTGGGGTGAATCGCTGAGCCGCCCGCCGCGCGGCTTCGACCCCAATCATGAGCTGATCGAAGACCTCAAGCGTAAGGACTTCGCGGCCGGCGAAGGTTTCGATGAAGCCCTCGCCTGCTCGGCGGAACTATTGCCATGGGTCGTCAGCACCTTCAAGCGCATCGCACCGTTGAACGACTACTTGTGCGCAGCGCAGGAGCTGGAGTTCTAGCCCTGCTCTTTTCGCCTTAGCAACCAGCCAGCCACGCCAGCACTCACGAGTGCAGTAATCGCCACATAGTGTGCGGGCGCCATGCGCCCCGCATAGGCAGCCAACCAGCCGATCATCGAGACGGTGCTGGCACCAAAGACGGCATAGGCCACGTTGTAAGAAAACGACAAGCCCGAAAAACGCACTGGAGGCGGAAACGCCTCCACCATGACTGTAGGCACCACACCCACGACGCCGACCAACACGCCGACCAGTGTATACATCGGCAAGAAATACGCACCGCCAGCAGCCAGGTCAGCAAACAGCGCGTAAGTGCCTACCAACAAGGCTAGCGAGCCGCACAACAACGTGCGAATCGCACCATAGCGATCCGCCAGCCAGCCGTAGCCGAGACACCCCAGGCAGAGGCCAAACGCCGCCAGGCTGTTACCTAGAAAGGCCAGCTTCGGATCAATGTGGAAGCTCTTCGGTGCCAGCGTGGGCAGCATCAAGATCATGACCACGATGGCTGCCGTCAGCATCCATGTCACGAGCATCGACACCACCACGCTGCGCCGATGTCCAGCTAGCACCACGCGCAACGGCAGCTCGCGACTGATCTGCTTGCGTTCGCGCATCGCCAGAAACACTGGTGTTTCGCTCAGCCAGCGACGCAGCCACACAGCTACAAAGCCGAACACGCCACCCAGCAAAAATGGCACGCGCCAACCCCAGTCAAGCAATTGAGCGGTCTCGAGTCGTGCATTGAGCGCGGTGGCGATCAGCGAGCCGATCAAAATGCCTACGGTGAGCCCTGCAGTGAGACTGCCGCAGGCAAAGCCCACGCGTTGCGGTGGTACATGTTCGGCCACGAACACCCACGCCCCCGGCACTTCGCCGCCTACCGCAATGCCCTGCACGATGCGCAACAACAGCAACAACACCGGCGCCAGCATGCCAATGTGCGCGTAGACCGGCAGCAAACCGATCGCCAGTGTCGGCAACGCCATCAGGAACACGCTCAACGTAAACATGCGCTTGCGCCCTGAGCGGTCGCCAAAGTGCGCCATCACGATGCCGCCTAATGGCCGGGCGAGATAGCCCGCTGCAAAGATGCCGTAGACCTGCAACTGTGCCAGCCATGTTGCCGTGCCTTTCGGGAAGAACAGCTCACTCAACGGCACGGCAAGAAACACGAACACGACAAAATCGTAAAACTCCAAGGCGCCGCCCAGTGCGGATAACGCCAGCGTGCGCATGTCATGGCGATCGAGTGCGCGGGAAGGTTCGACAACGGTGTTCGACAAAGGCGGCGTGAAGGCTTCAGTCATGAATGTCTCGGCGATGTGAACGCACTACAGGCTAAATAACGTCAGGCTAAATAACATCCGGCTGGACAACATCCTGCCAAGTCACAGCAGACCGGATAAAAGCAAGCTCGCCACCATAATGCAAATTGCAAAATGGATGGCCCTATCAAACACCATCTCGCCATGCATCGCAGCATCGCCTATGCTGCGCGTGCCTGGCGGGATGCCAGGTTGCCCGGGCTGGCCGATAACCATAGTCGCGCCACGCCCAGCGTCGTTTTCAGGGGGAGAGGAAACGTCGTTTTGACCTAGGCCGCATGGCCTGTCTTTGAGAGTGTGTTCACACACCAGTGAACGCACCACTTTCATGCAACCGATAAGGAGTTTTCGATGAATATGGGTAAACGTTTCGCCGCCGAGTTCTTCGGCACGTTCTGGCTGGTATTAGGGGGCTGCGGTAGCGCGGTACTGGCGGCGGCCTTTCCCGAACTCGGCATCGGTTTCGCGGGCGTCGCACTCGCCTTCGGCCTCACTGTACTAACCATGGTGTATGCGGTCGGCCATATCTCGGGCGGCCACTTCAACCCTGCCGTGACCTTGGGCCTCTGTGCCGGTGGTCGATTCCCAGCCAAAGATGTGATTCCGTACATCGTGGCGCAGGTTATCGCTGGCATTGCAGCGGCAGCCGTGTTGTATGTCATCGCCAGCGGCAAAGCAGGCTTCGACGCCAGTGCCAGTGGCTTTGCCTCAAACGGCTACGGCGCTCACTCGCCGGGTGGCTTCTCGATGCAATCGGCCATCGTCTGCGAATTGGTATTGACCGCGTTCTTCCTGATCGTGATCCACGGTGCTACCGATAAGCGTGCACCGGCTGGTTTTGCCGGCATTGCTATCGGTCTTACGCTCACCCTGATCCATCTGATCAGCATCCCGGTCACCAATACCTCGGTGAACCCGGCACGCTCCACCGGCGTGGCGTTGTTCCAGGGCGGCTGGGCTATCGAACAGTTGTGGGTGTTCTGGGTGGTGCCGCTCATCGGCGGCGTGATCGGCGGCCTGATCTATCGCCATCTGCTCGAGAGCAAAGACTAATTTGCTCAGACAGCCCCGCCGCAAGGCGGGGCTGTTTTGTTTTAGCCAGCCATAACCATTACGCAGTTACACAAGCTCTATCTACCCAACTCGTACTTACCCCAGTCGTATTACCTCAGCTCGTACAGCTCGATCGGTAAGTCATCAGGGTCTGCGAAAAAGGTAAAACGACGATCTGTGTATTCGTCCACTCTGACCGGCTCGCAAACCACTCCGCGACGCTCCAGCTCGGCGACGGTCGCCATGACATCCGGTACGGCGAACGCGAGATGACGCAACCCTTGCGCTTCAGGACGCGACGGCCTGGGTGGTGGTGAAGGAAACGAAAACAGCTCTAGCGTTACACCTGGGCTCACTTCCAGATCCAGCTTCCACGAATCACGCTCGTGCCGATACACCTCGTGCAAAATGCGAAAGCCGAGTGTTTCGCTGTAGAAAGTCTTGGAGCGCGCGTAATTCGAACAAATCAACGCAACGTGATGGATGGCCGGCAGCAAAGGGACCGTCGTTAAAGCCGTTGTCATGGCGCTATCACGCTTCACTGAAGGGAAAGGCTAGTACGTCGGCAATCGCATCGGTACCTGCTAAGCACATCAGCAGGCGCTCCACCCCTAAGGCCACCCCGGCACAGTCGGGCATGGCACCCAGTACTGCCAATAGATGTTCATCGAGCGGAATCTCACGCAATCCACGCATACGGCGTACGCCGTTATCGCGCTCGAAGCGTGCACGTTGCTCGGCCGCATCATTCAACTCATGGTAGCCATTGGCCACCTCGTAACGCCCCAGGTAAAGCTCGAAGCGCTCGGCAAGCGGAGGATCACCGGGGCGGACCTTCGCCAGTGCACATTGGCTGGCCGGGTAATCGTGGATCACGGTGATACGGTCATTCGGGAATGCCGGTTGCAGCTTGTGAGTAAGTAGCAGATCCAGCCAATCGTCGCGGGTAAGCCCAGCCGGGTCGATACTGTATTTATCCAGCGGCGCACGTAATTCATCGATGCTTGCATGCAGTGGATCGAGACATAGCTCGTCGAGAAACAACTGTCGATAGCCTTCGATCAGCACCTCGGCGCGTCGCCCCACCATGCTCAGCGCACTTCCCACCAGGGTGATGGTTTCTGCCATCAATCGTCGATGGTCCCAGCCCACGCGATACCACTCCAGCATGGTGAATTCCGGGTTGTGCCGCCCGCCCGCCTCACCATTGCGAAACACTCGCCCCAGCTCGTAGCAGTCGCCCACGCCCATCGCGAGTAGCCGTTTCAACGGAAACTCTGGCGAGGTGCGGAGCCAACGCTCACGTGCGCCGGCATCGACATGACCACTGAATTGCGTGCCGAAACTCTCGATATTCGGATCGGTATTGCCGGCCGCAGACAGAATGGGAGTTTCCACCTCCAACACATTCCGATCGGCGAAGAACGCGCGCATCAACGCATAGAGATGCGCGCGCAAATGCAGTGCTTCGCGTTGCTGAAAGTGTGTCATGGTGCGAGCCCGTGTTCACCGAACAATGCCAGCAGTTGCGCCTCATCCCATACAGGTACATCCAACTCGCGGGCTTTGTCGAGCTTGGAGCCCGCAGCCTCGCCGGCCACCACGAAGCTGGTTTTCTTCGACACGCTGCCGGCTACTTTGGCGCCCAGCGCTTCAAGCTTTTCCTTCGCCTCGTCACGACCGAGGGTACTCATGGTGCCGGTAAGCACCACGGTCTGCCCATCCAGCGGCGCGGCCGATGTCTTGGCGGCTTGCGGAATCGCTTCGAGCAAGCGCTGCATGGCCGCTTCCGCCTCACGCAACACGCCAAGTTTTGCATCGTCGGACAAAAAGAGTTCGAGATTAATGGCTGCAGCCTGTGGCAGGCCCGCAATGATCCAGTGCGCAGCCCCGGCGTCAACGAGACGTTGTAACGTCGGATAATGCTCGGCAAGCAAGCGCGTGCTCTTGGGGCCGAGCTTGCTGACATTCGCCATATCCAGCAGCACCGCCATGTCCAGCCGGTCGCGTAGCTTCGGCGATGGATCGCCCTCGTCGCTAAAACTGATGCCCGCGGCGAGCAGCGCATCGACCACTTGCGCATTGCCGGGCTGGACGAAAAACGCCGCGATCGACGTGGCCACTTCACCACCGACATCCGGTAGCACACGCAACACGGACTC
>JBARCX010000335.1:0-7958 GCA_049794535.1 Rhodanobacter sp.
CGCGTTTTTTGTTTGCCAAGCCGGCTCAGGCCGGTAGCAGGCTCTTCAGTGTGGCGACCAACTCCTCTTCCTTGATGGGTTTGGTCACATAAGCCTTGGCACCCTGACGCATGCCCCAGACTTTGTCTGTTTCCTGATCCTTGGTGGTCACCAGCACCACGGGGATATGTGCCGTGCCTGGATCCTTGCTGATCGTGCGGGTGGCCTGGAAGCCGTTGAGGTTCGGCATCACCACGTCCATCAGGATCAGGTCGGGCTTCTCGCGCTTGGCCACCTCGACGCCGGCGGCGCCATCCTCGGCGGTAAGGGTCTCATGGCCGAGCTTCTCGACGATGCGTTTCAGACCCAAAAGCTGCGACGGGGAATCGTCGACGATCAGGATGCGTGCCATAAGGTGGAGGTCCCCTTGTTGTTTCAGTTGATTCTATGCTGCTGCCGCGATGCTTCCAAGCATGAATGAATCAGTGGTCGTGGCTGACACGCACCACAGTACGGCCAAACGACTCGCCAGCGAGCATGCGAGCAAACACATCGGGTAGATCATCCAACGTGATTTCGCGGGTGGCAATGCGTTCAATATGCTGAGGTTTCCAGTCGCTGGCTAGATGCTGCCAGATGCGTTCGCGGATATCACGCGTGGTACCCGCTGACGCGACGCCAAGCAGACTGACGCCACGGATGATAAATGGCATCACCGTGCTGTCGAATGCGAACCCGCCAGCATTACCGCAGATGGCCACGTTGCCGTAGGGCGCAATCAACGGCAGCAGGCCGGTAAGCATCGTGCCCGCGACATTGTCCAAAGCACCACCAAAGCGTGCCGAATCCATCGGTTTGCCACTGAAGGCAAGCTGGTGGCGATCGATGCAGTCGGTGGCGCCGAGGCTACGCAGAAAATCGAAATGATCGGCCTTGCCGCTGATCGCGTGCACGTCGTAGCCTGCGCGCGTGAAGATGTCGATCGCTAACATGCCCACGCCGCCGGTGGCACCGCTTACCGCGATCGGGCCCAGTGCGGGTGTTTGACGGTTGTCTTGCATCTGCAGCAGCGCTAGCGCGGCCGTGAAGCCCGCCGTGCCGAGGATCATGCTTTCGCGCAGGCTGAGGCTTTGCGGTAGTGGAATAGTCCAGCGTGCATCCAGCCGTGCGTATTCGCTGTAGCCGCCATCGCGTGTTTCCGACAAGCCGCTGCCCGTGCACAGCACGGCGTCGCCTTCCTTAAAGGCTGGATCAGTGGACGCAACCACATGACCGGCTACATCAATACCGCCGTTCAACGGGAATTGGCGAAGGATCTTGCCCTTGCCTGTTCCGGCCAGCGCGTCCTTGAAATTTACCGATGAGTACGCGGTTTTGATCAGCACTTCGCCGGGCGTGAGCGCATCGGCCGTCATGGTTTCGATACCGGCGCGATAACCGGCATTGTCCTGATGGATGCGGAAGCTACGGAAAGAGGTCATGGGTTCTCTACACGCTCTGATACTGGAAGGGCCGATCACGCGTGCCGCGTTACCACCATCGTAATGCGCCATCCAGTCGAACAAGGCCGTCATGGAATCGCCAAACCACACGCTGTCGCGCTGGCCTTGCTGTACAAAGCCTTCAGCGACCATGTGATCCATCATCGTGCGTAAATGACTGTAGTAGCCGCGAACGTCGACGAAGGCGCAGGGATAGCGGTGCAGCCCGAGCTGGGCCCAGGTCAGCATCTCGAACATTTCGTCCATCGTGCCAAAGCCGCCGGGTAGGGCGACAAACGCGTCGGACAGTTCGTACATGCGCGTCTTGCGCTGGTGCATGGTTTCCACTACGACCAAGTCGGTAAGGCCTGGGTGCGCGACTTCACGCTCTACCAGCTGGCGCGGAATCACGCCAATCACTTTGCCGCCACCCGCAAGTACGGCATCGGCCACGGTACCCATCAAGCCTACCTTGCCACCGCCGTAGACGAGTGCGATATCGCGACGAGCCATCTCAGCGCCAAAGGCGCGAGCCTGCTCGGCGTACTCGGGGTGTTTGCCACTGCTGGAACCGCAGTAGACGCAAAGGGCTTTAGGCATCATAGGGGCGAGAAAGTAGTGAAGAGGTGTGAGAAATACGTTGAGAAGCGAGTGTGAAGTATAGGAGGTGAGCTGTTACTCGTTCCTCACTTCTGCTTACTCATTTCTCAAAACAAAGGCCCGCTCGTGTCGCCACGAGCGGGCCTTGCATGGTTTGACGCGAGGATCAGTTGCCTTTGTGAATCGCGCGCTTGTCGACCGACAGTGCGGCCTCGTGCACGGCCTCGGACAGCGTCGGATGTGCGTGGACGATGCGGGCGAGGTCTTCGGCGGAGCCCTTGAACTCCATCGTCACCACGGCTTCGGCAATCAACTCGGACACGCCCGGGCCAACCATATGCACGCCGAGCAGGCGATCCGTTTCAGCATGCGCGAGCATCTTCACCTGGCCGATGGCTTCGTTCATGGCCACGGCGCGACCGATAGCCGCGAACGGGAAGGTGCCGACCTTGTACGGAATACCGGCGTCCTTCAGTTCCTTCTCGGTCTTGCCAGCCCAAGCGATTTCCGGCTCGGTGTAAATCACCCACGGAATGGTGTCGTAGTTGATGTGACCCGCCTTGCCGGCGATCCACTCAGCCACGGCCACGCCTTCCTCGGAACCCTTGTGCGCGAGCATCGGGCCGCGCACGGCGTCACCAATGGCCCATACGCCATCGACGCCGGTGTGGTTGTGCTCGTCGACCACGATGCGGCCGCGCTCATCCAGCTTCACGCCGGTGTCATCAGCCAGCAGGCCGGCGGTGTAGGCGCGACGGCCTACGGCGACCAGCAGCTTGTCGACGGTGAGCTCGTGCGAGCCGTCCTTGTCTTCATAGGTCAGCGCGACTTCATTCTTTTTGACCTCGGCCTTGGTCAGCTTGGCGTTGAGCTTGATGGTCAAGCCCTGCTTGGCGAATTCCTTGGCGGCAATCTTGGCCACGTCGGCATCGGCTACCGAGAGGAAGTCCGGCAGTGCTTCGAGGATGGTCACGTCCGAACCCAGACGCTTCCAAACGCTGCCCAGCTCCAGACCGATCACGCCGGCACCGATGACGCCCAGGCGCTTCGGTACTTCGGTGAAATCAAGCCCACCAGCATTGTCGACGATCATTTTGCCGTCGAACTTGGCGAACGGCAGTTCGATCGGTACCGAGCCTGAAGCGAGGATCACATTGGTGGCGCTGATGGTCTGCTTGCTGCCGTCGGCGGCGCTGATCTCGACATTGTTGCCCTTGAGCAACTTGCCGGTGCCGTAAAACGCCGTGACCTTGTTCGCCTTGAACAACTGACCGATGCCGCCGGTGAACTGCTTGACGATCTTGTCTTTGCGGCCGATGAAGGTGGCCACGTCGATCTTCGGGTTGTCGGCACTGATGCCGTGCACCGCGAAGTTATGCGTCAGATTGTGGAACTGCTTGGAAGAATCCAGCAGCGCCTTGGACGGGATGCAACCCACGTTGAGGCAGGTGCCGCCAAGTGCCTGTTTGCCATCCTTGCCAGTGAAAGCGTCCACACAGGCGGTCTTGAGGCCCAACTGTGCGGCGCGGATCGCGGCCACATAGCCAGCGGGACCAGCGCCGATGACGATGACGTCGAATTTGTCGCTCATGACTTATTCCTTGCTGCGTGGCGCGCTGGTGGGGCGCGGCAGGGTGGAGCGGGGGAGAGTTACGGCGAGTGTGGGTTTAACCGCACAACTCGCCGCTAGAGCTTCGTTACTTATTTTCTAATCGCCGGGGCGGCGATTAGAGACCGAGCAGCATCCGCTGCGGATTTTCCAGCTGGTTCTTGATATCGACCAGGAACAGCACCGCGTCCTTGCCGTCGATGATGCGGTGGTCGTAGGAGAGCGCGATGTACATCATCGGAGCAGCGATGATCTGACCGTTCTCGACGATCGCACGGTCCTTGATGGTGTGCATACCAAGGATGGCGCTCTGCGGCGGGTTCACAATCGGAGTCGACAGCAGCGAACCGAATGTGCCGCCGTTGGTGATGGTGAATGTGCCTCCCTGCAGATCGTCCAGGCTCAGCTTGTTGTCGCGCGCCTTCTTGGCGTAGTCGGCGATGCCCTTTTCGATATCGGCAAAGCCCATGTCCTGCACGTCGCGCAGCACCGGAGTAACCAGGCCCTTGTCCGTGGACACGGCGATCGAGATGTCCTGATAGCCGTGATAGATCACGTCATTGCCATCGACCGATGCGTTGACGAACGGATAGCGCTTGAGCGCCTCTGCAGCGGCCTTGACGAAGAAGCTCATGAAGCCGAGCTTGATGCCGTGCTCTTTCTGGAACGCGTCGCCCAGCGACTTGCGCATCTTGACCACTTCGCTCAGGTTCACTTCGTTGAACGAGGTGAGCATGGCGATCGAGTTCTTCGACTGCATCAGGCGCTCGGCGATGCGGGCGCGCATGCGGGTCATCGGCACGCGCTCTTCCGGGCGCGAACCCGGGGTCGGCTTGGCGGCGGGTGCTGCGGCTGCGGCCGGAGCGGCACTGCCACCCTTGCCGTAGTTGACCAGGTCTTCCTTGGTGACACGGCCGTCACGACCGGTGCCGGCGACCTTGGACGGGTCGATGCCTTCTTCGGTAGCAACGCGCAGGCCCGCCGGTGAAAGATCTTCGGAGCCCTTGGATGGGGCAGCTGCCTTCGCAGCAGCAGGTGCCGCGGCTTGCGGTGCAGCGGCAGCTGGGGCAGCGGCCGGAGCGGAGGCAACGGCGCCTTCCTCAATGACCGCGATCACTTGCTGGCTGTTTACCGTGGCACCGGTTTCCTGCCTGATCTCTTTGAGCACGCCGTCGACCGGCGAGGGCACTTCCAGCACGACCTTATCGGTTTCGAGGTCGACCAGATTCTCGTCGCGCTTCACCGCTTCACCGGCCTTCTTGTACCAGGTGGCGATGGTGGCATCGGACACGGACTCGGGCAGAACAGGAACTTTGACTTCGATGGACATAAATTATCCTGGGGTTAGGCGCTCATCCATGAGCGCAGAGATCAAAAGCGGCCATCCTGGCCGCACTTCTCAATTTTACTCTGCGGAGTGGTCCGTGCCGATCGGCGCGACGAGCGCTTGCTCGACGAGCGCCGCCTGTTCGGCGACATGGGTATTCAAATGACCGGCAGCCGGTGCTGGCGAACGAGCGCGCCCCGCGTAGGAGAGGCTTTGCTTGTTGCCGATGCAGGCTTGCAGGTGATGACGGATCTGGAACCATGCGCCCTGGTTCATCGGCTCTTCCTGGCACCAGATCACTTCCTTGGCGGAAGGATATTTGTCCAGTTCGGCCATGACCTGCGGACGCGGGAAGGGATACAGCTGTTCCACACGCACGATGGCTACGTCGGTGAGTCCGCGTTTCTCGGAATCTTCCAGCAAGTCGTAATAGACCTTGCCCGAGCACAGCACGACGCGTTTGACCTTCTTCGCCGGCAGATCGCGATGCTCACCAATCACCAACTGGAAGCTACCGGTCGCCAATTCATCCAGCGTGGACACGGCCAGCTTGTGGCGCAGTAGCGATTTCGGCGTCATCACGATCAGCGGCTTGCGCACCGGGCGCAGCATCTGACGGCGAATCATGTGGAAATCCTGCGCCGGCGTGGTCGGCACGCACACCTGCATGTTGTCGAGTGCGCACATCTGCAGGAAGCGTTCAAGGCGAGCGGAGGAGTGCTCCGGGCCCTGACCTTCGTAGCCGTGCGGCAGGAACAACGCCAGGCCGCACAAGCGGTTCCACTTGGCTTCGCCGGAGCTGATGAATTGATCGATTACCACCTGCGCGCCATTGGCGAAGTCGCCGAACTGGCCTTCCCAAATGTTGAGCGTGTCTGGATCGGTGGTGGCATGGCCGTACTCGAAGGCCATCACCGCTTCTTCGCTGAGCAGCGAGTCGATGACTTCCACATCCGCGCCGTCGCGAATGGTGGCCAGTGGCATATAGGTGTGGCCGTCCTTCTGGTCATGCAGCACGGCATGACGATGGAAGAACGTGCCGCGGCCGGAATCTTGACCGACCATGCGCAGGTTGTGACCTTCGTCGATCAACGTTGCGTAGGCGAGGTTCTCAGCGAAGCCCCAGTCACCTGCTTGTTCGCCAGCGGCCATCTTGCGACGGTCGTCATAGATTTTTGCCACGCGTGATTGCAACACCAGGTCTTTCGGCAGGTCGAGTAGCTGGTTAGCCAGTTCGAGCAGTCGCTTCTTCGGTACGGTGGTATCGGATGGATCAGACAACTTGCCACCGATGAAGCGCGTCCAGTCAACGTGCCCATCCCTGGGTAGCGATGAGATGAGTGCGGTCATCGGCGCACCGGCTTCGAGCCGGCCGCGATAGGCCTCGAACTGCTTCTGCAGATCACCGTCGGCGATCACGCCTTCCTTCACCAACTGCTGCGCGTACAGCTCGCGGGCAGGCGGACGGTTACGGATAACCTGATACATGATCGGCTGCGTGGCGTTCGGCTCGTCGGCCTCGTTGTGGCCGTGGCGGCGGTAGCAGACCAGGTCGATCACTACATCTCTACGGAATACCTTGCGATATTCATAGGCGAGGCGGGTGACTTCGATTACGGCTTCCGGGTCGTCGCCATTCACATGGAACACCGGTGCAGTGACCATCTTGGCCAGGTCGGTGCAGTACAGCGTCGAGCGTGCGTCCTGCGGATTGGAGGTGGTGAAGCCCACCTGGTTATTCACCACGATATGCAGACTGCCGCCGGTCTTGAAACCGCGCGCCTGCGACATGTTGAACAACTCCATGTTCACGCCCTGGCCGGCCAACGCAGCGTCACCATGGATCAGTATCGCGATCGATTGCTCGTGCGTGCTGTCGTGACGGCGAACCTGGCGCGCATGCACCGAGCCGACCACCACCGGGTTGACGATTTCCAAGTGCGACGGGTTGAACGCCAGCGCCACGTGCACACCGCCCTTGGGCGTTTTGACGTCGGCGGAGAAGCCCATGTGGTACTTCACGTCGCCCGAGTGCGCCAGGTCATCCGGATGCTCGAAGCGGCCTTCGAACTCGTCGAACAACGTCTTCGGTGGCTTGCCGAGAATGTTCACCAGCACGTTGAGGCGGCCGCGGTGGGCCATGCCGATCACCAGCTCTTTGATGCCGTTGTCGCCCGCCGCGCTCACTACATCGTCGAGCATCGGGATCAGGCTGTCGCCACCTTCCAGCGAAAAACGCTTCTGGCCGACGTACTTGGTGTGCAGATAGCGTTCCAGGCCATCGGCGGCGGTGAGGCCGTCCAGCACGCGCTGCTTGCCAGCCGCATCCAGCCCGGCACTGCCGTTGGCTTGTTCCAGCCGGCTATAGATCCAGTTTCGCTGGGCGTGATCGCTGATGTACATGAACTCGGCACCGATCGTGCCGGCGTACACCTTCTTCAACCGTGCAAACAGCTCGCGCAATTTCAGGCGTTGGCCGCCGCCGGCATAGGTGCCGCAGTCGAATTCGGTGTCGAGATCGGACTCGCTCAGGCCATGGAAGGCCAGTCCAAGGTCCGGCGCAGGCATCCGTTCGGCGAGGCCGAGCGGATCGAGATCGGCAGCAAGGTGGCCGCGCGAGCGATACGCGGTAAGCAAGCGCAACACGCCAGCTTGTTTGCGCGCGTGCTCATCGCTCATCGGAGCGGCAGCGCTGGTATGGCGCTGTTTTTGTGCGGCTTCTATACGCGCAATGGCCGGGACGTGGGATACATCTCCCGACTCCCGGCCTTTGAAGGTTTCGAAGTAGCGGCTCCACTCAGTGGGCACCGCAGAAGGGTCGGCCAACCAAACGTCATAGAGTTGTTCGACGTAATCGGCGTTACCGCCAGCGAGTTGGGAGGACTCGAAGAACTCGCGAATCAGATTAGTGCTCACGTCACCACCGGCAGGGAAGGGAGGCTCGCCGCGATCCGTATGGGGT
>JBARCX010000336.1:0-14461 GCA_049794535.1 Rhodanobacter sp.
ATCCTCACCTGCTGTCCACAGCTGCTTGCCGAGACGGCCGCCGTTGCGCTCGATCACGCTGTTGGCCGCCTTGAGGATGTTCGAGGTGGAGCGGTAGTTCTGTTCCAGCTTGATCGTCTTCGCGCCAGGGAAGTCACGCAGGAATTGCTGCACGTTTTCTACCTTGGCGCCGCGCCAGCCGTAGATCGCCTGGTCGTCATCACCAACCACGAATACTTGCCCAGTGTTGCCGGCGAGCACGCGGATCCACGCGTATTGCAGCGTGTTGGTGTCCTGGAATTCGTCGATCAACAGATAGCGCCAGCGCTGCTGGTAGTGCTCCAGCACGGCGGGGTTCTTCAACCACAGTTCGTGCGCGCGCAACAGTAGTTCGGCGAAATCGACCAGGCCGGCACGGCGGCAGGCGTCTTCGTAGGCCTGGTAGATCTGCGCGAAGGTACGCGTTACCGGGTGGTCGCGATGCTCGATGCTCTCGGGGCGTTTGCCCTCGTCCTTCCAGCTGTTGATCTGCCAGGAGGCCTGGCGTGCCGGGAACTTCGCGTCGTCTAAACCCAGACCGGCAATCACGCGCTTGATCAGCCGTTGCTGGTCATCGGAATCGATGATCTGGAAGCCTTCCGGCAAGCCGGCCTCGCGCCAGTGGCGGCGCAGCAGGCGATGGGCAATGCCATGGAAGGTGCCGACGGTGAGGCCTTGCGTGCCGCCGGGAATCAGCGACTCAAGCCGCGCGCGCATTTCACCGGCGGCCTTGTTGGTGAAGGTGACGGCGAGAATCGCCCACGGCGGCACATGCTCGACCTGGGTCAGCCAGCCGATGTGGTGAGTCAGTACGCGGGTTTTGCCGGAGCCGGCGCCGGCCAGTACCAGGTAGTGGCCGGGCGGGGCGCAAACAGCTTCGCGCTGCGCGTCGTTAAGCGAATCGATCAGGTGCGAGACATCCATCCGACCCATTGTAGCGGGGCGGGCGATGCCGGGGCGGAGGACCGTCGAACAGCAACGGCATCGCGATGCAGGATCAGCGCTTCTTCATCAGCCCGCCGAGTGCCAGCAGCGCACCCACCACGATGCCGGCGATGCCTAGCCACTGCGGGATGGCCTTGTCGTGCGTGGCGGTGAGCTTGGCCGAGCCGACCTGGATCAGCGTATCGGTCGTCTGGTAGCTGCCGTGGTCAAACACGACCCACAAACCCGCGGCGAGCAGGGCGATACCGATAAGGGTGAGAACAGCGCGCATGGATACTTCCAGTTGTAGGTGTCGCGCTGAATCATAGGTGGGTACGTCAGGCCGCGAAAGTCGACGTGTGTCGTTCCAGGACGGATGACACCCCGACGCTTTCTACCCGAACAAACAGCACACCGTGTCCAGGCAGCTGCGCGTGCTGTCCGGTGAGCGTGCCTTGCAACAGGCCGTGGCCCTCGAGGCTATGCACGGCACCAGACAACGGCAGCGTCAGTTCGGTCGCTTCGGCCGAGAGATTGAATGCCACCAGCACGGTTTCGCCAGCGTAACTGCGGGTGAATGCCAGCACCGGTTCCGGCGTATCGATGAAGTGGATGTCGCCCCAACGCAATGCCGGTTGCGTTGCGCGCCAATGCATGAATTCGCGAAAGCCTTGCAGTGCCGAGCGGGTATCGTTTTCCTGCTGCCCGACGGCGAGTGCCTTGTGTTCTTTGGGCACAGGCAGCCAGGGTCTTGTCTGGCTGAAGCCGGCGTAGAGGTCGCCATTCCACGGCATCGGCGTGCGACAGCCGTCGCGTCCCTTGAAGGTGGGCCAGAACGCAATGCCGTACGGATCGCGCATCGCTTCGTAGGGAATCTCGGCTTCGGGTAGGCCAAGTTCCTCGCCCTGGTAGACGCATACCGAGCCACGTAGCGAGCAAAGCATCGCGGTGAGCAGGTTGGCGAAGCGCGCTGAGGAGTGATCGCCACCCCAGCGTGTGACGACACGTTCCACGTCATGGTTGGAGATGGCCCAGCACGGCCAGCCTTCGAGCATCTGTGCTTCGAGATTCTGCACGGTGCTGCGGATGTACGCCGCACTGAAATCGTTGGTGAGCAACTCGAAGCTGTAACCCATGTGCAGACGATGATCGCGGGTGTACTCGGCCATCGTCGCCAGTGAATCCTCCGAGGAGATTTCACCGAGTGTGGTGGCGCCGGGATACTGGTCGAGCAGCGTACGCAGTTCGCCGAGGAACGCCAGGTTTTCCGGTTGCGTGTTGTTGAAGTAGTGGTACTGGAACGCGTACGGATTATCCGGACTGAAACCACGGCCGACGCGCATTTCCTTCGGCTTGGGCGGGTTGTCGCGCAGCAACGCGTCGTGGAAGCAGAAGTTGATCGCGTCCAGGCGCAGACCATCCACGCCTTTCTCCAGCCAGAAGCGCACGTTGTCCAGCACCGCGGCGCGTACATCCGGGTGATGGAAATTCAGGTCTGGCTGCGAGGTTAGAAAGTTGTGCAGGTAGTACTGGCCACGGCGTGGTTCCCACTGCCAGGCGGAGCCGCCGAATAGCGACAGCCAGTTGTTCGGCGCGCTACCGTCGGCGCGTGCGTCGGCCCATACGTACCAGTCGGACTTTGCGTTGTCGCGATTCTCGCGGCTGGCCTTGAACCATGCATGTTCGGCCGAGGTGTGGCTGAGTACCTGATCGATCATCACCTTCAGGCCGAAGGCATGCGCCTTCTTCAGCAGATGATCGAAATCGTCCAGCGTGCCGAACAGCGGATCGACGTCGCGATAGTCGGCGATGTCGTAGCCGAAGTCAGCCATCGGGGAGCGAAAAAACGGTGCGATCCAGATCGCGTCGACACCGAGGCTGGCGACGTAATCGAGCCGCTCGATGATGCCCGGCAGATCGCCCACGCCGTCGCCATTGGTATCGAGAAAGCTGCGTGGATAGATCTGGTAGATGACGGCGCCGCGCCACCAGGGTGCATCAGTCATTGAATTCAAACCCCTCGATCATGAGCCAGGCGCGCCATCCGGGCCGCCCGCCGGCGAACGGCGCTCAGCTTAGCCGCAGGCCCTTTGTGCCACGCAGGGTTATGCATACGTATTCATTCGTACTGCGCTGCGGCATGCTATGCACATGGGATGTGATCGACGCCTGCGGCTGCAGAGCGTTCGATGTGCCTGCACAGCGTGCACGCACATGGCTTCGAGCAAATTTACCTGTGCTCGATTTCGCCGGGTTATTCAGTGATGTTGCGTTGCGATGACACCCAGGGAGGGGGTGTCATGAATACGTATGCATGAACTGCTTTGTCGCGGAAACCCGGCCCTACCATGCCGGCACGCCGCTGGTGATGCATTGCCAGTGGAGCCTGCCGACGGTCGTCGCCGACGGAAGTGCCAGGCAACACAGCAACAAAAAAGACGGCGACATACTCGTGGGGAGGGGAGAACATGGTTTTGAAACGCAATGTGCTGGCGCTGGCGCTTGCCTCGGCAGGCCTATGCTTCACGCTCGGGGTCCATGCGGCACCCGCTGATAACAGCACGCCGGTAAGCGGCACATCCGCCGCAGCTAATGCGCCGTCGCCATCACCGCAGAGCAGTGCGCCGCAGAGCAGCACGCCGCAGAGCAGCACGCCGCAGAGCAGCGATACGCAGAGCACGACCGATACGTCGAAGAAGGTCGACAAGGCCACCACGAAGAAGGCCGAGCTGGCCAAGAGCTTGTCCTCGATCACCGTGACCGGCTTCAGCAACAGTGTCGAGAAGGCGATCGACTACCAGCGCTATGCCGACACCATCCAGAACGTGGTGACCTCCGCGGATATCGGCGGCTTGCCGGATCAGTCGATTGCCGATGCCCTGACCCGTTTGCCCGGCGTCACCGCCGAGCGGATTGGCGGCCAGGCATCGCAGATCAACTGCCGCGGTTTGTCCGGCAATTTCATCGAGACCACGCTGGACGGTCGCGAGCAGCCATCGACCAGTGGCAGCAACTACATCCAGTTCGACCAGTACCCGTCCGAGCTGATCGATATGGCCACGGTGTACAAATCCACCCAGGCTTCGTTAATCGAAGGCGGCGTGGGTTGCACCATCGCCATGCAGACCGCCAATCCGCTGGATAACCCCAAGGATCAGTCGCTCAACATCGATGCGCGTGGCAGCTACGACGGCCAGGCACATGACGTCACTGGCGCCGGATCACAGGGTTATCGCTTCAGCGCCGCGTACCAGGGCAAGTTCCTCGATAACACCCTGGGCATTGGTCTTGGCATCGCGCAGCTGTATCAGCCGCACGTATCCGAGCAGTTCGTGGGTGAGGCCTACAACGGTTTGCAGTACCTCAATCCGCCCACCAATACGGGACAGCAGGCCTACGTGCCGCAGGGCATCCAGATGCAGCAGAACGGCGGTGAGGAGCGCCGTACCGGCTACCTGTCGACCATCGTGTGGAAGCCTACTGACGAACTGCAGGTTACGGCCGATGCGTACTTCTCGAAGTTCAACAACACGTCGTTCGGCTACGGCCTGCGCTCGCAGGATTTTTACTCTGGCAACGCGGTTATCACCAATCCGATTCTCGCGCCCAATGGTGCGCTGATCGGCGGTACGGCAAGCAGTGTTCCGGGTATGGCTAACGCGCAGTACTCCAACGAGACCACGGCCGACAACGACAGTCAGGTCACCAACGTGTTCTCGGGCGGCTTGAATGCGAAGTGGAATCACGGCCCCTGGCATGTAGAGGGCGATTTGTCGGTGTCGCATGCCTACAGTAACCAGGTCAACGTCGATACCACGGCTGACCCGTATAACGGTCTCGGCACGTCGACGCCGACGCTGATGCCGCAGTCGACCACCTACGCGTTGAACGGCAGCAACATCGGTTCGGCCTCGTTCGGCAATCCGGGTATCTACACCAATCTCAACGACATGGCGTTGTCCCGCTACGGCATCTATCCGTACGTGTATCACGACCGCTATAAGGCGTTCCGTACGAGCGTGCAGTACGACCTCGATGACAATCCGATTTTCTCGGACCTGCAGGCTGGCATTTACATCAACAACCACACCTACGAAGCGAATCGCAGTGTGTGGATCTACGGTTCGGAATGGGGCTCGTACCCGGTTACCGGCCAGCCGCCGTTGCAGCTCAACAGCAACGATACGTCAGTGGTGTGCTGGCAGGGCTCGTTCTCCGGTTTTCCGTGCTTCCTGAAGATCAATGCACCGGCTGTTCTGGCGGCAGCTGGCCTCAAGCCGAATCCGCAGATCGATTACAGCTCTGCCAACTTGTGGTCGGCGGTGCAGACCGGCTCGGTCAGGGAGAAGGTGCGTGATGCCTACTTCATGGCAGACATCGACACGACACTGTTTGGCCACCAGCTCACCGGCAACATCGGCATGCGTGTGGCGCACACTTCGCAAAGTAGCTCCGGCCTGCAGCAGGTGGAAGATGGCCAGGCTGCACCGCTGACCGATGCCTATGGGCTGACCGTCACCGACCTCGCGCCGATCAATGTCGGCAAGAGCTACAACACGTATCTGCCGTCGATGAATCTGATCTACCACTGGACGGATAGTGACCAGACGCGCTTCTCGGTAGGCAAGGTACTGTCGCGTCCGCCGATCGACCAGATGCTGGCCGGTGCCGGCTCCTGGATCTCGAATGGGCAGTACAACGTTTACGGCGGTACCAGTCCGCTGTTGAACCCATTGACGGCTTGGCAGTACGACCTGGATTACGAGCACTACTTCGACAATTCCAGCGGTGCGATTACCGTTGGTGTGTTCTTCAAGGACATCAAGACGTTCGTCGAGCAGGTGACGTACAACAACTTCAACTTTGCCGCGGCGGGTATTCCGGTACCGATCAATCCGACCACCGGCTTGCCGTATCTCAACGGTGAATATCAGTCGTCGTACAACGCCAATGGTGGTCCAGAGCGTGGTTTCGAGGCGTCGTTCCAGAAAACCCATTTCCTGCCGGGATTCTGGTCGGGCCTGGGTGTCGGCGCGAACATCGCCTATACCCAAAGCCCCTGGCGCCAGAGCTATTCGCTAGGCGGCGCACCGATGCAGCTGACGATGCCGGGCCTGTCGAAGAAGGTGGCTAGTGCGACGGTGTTTTACGACAACGGTTTGTTCTCGGCCAACATCACGGCTAACTACCGTTCGCCGTGGGTATCCGATTCGCAGATGTCGGTGACCAACCAGTACGTCTATTTCAACACCGAGCGCGAGTTCGATTTCCAGTCGGCGTACAACATCAACAAGAACATGAGCCTGTTGTTCCAGGTGTTGAATTTTACCAACCAGCCGACGCGTACCTATTTCGGCAATGCGTTGCAGACGGGCACCATCCAGTACTTCGGTCGCACGTTCTACGGTGGTTTCAACCTCAAGTTCTAAATCAGGCTGCACCTACTGGCCGGGCATCGACCCTCACGATGCCCGGTTAGCATCTCCCTGTCCGGTCCTGAGGCATCCCCGCCTTGGGGCCGGCTTTTTTAGGCGGATTCGGGTCACTATCCGCTAACCGTCCCTGGGAGGCTCTCATGCCAAAGCCCCACCCTTTTCTGCGCGGCATTGTTGCCGGTTGCTTCGTTGCCATGTTCAGCGCACTCGCTTGCTCTGCACACGCCCAGTCGACGCCAGCCCATCGCGATGCACAGACAGTCGCGACCCATGACGAACCATCATCGGGCCAGCCGTCATCAGGTGTCTGGTACGAAATCTTCGTACGTAGTTGGTACGACACCAGTGGTGATGGCATCGGTGATTTGAATGGCGTCACCGCCAAGCTCGACTACCTGCAATCGCTGGGCGTCAGTGGTATCTGGCTGATGCCGATCAATCCGTCGCCCAGCTATCACGGCTACGACATTACCGATTACTACGGCATCAATCCGCAGTACGGCACCATGCACGATTTCGAGCACCTGCTGGCCGAAGCGCACAAGCGCGGCATCAAGGTGATCATGGATCTGGTGATCAACCACACCAGCATTGAGCACCCGTGGTTCAAGGCAGGGCTGGATCCGAATAACCGCTATCACGGCTGGTACGGCTGGGCGGACAAATACACCGATCTCGACACGCTCAGCGCTACCGGCGTCAACGCGTGGCACGCCGCGGGTAAGCAACAGTTCCTTGGCATCTTCGCGCCGATGATGCCGGACCTGAATTACGACAATCCGGCCGTGCGCGCGGAAATGGTCAACGTTGGCCGCTACTGGTTGCGCAAGGGCGTCGATGGCTTCCGGCTGGATGCGGCGCAGCATATCTATGACGATCTGCAATCGGACGTCGATGATCCTGCCGTACTGAAGAAAAACATCGCATGGTGGACCGAGTTCCGGCAGGGCATCGATACCGTGAACCCACACGCCTACGTGGTGGGTGAAGTAACCAGGCCATCGGCTACCGAGCTGGCGCCGTACTTCAAGCCGCTGGATGCCGTATTCAACTTCCCGCTGGCGGTGCAGCTGATCGATGCCGCCCGCCACGAGCGCAACGAGAGTCTTGCTGTCATCCTTGAGCATACTTACACCACGTATCGTGCAGCGACCGGCGGCCGTCTCGACGACGCGCCGTTCCTGTCCAACCACGACCAGGAGCGTGTGATGAGTCAGCTTGAGGGCGATCCACAGCACATGCGGACAGCGGCAGCGATGCTGTTGACGCTGCCGGGCCAGCCGTTCATCTACTACGGCGAAGAGCTCGGTATGCGCGGGGAGAAGCCGGACGAACACCTGCGCGAACCGATGCGCTGGTATCGCGACGGCAAGGGCACAGGCGAGCCGCAGTGGGAAGGCTGGAGCACCCACGATGGTGCCGCCGTTTCGGTTCAGGCGGAGCAGGCAGATCCCGCTTCACTGTTGCATTACTACACGGCGCTGATCCATTGGCGTAGCGAGATCAGTGCCCTGCGCGACGGCAGTTTCCGCGTCTATCCGGAAGCGAACGACCATCTGGTGGCATGGCAGCGCGCCGACGCCCAGGGCACGGTACTGGTGGTGCATAACCTATCGGCTACGCCGCAGTCGATGCCGCTGGATGTACCTGGCGAGCCGCATTTCAGCAAGGTGCTGCGCCAGACCGGTAGCGGCGCCGAAGTGCGCAACGACAGCGTTGAGCTTCCTCCCTACAGCAGCGTGATCCTGCAATGAGCCATCGTTATCGATCGGCGACTCTTTGCACCGCACTTGCTCTTGCTGGACTGTTTTCGACGTTGGCTGTGAGAGCCGATTTCGCCGAGCCTCCGCCGATGGCCGTCCATCTCGATGCCAATGGGATGACCATCGACAAAGGCTCAGGGACGGCGGGGGTGCCGCTCGCGATTCACTTCGACGGCACCGGCATCGTGCATGTGCGGAGTGGCGCCATCGGGCAGCCCGCGCTCGTACTCGATCCGCATAGCGAACAACTGCATGCGCCTGTACAGGTGCGTGAGGATGCTCATTCAGTGACGATGAGGTCCGGACAGCTCACGGCAACCTGGAGTAAGGACCGCCGCGACTTAAGCGTGGATGATGCCAGCGGCCACCATCTGCTTACCTTCAACCCGCTTACGTTGAGTGAGGGGAAAATCGCTCTGATGCATGCACAGAGCGATGCGCTGTATGGCATCCACGGTTTCAACAACGCCGACCCAGCCACCGCCGGTCTGCTGAGGTCCGGTAATCAGCTGGCTAAGGCGGGTGAACAGGGCAATGCCGGGGCACCGTTCGTGTGGAGCACGGCGGGTTATGGCGTGTTGTTGGGCACTGACGACAACGTCGACTTCAACCTCGATCCCACACGTATCGATATCGACGTAAAAGCCAAGGTCGCTCAGGCGAAATCGGTGGTGGATTTCTACATCCTCGTCGGTCATCCGCACGAACTATTCGCCGAACTCGCACAGCTCAGCGGCCATGCACCCCTGTTCCCGAAATGGGCGCTGGGCTTCATGAACAGCCAGTGGGGTATCGATCAGAAAGAGCTGCTGAGTATCACCAACACCTATCGCGCCAAGCACATTCCCGTCGACAATTTCATCTTCGACTTCGACTGGAAAGCATGGGGTCAGGACAACTACGGCGAGTTTCGTTGGAATGCGACCAAGTTTCCCGATGGCCCCAACGGCAAACTGAAGGCGGAACTGGATAGCCGTGGCCTGCATATGAGCGGCATCATGAAGCCGCGTATCCATGTCGATACGGTGGAAGGGCGCTACGCCACGGCACACAATCTCTGGGTCTCCGGAAAGCCCACGAGCACCGACTATTTCTCGTTCAAGCCGGTACGCGATATCGATTTCGATTTACCGGCAGCGCGCGCATGGTTCTTCAACGATGCGCTGAAGCACTCCTTCGATACCGGCATCGTGGGCTGGTGGAATGACGAGGCGGACGACACAGACAGCAATACCCAGTTCATGAATATGCAGCGCGCGATTTACGACGGCCAGCGCGCGTATTCATCGTTGCGTGCGTGGTCGATCAATCGCAACTTCTGGTTGGGTTCGCAGCGCTACGCCTATGGCCTGTGGTCGGGCGACATCCTCACCGGCTTCGCCAGCATGGCCGGACAACGCCAGCGCATGTTGAGTGCGATCAATCTCGGTGCGATGGAGTGGGGCATGGATGGCGGCGGTTTCGTGGGCCATCCAAGCGATGAGAACTATGCGCGCTGGATCGAATTCGGTGCGTTCACGCCGATCTTCCGAGTGCACGGTACATCCGGCGAGAAGCGCCAACCGTGGCACTACGGTCTGATCGCCGAGAAAGCGGCCACCAAGGCGATTCGTCTGCGCTATGCACTGATCCCGTACATCTATGCCAGCGAGCATGCGAACCATGTGCGTGGTGTGGGCATGGTTCGTCCGCTGATTTTCGATTATCCGGACGATCCGCAGGTGCGTAACGATGTGGATGCGTGGATGTTCGGCGACAGCCTGCTGGTGGCGCCTGTGGTCGAGCAAGGGCAAACCGTCAAGCACATCTATCTACCGGCAGGTCGCTGGGTCGACTGGTTCAAGGGTACGGTGTATCAAGGTGGTCGCACTATCGATTATCCGATCGATAGCACGCATTGGGCCGACATCCCGCTGTTTATCCGCGATGGCGCGATCATTCCTACCCAGGAAGCTATGGATTACGTGGGTGAACATCCGGTCGTTGCGCTCGATGTGGATGTGTTTCCTTCCGACACGCTCAGTTACTTCGACTACTACGACGATGACGGCAAGACCTACGCTTACGAACACGGCGACTTTTTCACTCAGCATCTAAGCACGCAACACCAGGGCGATGCGGTGGTGTTTAACGTCGATGCGCCAGGCGGCACGTTCAAACCAGCGTTGAAGTATTACCTGGTGAAGATGCACGGCGTTGCGGCCGCATCGGTGACTGCAGGGCAGGGTGAGTTGAAGCATGCTGCGAATCTTGAGGCGTTACGTGCCGGCGATGGCGAAGGCTGGGCGATCGGTAGCGACCGCTATGGCCCGGTGACCTGGGTCAAGCTTGCCGCTGGTATAGCGCAACAGGTGACGCTGCATGCTGCCGCGACGCATTGATGATGTCAGCGCAACGTCTTCCCTCATCGTCATCCCGGCGTAGGCCGGGATCCAGTGGCCTGATCCTATGGTGTCGCCACTGGATTCCGGCCTACGCCGGAATGACGAGTAGGTGGGCACGATGTTTCCCCCATGTGCTCGCGCTATTGATGTTTGTTCTGGCCATGAAGGTGTCAGCATCGACTGCGACACCACCGACCTGGAACAACCAGCTCGAATGGCACGGACAGACCGCCACGATGACGCAGGCACCTGATGGCGCCTTCGTATTACGAGGTCCCTTCGGCGAGCGGAAGATTGGTGCGCAAACGTCCACCGTGCATACCGCCAGTCCATTGTTTGATGGCCTATTCGCGATGGCGCAGGACGATCTGCAGCAGAACTCGGTACAGGCGATTCGCGATGATGCCTTCGATCACGGCGAACCGATTGCCTGCGCCTGTTTCGAGACGGGTGCAAAGTGGCATTTCGTGTGGACACGAGATCTGTCTTATTCGATCGATCTTGGTTTATGGCGATTTGATCCGGAACGCGCCAAGACGTCGCTCCTCTTCAAACTTTCTGATGTACGCGAACCCTCGGCACCAGCCGGTTTGTATCCGATGCAGGATACCGGCTCGGGTGGCAGCTGGCCGATCAGTACAGACCGGATCGTGTGGTTCCTCGGCGCACAGCATGTGCACGACCCGGCGTTCGATGAGCAGGTGCGACGCACCTTGAGCGATACGCTCGCGCAGGATCGTCTGTACGCGTTCGACTCGGCATTCGGTTTGTATCGCGGCGAAACTTCGTTCCTCGACTGGCGCGAGCAGAGTTATCCCGAGTGGACGGCGAACAATGTCACCTTCATTGCACAATCGTTCGCGCTGTCCACCAATGTGCTGCATTACCAGGCACTGCGTCTTGCAGAGCATCTTGCTACCGCACATGGCGATGTGCGTGCGGCGGATTACCGCTCACAGGCCGACGCGTTGAAGCGGGCCATCAATCAATATTTCTGGCGCGCCGATCGCGGCGAGTACATGAGCTACATCGGCGGCGATGGCATGCCTGTCGAAGCGTACGACTTGCTGGGTATATCGCTGGCGATCATCAGTGGTGTGGCCGATCCCGAACGTGCACGACAGGCGCTGGCGCACTATCCGACCTGGCCTGCGGGTAGTCCGGTGATCTGGCCGGAGCGTGCCGATCAACCGATCTACCACAATCGTACGATCTGGCCGTTCGTCAGCGCGTATGCGTTGCGCGCCGCGCGTGCAGTGAACGATCCGGAGCGGATTGCACACGAGCTGCGCTCGTTGATGCGCGGTGCCGCGCTGGCTGGATCGAACATGGAGAACTTCGAGCTGACCACGCAATCGGTGCATGTCGACGATGGCAAGTTGAGCGGTCCGGTGGTCGATTCGCCGCGGCAGCTATGGTCGGTGGCTGGTTATCTAAATATGGTGATCGAAGGTGTCTTCGGCGTGAGTGACGGCTCACGTATCGAACCGAAGTTGCCCGTGTCGCTGGTGCCGATGTTGTTTGGCGACAAGGATCGCATCAGCCTGCAGTTGCATGATTTTCGCATCACATTGCGACGTCCCGCGGAGATCCACGGCAACCTTCTGGTGGCCGATGGAGACGATCAGCAACGACATGGCAACGACATCGAGATTCAGTTGAAGGCGATCCAGATCGATGCTTTGCCGCTGCGTGCCGATGCACCGCTTTATGCACCAGCGACGCCGCCCGCACCCACCGTGGACGCCAACGGAAAGCAGTGGATTGTCCGCATGCCTGGCAAGGGCATGCTTTACATCAATGGCCAATCACAGCATGCGATTGATGGCGTGGCGAGTGTGCCTAGGTTGCCGACCCAGCAATGTTTCAGCGTCACGAGCGTGGATAAATCGGGCATTGAGTCGTTGCCCAGTATGAGTGTATGCAAGGGCGATAGCGCATCCATCGGTGGCACTTGGCCACGAGCATGGATGGCGCCTTCCGAGGGGAGCTTCCAGGTCACATTGAATTACGCGAATGACCACGGCCCGATTAATACCGGCATTACCGCAACGGCCAAACAACTCCAGGTGCGCTGCGATGGCAGCGGTGTGCAGAACATACCCATCGTGATGCCACATAGCGTGGGTATACAGCTTTCGACCACCGGCATGTTCAGCGCACATGCCGGTGCGCATTGCAGTTTCGAACTGCAGCAGGGCTTCAATATGAGTTTCCTGAGTCACTTCGCGCATTACACAAGTGGTCAGGGGGGAATGGATGGGCCACGCAACGATGCGCGTATCGGTGACCTATTGATCACGCCGATGAATGCGACTGCGATCAAGACAGCGAGCAAGCAGCCATGAGCCGCAAGCCTGCCCTGTCGTTCTGGCAGATCTGGAACATGTGTTTTGGTTTTCTCGGCATCCAGTTCGGCTTTGCACTGCAGAACGCCAACGTCAGTCGCATCTTCCAGACACTGGGTGCTGATGTCACCGATATTCCGGCGCTGTGGATTGCGGCGCCACTGACCGGTTTGATCGTGCAACCAATCATCGGCCATCTCTCCGACCATACCTGGGGAAGGCTGGGGCGGCGTCGGCCGTACTTTTTGATCGGCGCGGTGCTGACGACGCTGGCCTTGCTATGGATGCCAAACGCACCGGTGCTGTGGGTGGCGGCGGGGTTGCTGTGGATCATGGATGCATCGATCAATATTTCGATGGAGCCGTTCCGCGCTTTCGTTGGCGATCAGTTGCCCGCGCGGCAACGGCCACTCGGTTACGCATTGCAGAGTTTCTTTATAGGTGCTGGTGCGGTGGTGGCTTCCGCATTGCCATCGCTACTGGACTGGTTTGGCGTTAGTAACGTACCGGGCCCCAGCGGTATTCCCGACACGGTGAAATATGCGTTCTATGCTGGCGGTGCGGTATTGCTGAGTTCCGTGCTATGGACGATTTGCACGACTCGCGAATACCCGCCGGATACTTTGTTGGCTTTTGATGATGAAGCCGCCGTCGCCGTCTCGGAGCCTTCCCCGGATACGCTGGATCGACGTGCCGCGCGGAACAAGGGGGCGATCTGGGCCGTGATCGGTATCGTCGCGGCCGTGCTGATTGCGCATTTCAAGCTGGATCGCCAGTTGTATCTTTTGGCAGGTGGCCTGGTTGTGTATGGCTTCGCCGTGCTATGGCTAAGTCGCGCGCATGGCGGCAGCGGAATGGCTGCGCAGGTATTGGGCGACATGTACGCGATGCCAGAGGCCATGCGACGACTTGCATGGGTGCAGTTCTTCTCATGGTTCGCGATGTTCGCGATGTGGATCTACACCACACCTGGCGTGACGCAAGTGCAGTTCGGCAGCACTGATCCGCATTCGTTGGTCTACAACAAGGGTGCGAACTGGGTCGGGGTGTTGTTCGCTGCTTACAACGGTATCGCTGCGCTGGCGGCGATGGTGATTCCGTGGATGGTGCGTCGCTGGGGCCTGCGCGTAAGTCACTTGATCAATGTGTGGCTTGGTGGCGCGGGGCTGTTGTCGTTCGTGTTTATTCGCGATCCCGATTGGCTGCTGTTGTCGATGCTTGGCGTGGGTTTTGCCTGGGCGTCGATTCTGTCGTTGCCGTATGCGTTGCTATCGGACAATTTGCCTGCGAAGAAGATGGGCGTCTACATGGGCATCTTCAATTTCTTTATTGTGATTCCGCAGTTGTTGGCGGCCAGTGTGTTGGGCGTGCTTTTGAAGTTGTTTTTTCATGGGCAGCCGATTTGGGCGTTGGCGTTGGGTGGGGCGAGTTTGATTGTTGCTGGGTTGTGTACGTTGAGGGTGCGTGAGCCGAGTTAGCTGTAGTTTTCTTTGCTTGTCGCCTTTGCGTAGGCAGGGGGCAGTGGGGTTGTCGCTTGGTTGTTGCGATATCGCCAGTGTGCCGCTTACGCAGCGGGCGTTTCGACCACC
>JBARCX010000337.1:0-7300 GCA_049794535.1 Rhodanobacter sp.
CCTGAGGTCCGCAATCTGCGCGAGGATCGGATTGGTCTCGATCATGGGAAAAAATGCATGGAAACGGCCGCAAATCATATCAGATCGAGCAGCCTCGCCATCTGCCTCAGATTGACTGCGCCCCGGCCTGCCCGCGTGCTCTGAACGCCCCGTAAAGGGCACATCCAGAACACGCCACGCATCAGTCGCCGAAAATAATCGTCGTGCACTCCAACCCACGCATACCAGCAGCCACATCCATGGCCTGCGGCAGCTGCTCCAACGGGAAAGAGCGCATACGCACCTGTCCAAGATCGAGCAGCCCGGCGCGCACCAGTCCAACCAGGCGGCGGCAATCCTCGGCGCTGTACATGAAGTGGCCCATGACCTCCCATTGATTGATGAGCATCTGGCCGTAATCGAGCGGCAGCGGTACACCCATGCTGCCCATCAGCACCAGTCGGCCGCGACGACGCAGCGCGCCGAGCGCACTTAAGGTAGAGCTGGCATCGGTGGCACGCCCCACCATGTCGTAAGCCAAATGGGCACCGCCACCGCTGGCTTCGCGTAAAGCAGCCGTGTCTTGCTCTGCAGAACCCGTCAAAGCAACCGCATGGACTCGCCCCTTGCCTGCCGCCACGAGCGATTCAACCGATGAGACATCGCGCGCTGCCGCCACCACGCGTTCGGCGCCCATGGCCAGCGCGAGCAACACCGCCGCCGAACCGAAATAACCGCTGGCTCCGTTGACGATCACCGTTTCACCGGCCGCCAACCGCCCCCGGCGCAGACCACCAAATGGCACGGTGAACTTGCCCAGCGAGGCCAGTTGCTCCCATGGCAGCGTCGACAAGCCGGCCAGCTTGATCGGTATGGATGCCGGCACGCTTACCAGTTCGCTCAGCGTGCCATCGGGCCAATCGTTCAATAGTCCCGTGCTCTGTGGGCCAGTGCCAGTCAATCCACTCAAAACTTCTGCCGGATCGTCCACGTTCTCGTTCGCGACAACATAGGGATGCACCAACACCGTCTCACCGGGCGTGTAGTGATGTACCCCAGCGCCAACAGCCTCGATCGTACCCACACCGTTGGTGCCAATCGCAAAAGGGGCATCTGGATATTGATACTGATGCCCCAACATACCGCTCGCGTAGGCGCCGAGATAGCTCAACAGCGGCACGGCCTTCATGCGTACCAGTACAGCACCGGGCCGAACCGTGGGTTGGCTACGCTCGACCAGTGCCAACGCGCGATCAGAACCAGGAGATAACTGCCATGCCTTCATAAGAAGTCCTTGCGGGTGGGTTGCGATGACTCACTATGGCAAGCTTCTCAGCACTCAGTAAGCGCATTGCCTATCCTGGTATTCGCAACAACAGGCTAAATAACATCGGGCTAAGTAGCATCAGGCTCGAATAGAGCGAACCTCATTAGAAGAGCGGATTTGATTCATGGCGACACTTCCCTCCACGCCATCAAGGCAGTTGTTGGCGAGCTTCCTGCGCGAACGGCGTGCGCGTATTCAACCGCAGGATGTCGGCCTGCCCTCCGGTGTCCGGCGACGTACGCGCGGACTACGCCGCGAAGAAGTAGCTCAACTCGCAGGTATTGGACTCACTTGGTATACATGGCTGGAACAGGCGCGCGATATCCATGTTTCCACTTCGTTCCTCGATAACTTATCCAAGGCATTACGGCTTGATCCCGCCGAGTGCGAATATCTGCAAACGCTCGCTTGCGGCAACATGAACTCCGTACCTCCGCCACAGGTGCCACCCGTATTACAGCGCATGCTCGATGCGCTCCCGCAGCCGGCTTATCTGCTGGACATGCATTGGGATGTACTCGCTTGGAACGATGCCACGGCGCGACTGCTCATGGATTACGCCGAACTGCCGCCCTCGCAACGCAACAGCATGTTGCAGGTGTTTCTCGATCCTGCGTGCCGGCAGCGATTACTCAATTGGGAACACCACGCGCGTGTGGCGATCGCGATGTTCCGTCTCGATGTGGGCCGTGCAAGCGATGACCTGCGTTTTGCCGCGCTGCTGGATGAACTACAGCGCGGCAGCCCCGAGTTTGCGCAATGGTGGCCACAACAAGATGTGAAGACACGCGAGCACGGTATCAAACGCTTCCGCCAGGACGATGGCAGCAGCGCCTGCTATGAACACACGGCGTTCACCGTAGATGGCACGCCGGGGCTACGCATGGTGGTCTATACCCCCATCAGCGACACATAGACACTCGCCATCAACAACACTCTCTCTCAACCGGCAGGCTCCAATGCCTGAGCGTGCACCCCACGTACAGCACGACCGGATGGGTCCGCGGCATTCGCAAACGACGGATCCCAAGCCAATGCAGCCGGTGACGAACATGCAATGGACTTACCGCCCGGCACGGTGGCCGCACAGGCTTCGCCCGGGAAATGCTGCTCGAAGATGCGCCGATAGAAGTAGGCTTCTTTGGTCGCTGGGGTGTTGAACGGATAACGTGCCGCTGCCGCCGCGAATTCGCGATCACTCACCGCCTGCTCCGCATGTGCTTTGAGCCCATCGATCCAACCGTAGCCAACGCCATCGCTGAACTGTTCTTTCTGACGCCACAGGATGGCATCGGGCAGTGCACCATCGAACGCTTCGCGCAGCACGGCCTTCTCGATTCTTCCGTTGCCGGCCATCTTGTACTTTGCATCCATGCCCATGGCGGTATCGATAAATTCCAAGTCGAGGAACGGCACGCGCGCCTCCACGCCCCAGGCCATCATCGCCTTGTTCGCGCGCAGACAATCGTAGCTATGAAGCGCATCCAGCTTGCGCACGGTTTCCTCGTGGAATGCTTCGGCGGAAGGCGCCTTATGGAAGTACAGATACCCGCCGAAGATTTCGTCCGAGCCCTCACCCGACAGCACCATCTTCACGCCCATGGCTTTGATTCGCCGCGCTAACAGGTACATCGGCGTGGCAGCGCGAATGGTGGTGACGTCATAAGTCTCGATATGGCGAATCACTTCCGGCAACACGTCCAGCCCTTCCCAGAACGTATAGATAAAGCCGTGATGCACGGTGCCTAGCGCATCGGCAGCAATCTGCGCTGCGGCGAGATCCGGCGAGCCATCCAACCCGATGGCGAAGGAATGCAGGCGCGGCCACCAGGCTTCACTGCGATCGTTGTCTTCAATACGTTCACGCGCGTAGCGAGCGGCGCAAGCAGCAACCAGCGAGGAGTCCAAGCCACCGGAGAGCAGTACGCCGTAAGGCACATCGGTCATCAACTGGCGATGCACCGCCTGCTCGAAAGCATGACGCAACTCACCCGGCCCCGGCGCTTGATCTTTCGTGGCCGCATACTCGCGCCACGGCTTGGTGTAATAACGCTGCAGTTCGCCACTGACGCTGTCATAGAAATGCCCAGGCGGAAACGCTGTCACGTCGGCACACACACCTACCAACGCCTTCATCTCCGAGGCCACGTGCAACCTACCTTGTGCATCATGTCCCCAGTACAACGGGCACACGCCGATGGGATCACGGGCAATCACGTAGCGCATCGCTGCGCTATCCCATAGCGCGAAGGAAAATATGCCATTGAGCTTGCCAAGCCATTCGCCGATAGAGCCCGTCGCACTGTGCTCCCGATAAAGCGCGTTGATTACTTCGCAATCCGAACCGGTGGTGAAGTCGTAGTCACTAGCCTTACGCAGCTCGCGGTGGTTGTAGATCTCGCCATTCACTGCCAGCGCAAGCTCGTCATCGCGCGAGCGCAGTGGTTGCGCTCCACTGGCAGGGTCGACGATGGCCAGGCGCTCATGCACCAGGATGACCCCTGCATCGACAAACACGCCGCTCCAATCCGGGCCCCGATGACGTTGGCGCTGAGATAGTTCCAGAGCAAGGCGACGCAAGGCCGCCAGATCATCGCCAGGTTGCAGGTCGAACATTCCGAAGATCGCGCACATGACTGGTTTTCCTTTTGGTTAGTCGCGTTAAGCACAAAAACAAAAGGGCCCGCGGATGGCGGGCCCTTTTGCGTGAAATCTGGAGACTTTTTCTTGTCTACACGCCGGCCCACCCATCGATGTGGGTATTATTATTGGCGTTGTTATTCAGGCCATTCGCGGCCGCGCAAGCACCTACCGCGAAAGCGGCGATGCAGGGGCGATAACTGGCGGTGACATGGCTCATGTGCCCAACTAGAGCACAAGCCTGCTAGGCGTGCAAGTACGCCGATGGATCTATAGCCCTTTCTGTTTGGCCGTCCGCGAATGAGGACCCAGGCCTTATCGAAACCACTGCCATCTATCGCGAGTCGGCATAAAGGCCACTGTCACGACTACGCCCCATTTCAGCAATACAACGAGTGATATGCGCTGGGTACAACACATCCATCGTGTAATGCCGCATGGATAGAGGCGGTACACAGTATCGATCTTCACGCCATCTTAGCTTTCGTATTGTTGTTATTTACCAAATGCACTATTTGTGTATATCGCATCACTCCTCATGGGCGCGATGAAGGGGTTTGTTACATCCGTAACTATGCCGGCACAAGCATCATCTACAGATGTGCGATGCCTGACACACGCCATGAACAGGTCCAACCTGTTGTTCGTTCACAAGGAGCGAGGAATGAAGTGGTCGAAGTGCTTGAGCGGATTGCTGATGTTCGTATCCATAGCCCCTGCCTTCGCGCAGGAGGATACGCAGCAGCTACAGACCGAGGTGAATGAATTACGCACCACCGTGAAGGCCATGCAGGCCGAGATCAATACGTTGAAGGCGGCTCAGGCGCAGACGACGAATGCACCAGCACAGGTGCCTGCAACGACGACCGCCACGGCATCGCAGCCATCCAGTTCCACTCCCAGTGCAACGACTGCGATACCGGCAAGCCCGTCCCTGGCTAGCTCACTACAGCCCAATGCCAGCCAAATTGCCGACATCAATCACTCGCCATTGCCAGCTCAACAAAGCGTGTCGGACAACGCCAACTCGGCATCGCGCATCGACAACGAAGCGCCGCCTACCGATCCGGATCTGAAAGGTTTCATACAGATTCCAGGGACCCAAACGATGATCCGCCTTGGCGGCTACGCCAAGCTGGACACCATCTACGACACCAACACTATCGGCACCCCGGACCAGTTCATCACTGCGGCCATCCCGGTACCGTCGCCGCACGACGACAGTGGCAATTTCACCATGCAGGCACGCCAGACACGTTTCAGCCTGGATGTACGACGCCCCACCATTTTCGATGAGAACATGCGTTTCTATTTCGAAAATGACTTTTACGGCGGCGGTGCAGGCGAATACCAGTTCCACTTGCGCCAAGCGTTCGGGCAGCTCGGTAACACCTTTGCGGGCTACGGTTGGTCGGCATTTACGGATGTCGATGCTTCACCCGACACGCTGGACTTTGCCGGCCCAAATGCCTTTGCAGGCTTGAGGCAAGCCAACATTCACCAAATCTTCCCTCTGGGTCAAACCGGAAGCCTCACTATCTCAGCCGAAAACCCGACATCAGAAGTGAGTTCGTATACGCCGGACACCACCTTACGCGGCACGCAGCACGCTCCCGATTTGGTACTGGCCGGCCGTACCGAGCATGACTGGGGCCATCTGCAACTCAGCGCCCTGTTGCGCCAGCTGGGCTACACCGATGGCGAACATAGTGATCGTACGTTGGGTGGCGGCGTCTCGCTGGCCGGCACCTTTAAGGCAGGCGGCTCTGGGTCATATAGCGACCTGCTGATGTTCGGCACCACGTGGGGCAAGGGTATTGCCCGATACATCTCTGATACCGGTGGCGCCGGGCTGGATGCCATTGTCGGCCCGAGCGGCAAGCTCTACGCACTCACCGGTGGTGGCGCTTACGGGGCGTACACGCATTACTGGAGCGAGAACTGGCGAAGCAATCTCGTGTATGGCTACACCCGCCTCCAATCCTCCCCTTGGCTCGCCAGCAATGCATTTCGCGACAGTGACTACGGCGCAGCCAACCTGATCTGGAGCCCGGTGGCGACTCTCACCGTCGGTGTTGAGCTGTTACACGGCAGGCTGCTGGAGCAAGACAATCGCTACAACGATGACACCCGCATCCAGGGTTCATTGCAATACAGCTTCATTAAATAGACGTCGGTGCTTAAAAAGCTGCCTACCCCAACGGAGTCTCATCATGGCTGATGAAAAACGAAAAATCGGGGTGGTTGCCGCCACCTTCCTGGTGGCTGGCAACATGATGGGCTCGGGCGTGTTCCTACTGCCCGGCAGCTTGGCAAAGATCGGCACAGCTTCCATGTGGGGCTGGATAGTCACGACAATCGGCTCCCTGCTGCTCGCCTTTGTTTTCGCAAAGCTGGGCCGACTCGCACCGAAGGCCGGCGGCCCGTATGCGTATGCGCGCGATGCGTTTGGCCCGTATATGGGCTTCCAGACCAATACGATCTATTGGTTCGCCAACTGGATCGGCAACGTCGCGCTGCCGGTCGCTGCCGTAGGCTACTTCAGCTACTTCGTGCCTTCGCTCAGCGAGCCGCTTTATCGCACCATCGTGGTTTTGGTGCTGATCTGGCTGTTTACCTTCGCCAACATCCTGGGTGCGCAGGTGGTCACGCGGATCCAATCGATCACTACGTCATTCGCGCTGATACCGCTGTTTGGCATCGCCATCTTCGGCTGGTTCTTTTTTAAATCGGATGTCTTTGCCGGCTCATACAACGTGACGGGCCAGAGTGATTTCCATGCCATCTCAAGCGCCGCCTCACTCACCTTGTGGGCGTTTATCGGTGTGGAATCAGCGTCGGTCTCAGCGGGTGTAGTAAAGGATCCGGAGAAGAATGTCGCCATTGCCACTATCGCCGGCGTCGCGCTCGCTGCGGTGGTCTACATCTCCAGTTCGGCCGTGATCATGGGCATGATCCCGAATGATCAGCTGCAATTAGCCGATGCGCCGTTCGCACTGGCCGCTCAAGTGGCTCTTGGCCACATCGGCGGCGGCGTGGTCAGCCTGTGTGCTGCGCTCGGTGCTGCCGGCTCGTTGGGTGGCTGGATACTGCTGACCGCCTTGAGTGCCAAGGCGGCAGGTGATGATGGGCTGTTCCCGAAGATATTCAGCAAGGCCGACAAAAACGATACGCCAGTACGGGGGCTGTTGATCGTGGGCGTGCTGATGTCGATGATCGTGCTGATCACCTCCGCCTCGCCCACTGCCTCCGCGCAATTCGAGGTGATTACGCAAGCCGCGGTGGTACTCACCCTGCTCCCTTACATCTACTCGTGTGTGGCCTGCTACTTCGTGGTGGAAAACAGCCATACCG
>JBARCX010000338.1:0-10587 GCA_049794535.1 Rhodanobacter sp.
GCGGGCGATACGTTCAGCGGTTCGATCAACGGCAGCGGCGGCCTCACGTTATCCGCAGGTAGCGAGACGTTGAGCGGAGTCAACGGCTATACCGGCGTTACCGCGATCAACGCCGGCACGCTGGTACTCAACGGCAGCGGCAGCATTGCCAGCTCGAGCAGCGTGAGCGACGGCGGCACGTTCGATATCAGCAACACGACCCATGGCGCTTCGATTAATTCGTTGAGCGGTGCTGGCACGGTCACGCTGGGGGCGCAGACACTGACCCTGGCCAATGCGGGCGATACGTTCAGTGGTTCGATCAACGGCAGCGGTGGCCTCTCGTTAGCCGCCGGCAACGAGACGCTGACCGGCACCAACAGCTATGCCGGTGTTACCACGATCAGTACCGGCACGCTGGCACTCAGCGGCAGCGGCAACATTGCCAATTCGAGCAGCGTGATCGACAACGGCACGTTCGATATCAGCAACACGACCCATGGCGCTTCGATTAATTCGTTGAGCGGTGCTGGCATGGTCAAACTGGGGACTCAGACGCTGACCCTGGCCAATGCGAATGCGAGCGATACGTTCAGCGGTTCGATCAACGGCAGCGGTGGCCTCGTGCTGGCAGCAGGCACCGCGACGTTGACCGGTACCAACAGCTATACCGGCGGCACCAGCGTCAACGGCGGTACGCTGGTTGTCGAAGGCACTGTTGGCGGCAATGTCGATGTGGCATCGGCCGCTACCTTGATTGGCAATGGCACGATCGGCGGCAATGTCACGATCGAGAACGGTGGCACGCTCGCTCCTATCGAAACGTTGAGCATGGGCGGTAATCTGACCATGCAGCAGGGCAGTACCTTCAGCCAGATTATTGGCGCTCCGGGTGCCTCCATCACGACAACAGGCTTCGGTTACGACGTGAGCGTGGCGGGCGACCTCACTCTCAATGGGGTCACCCTCAACGTTAGCGGCGCGGCCAATATGGGGCCGGGCCTCTATAACATCTTCAGTTACGGCGGTGCGCTGACGGAGACCAATGGCGGTCTTTTGCTGGGCACTCAACCTGCGGGAGCCGCGCTCTCTATCCTGACGCTGACCGGCGACAAGCAGATCTATCTGCTCAACACCGCATCGATGGTGCTTAATCTCTGGAACGGCAATGGCCTGGCCTCGTCGACGCAGATGGGCGGCGGCAATGGCACGTGGTCAGCGACATCGCCAAACTGGACCGACACGAATATCGATGTGTCGGCTCCGATGTCACCGCAACCCGGTTTCGCCATTTTTGCTGGCGCGGCTGGCACGGTCACCATCGACAACAGCGCTGGCGCGGTGAGCGCCAAGGGTATGCAGTTCGCCACCAACGGTTACGTGATGAACGGCGATACGCTGACGCTCGTTGCCAACGGCGCGGCTGCGCCGATCATTAGCGTGGGCAATGGCAACGCAACGGGTGCTAGCGATGTGGCGGTGATCGAAAACGTGCTGGCCGGTACCGCAGGTATCACCAAGGCCGATTACGGCACGTTGGTTCTTACCGGCACCAACACCTATACCGGCGGCACCACGATCAGCGGCGGCACGCTG
Organism: Rhodanobacter sp.; assembly: GCA_049794535.1. Taxonomy (GTDB): domain Bacteria; phylum Pseudomonadota; class Gammaproteobacteria; order Xanthomonadales; family Rhodanobacteraceae; genus JBARCX01. Next base: position 1,576 of record JBARCX010000338.1, read on the forward strand.
CAAATCGGCAATGGCGGCACGACGGGATCGATTGTCGGCAACGTCACTGACAATGCCTCGCTCGTGTTTGATCGCAGCGACAACGTGATCTTTACCGGCGCGATCGCCGGCAGCGGTAGCGTTACTCAACAGGGTGGCGGCAGTCTGACCCTGGCCGGCAACGGTACGTCGATCACCGGCGGAGCGATCGTCGCTGCGGGCACGCTAGCGGTCGGCGGTACCGTTCGGGGCAGTGTCCAGATTCTTGGCACCGCAGGCGACAACGGCAACAGCATTGCATCAGGTGCGGCAGGGACAGCTACCAATGGCAACGCTGGCGGTACCGGTGTGACCCTGGCCAACGGGACGACATTCACCAACGGCTTTGCCGGTATCGCCCAAGGTGGCGCAGGTGGCGCGGGTGGCGACACTGCTCTCGTCAATGCGGGTGGCAATGGCGGCGCGGGCGGTATCGGGGTGGGTGGCGATACGGCCACGGTGACCAATGCAGGCAACATCAATGGCGGCATCGGTGGCAGCGGAGGTACGGGTGGCATCGGCAATGGCATCGGCACTGCATCGACCACACTCAGTGCCGGTGGCCCCGGTGGGGTTGGTGGTTACGGCGGTGCAGGTGTCAGCCTGGGTAGCAACGCCAGCTTCGCCAATACCAATACGGTGACTGGCGGCGTCGGTGGCACGGGCGGGGTCGGTGGCGCGGGTGGATTTATCTTTTTGCCACCACCTTCGACGCAACCACCGTCGCTGATGTCGGCGGGCACCAGCGGTGCCGGTGGGCAGGGCGGCGTGGGTGTGAGCATGGGTAGCAACGCGACCTTCGCCAATGCCATTAGGTCAACGATTCGTGGCGGCATGGGTGGTGCAGGTGGGAACGCTTCGCTGAGCGAAGCGGGCCCGGGGGGTATGGCAGGTAATGGCGGCGCGGGTGGCGCGGCCCTGATGCTTGGCGCATCGCCGATTGCAGCTACCAATGGGGGCTACCTGGTCGGTGGTTCTGGCGGTGCGGGTGGCGTGGGCGCTCCGCGTGGTAACCCAGGTGCGTTTAACTCTGCCGAGGGGTACGCAGGCTTTGCCGGTTATGCCGGTGCAGCCGGTGGCCAAGGTGGTGCGGGCGCCATTTTGTTGGCCAGCGCGACACTCATCAACAACAGTGCCATCGAAGGTGGTCAGGGTGGCAATGGCGGTACCGGTGGGGCTGGTGGTCAGGGTGGCAATGCCGCCAGCACGAAGACCGCTGCAGGAGGCGCTGGCGGTATCGGTGGCAACGGTGGCATGGGAGGAGTGGGCGTTAGCCTGGGCCAGAACGCCGCCCTTACCAACAGTAGCTATATCGGCGGTGGCCAGGGTGGATCGGGCGGTAACGGTGGCAATGGCGGTGCCGGTGCCACCGGTGGTGCCCCAGGAGCCGGTGGTAACGGCGGTAATGGTGGTGCGGGTGTGAGTGGTACCGGCTTCACCCTTACCAATAACAAGAATTCATCGATCGCTGGCGGTTACGGCGGCAACGGCGGTTACGGCGGCAACGGCGGTAATGCTGGCTCGGGTGTGAGCGGCGCGGGATTCACTCTCATCAATAACGGATTCATCGGCAGTAATGGCGGCGGCCAGGGTGGGTCTGGCGGTGCCTTAGGAGTTGATGGTAACGGCGGTAATGGTGGCGCGGGCGTCACCGGCACCGGCTTCAGCGTGACCAATAACGCGGAGGCATCGATCGTTGGCGGCTACGGTGGTGGTAGCAATGCTGTCGCCGGCCTCGCTGGTGCGGGCATCAGCGGTTCACACTTCACGGTGACCAATAGTGGAGCCATCGGCGGCGGCTTCGGTGCTTATAGCACTAACGGCATTGCCGCCAACGGTAACAGTGCAGGTGGCGCCGGTATAAGCGGCTCGAGTTTCGCGCTCACGAACAACGCGGACGGAACCGTGACCGGTGGCGAGGGCGTTAATGGCCAATCTGGTGGCGACGTTAACAGCTCCACTACGCCAGGCATGGGTGGCAACGGCAGCGACGGTGGTGCGGGCGTGAGCGTTACCGGTACGGGTACCAGCCTCGTTAACAACGGCACCATAACGGGCGGTCAGGGCGGTCAGGGCGGTCGGGGTCTTAATGCACCCAAGGGCGACACCCCTAGCAATGGTAGTAGCGGTGGCACCGGTGGTGCCGGCGGCTCCGGCGTAAACGGCACCGGCTTTACCCTCGGCAATAGCGCAACGATTACCGGTGGTCAGGGCGGTACTGGCGGCCAAGGCGGTTCTAGCAACGGCGGCGGTAATGGAGGCAATGCGGGTAACAGCGGCGCGGGTGGTTCTGGCGTGAGCGGTACGGGTTTTGCCGTCATCAATAGCAGTGGTGGAACCATCGCTGGTGGTAACGGCGGTGTAGCGGGCGTGGTTGCGGGCACCAATGGCGTCGGCGGCACCGGTGGCACCGGCATCAGCGGTTCGAGCTTTACCCTGACCAACAACGGCAGCGTGGTGGGTGGCAACGGTAGCGACAACACCACGAGCAGCAGCGTGGGTGCCGGTGGCGTCGGCATCATCGCCACGGGCAATGCGATGGTGATCAACGCGGGCACGATCAGTGGCGGCAAGGCGGGTGTGGTTCCCGTGACTCCACCGCCTCCGCCTGTCGGTCCGGCGCTCGTCGCAGCTAGCCTTCCTGCGCCGGCTCTTGGTACGGGCACGCTTGTCGATGCGATCGACTTCTCCGGCGGTGGCAACACCCTGGTGATCGAGGCGGGCTCGACCATTACCGGCAATGTGGTCAGCCGCAGTGGCACCACGCACGGTGGTGACACTCTGGCGTTGGGTGGCACCAGCAACGCGACCGGTGGCAATAGCTTCAATCTGGCACAGCTCGGCGCCGTGGGCAGTAGTGCGCAATACCAGGGTTTCAACGTCTTCGCGAAAACCGGCACCAGCGACTGGTCGTTGACCGGTAGCACGACAGTCGCCACCGCATGGAGCATCGATCAAGGCACGTTGTCCCTGACAGGTAACGGTGCGCTGAGCGCGGCCAGCGCGATGACGGTGAACGCTACCGGTACCTTTGATATCTCCGGTATCAGCGGCAGTGGCACTTCCATCGGTGACCTCACCGGTGCGGGTACCGTCAACCTCGGCGCCAAGGTGTTGACGTTGGGTACGGCGAACAACACGACGTTCGACGGTGTGTTGTCCGGTACGGGCGGCTCCCTAGTCAAGCAAGGTAGCGGCACGTTGATCCTTGATGGCATCAACACCGCTACCGGCCTGGCCACCGTGAATGCAGGCACGCTGGAAGTGGGCGATGCCGAGCACGCCACCGCCGTCTGGGCCGGTAATGTTGCGGTCACTACCGGTGGCACCTTGCGCGGTCACGGCACCATCGACGGTAACGTCACCAGCGATGGCACGGTGTGGCCCGGTGGTTCGATGGGTGTGTTGACCATCAATGGCAACTACACGCAGAACGCCGACGGCACATTGCAAATCGACCTGACACCGACCCAGGCGTCGCAGTTGGTGGTCAACGGTACGGCCAGCCTGGCAGGTACGCTGAACCTGATTTACGCACCGGGTACCTATACCAACAGCACCTACACCCTGGTGCAGGCCAAAACCGTGAGCGGTAACTTTACGACGGTGAACGCTACCGGGCCGGGCCCCTCGCAGGTGACCTACACCGGGACGCAGGCCAACCTGGTGCTGACGACGGCGACGACGTCGACGAAGGTTGCCCCGCGTGATGGTGGCCTGTACGGCAACTTGTTGCTCAGTCAGAACCTCGCGGGCCAGCAAACCTTGAGCTCGGTGCTGGATGCCTCGCTATTGAATGGCGCACCCTCATGTAGCGAAGGTAAGTCCGCCCAGGTACAGGGCGCGACCTCATCGGCCTGCCAGGCCGGACTGTGGGTGCAGTCCACGGGATCGAGCCTCTCCATGGATGGATCGAACGGTGCGAACGCCACGGGCTTCGGTCTCTTGGGTGGTGCGGATCGGATCGTGGGTGATGTGATCCATCTGGGTGTGGAAGCCGGCGTGGGCCAGACCAATGCGACCGATCCGATGGGTGGTACCGGTCGCGTGCAGCAGGCGCATGCGGGCGTGTATGCCTTCGCCGATGTGGGGCCGCTGGTGTTGTCGGCCACGGCTGACCAGGCGCACAGCAGCTACCGTGTCTCGCGTGAGACTGGCATCGGTCATGCGCTGGCCAGTCCGGATGGCAACACGACCTCGGCGGGTGTGCAGGCCGCTTGGCCGATGCAGCTCGCGTCCTGGCAGATGGTGCCCAAACTCGGTGCGCTGTATCAGCACCAGAGCTTGAGCAGCTTTGACGAAACGCTGCCCAGCAATAACCCGTTGGCTCCGGCCTTTGCGGTTGATGGCGCACGCAGCACGGCCAACACATTGCAGCCGTATGCGGCGCTGTCGTTCACGCGCACGTTCCAACTGCAGAACATCACCTATGTCCCGCAGTTGGATGTGGGCTATCGCTACAACACGCGTAGCAATAGTTCGCCGACGGTGCAGATGACCACTCAAGACGGCACGTTGTTTGCGCAGCCGGGTGTGGCGTTGGGTCGGGGATTGGGCACGGTGGGTGCACGCATCACGGCTGAAGCGGGTGCGTCGTGGAATCTGTATCTGGATTACCAGGGCATGTTCGCCAGCCATCTGCATGACAACGCGCTGACGTTCGGTTTCACCAAGCACTTCTAAGTTCAGAGAGTGGAAGGGGCCAGGGATGGCCCCGTTTTGCGACGCTCATGCCCGCGGTCGGTAATCTTTCATGATCAATACGAACAGTCCACTGGACAACGCGCTTCAGCATGTCCAGGTCCGCTGGGTATTCGGCAGCATGACCGAAGCGTTACGACGAGATCTCGTCGCGTTCTGGTTGCAGGAAGGCGCATTGCCGAATGCGGACGAAGCCTGGCGTCGCTCATGGGAGGTGGCATGCATTCTTCAGGAGGAAGGACGCGGCCATATAGTGGGTGCTTGTACCATTGCGATCCGATTTGATGATCACAACCGATCCTATGGATTCGTCCGCATATTCATCCGTGCGAGTAGCCGGCGGGTGGGCCTGAATGTTCGCCTGATGAAGCGCATGATCGAAGGGTTCGACATACTCGCGCGCGAACCCGGCGCGCCTTACCGGTTAGTTGCCACGATCGAAAACCGCAAGCTCGAACGTCGAGCTGCGCAGAGAATTCTTGCGAAACTCGGCTTTGTCCATATCGGCACAGCCGCGAATGGCGAGCTCGCCATGCAACGCATTTTGACAGCGAACAACTCGCATAGCTGAGCTTTGACGCTACTGTAGCGTGCGTATGCGATTGATCATGCATGGCCAATCGCCCGCGACAGGTGTGGATCGTTATTGAACGTCTTTTTCCATCGCACGTTTTGTGGCAGGGCGTGCCGCGAGTTTTTCCAGCCAAGCATCTCGCTCGACAGATGGCGAAGCAAAATCTCCATACCACTGGAAGATGCTTGCCACGAGGATATCGGCAGCGCTGAAGCGCGCACCCAAGAGATACTCGCCCGGCTTGAGCGCTGAATCGACGCGCTCAATCACCCGGCCGAAGGCTTTGGCAGCAAAGCGATCGGTTTCCGTTTGCCCAGAAATTTTTGCCGCGAACGCGGGCTCCATCTCACCCGCGTAATAGGCGAGCCATGAAAGATACGCACCTCTGCTTGGTTCGCCAGGAACCGGGCCTAGACCTTTGTCTGGCATGAGGTCGGTGAGGTAGAGCGCGATGGCCGTTGACTCGGTGATCAGTGCACCATCATGGACCAACGCCGGTACGCGTTTATCGGGGTGTGGATTGGCAGGGTCTGGTGCGCCGGCGCCACTGCGACGTGCGATGGTGCAATACACGAGCTGATAGTCGGCACCCAGTTCTTCCAGAAGCCAGATGAAGCGGGACGACCTTGAATCAGGCGAGTGATAGAGCGTGAGCATGGTGAGCGGTCGACCTTATGGGGGCGAGCTTATGGAGAGCTGGGGGAGTCACGTCGAATGACGATTCGTCATTTCGTTTGCTAGGGCTTAAGTACCACTCAAGGGCGTGACAAGCTGCAGGCTTTGATCGGCCAGGAACAAGCCGTTATCGGGAATAGCGTCGCTATTGTTCGAGGCCGTGTCCTGCTTATCAAAGCCAGGTAATTTCTGTTTTGGCCCGGGTATGTAGCTCTGCCAATGTCCGTAGGTATCCGGTACAGAGACACCACGTTCTACAAGGTTGAACGATATGGGTATGCGAACGACCCAACTGTCGGCATTCGCCAGTGCGCCAGACGTCGGGATATGGAAGGTCGCGTTTTTGACAGCGTTCAATGAGGCGTCGGCAAGCACCTGTCGCCAGTGCTCCATTTGCTTCTCTCTGGCAACGACATGAAGGTTCACCTGCTCCGTAGCTGCATCTTCCACTTGCCCATGACGATCAACGCGCGCTAGCAGGTAGACCGTGCCGGAGACGCGTGACTGGAGCGCATTCATTGGATACCTAGGTTTGGGCTTTTGCTCAAAACTGGGTACTTCGCCGGGTGCACTTTGACCGAAATGCACGCCACGGATGGCCATGGCGTAGTTGCCGTCATCGAGCCGAGTGGCAATGATGCGCAGGCTCATTTCTGCCTGTGCTGCCACAGGCTTGTTTCCTTCCATCACGGGAAGGAATTTCCAGCGGGTAATGCTTTTTTCGAGTAACGGCTTGACGACATCAACCACCTTTTCGGGGTGGTCGATGGAGTAGCTGCTAACACTGCCATCCGGAGCCACCACGATAGTTCCGGTTAGCAGCATGCTCGCCTCGGTTTGATTGCGTACCGCACTCAGGTCTTCGGCTCCTGCCATGCAGCACAGCAACGCCATACAGGTGCCCAACAACCAGCGATTCATGCGTGTCTCTCCTTAGATGTGCTGAATGTCGTTTTAGCTCGGCATGACTACTGAGGTGTTACGCCTTGCTTAGCTACCGACCACAGGCAATGCGATGTAACTGGTTTGACCCGGTGCGTGATAAATACGCTGGGTTGCTTTCTGATAATCGGTGGGCTTGGCCAGGAAGATATTCGGCACGAAGGTTTGTGGGTTGCGGTCGTAGAGCGGGAACCAGCTGGATTGCACCTGCACCATGATGCGATGGCCGGGCAGGAAGACGTGATTGGCCGAGGGCAGGGCGTAGCGATAAACCAAGGGCTGATTCGCAGCAATAGGCTTCGGGTCTGCAAAGCTTTCGCGATAGCGACCACGCAAGATATCCATTGATACAGCGAGCTGATAGCCGCCCATGTTCGGCTGCTCAGCGACTTGATCCGGATAGACGTCGATCAGCTTCACCACCCAGTCGCTATCCGTGCCGCTGGTGGATGCGACGAGATTTCCTTCGGGCGCGCCGCTAATAGTTAGCGGAGTGGTGAGCGCATCGGAGAGATAGGTAACGACATCGGTACGCCCGGACGCCTCGCGTTGGTCATCCACCAACCATTGCTGCCAAGTGAGGCCGTTGTCATAGCCCATCGGTTGAATCGGTCGCGCGCGGAAAGGTACAGGGTGGGCGGGATCGGAGATGTATTCGTCATACGTGGCACCGCTGGTCGGTGCGGTGAAGCCGAGCTTTTGATCCGGTTCCAGGTAGAGCGATCGACTCTTGGTGGCACAGCCAGTTTCGCAAGCGAGCGGCCAACGATCGAGTCGCTGCCACTGGTTGCTGCCGGTCTGGTAAGCCGTGACCGGAGCGAGGTTCGCTTTGGGTGCATCATCCTTGAGGTATTGCGCAAGGTAGGGGCGCAGAATGTGTTCGCGGAAATATTTGGCGGTATCGCTACCGAACTGGATCGCGCCAAGGTTGCTGCCTTCCTTGATCTCCTGGCCGTGATACCAGGGGCCCATCACCAACCTCACCATGTCGCCGTTTTTGTCTTTGGGCTTGATGGCGCGATAGACGGCGAGGGCGCCGTAGATGTCTTCCTGATCCCACAGGCTGTGCACCAGCATCACCGGCACTTTGAGCGGCTGTGCGCCGAGGAGCTTGTCCACGGCTTGCTCGCTCCAGAAGGCATCGTAGTCGGGGTGGGCGAGTACTTTGTTCCAGAAGCCAATCTGTTCCATGCCGTATTGATGGCCGAGCGCCCCGGCAGAGCCAGCCTGCATAAACAGGTCGTACTCATCGTTGTAACTGGTCCACCACTTGTAGCTGTTATCGCGGCTGGCAGTCTGCTCGTAGATGTAGGACATGTTCTGCTGACGGAAGGCGCCGTTGTGGAACCAGTCGTCACCCATCCATCCGTCCACCATCGGGTTCATTGGCACGGCCACTTTTAATGCCGGGTGCGGATTCACCAGCGACATCAGTGGCTCAAAACCGTCGTACGAGATGCCGAGGGTGCCGACCTTACCGTTGGATTCGGGGACGTTTTTTACCAGCCAATCGATGGTGTCGTAGGTGTCGGTAGCGTCGTCCACCGGTGTGGGGTTGAGCGGACCGTGCACAGGCCGGTTCATGACGTAATCGCCTTCCGAACCGTACTTGCCGCGGATGTCCTGCACCACGCGGATGTAGCCATCCTCTACGATGACATCGGTTGCGTTGTCGTAGCCTTCCAGCATGGGGCCGAGGTGACCACTCATGGTGTGTTCGGTCAGCTGTTTTGCATCGTAGGGCGTGCGCGTAAGCAGCATGCCTGCACGATGCGCACCCTTCGGGATCATAATGATGGTGTGCAATTTCACGCCATCGCGCATCGGGATCATCACGTCGCGCTGCACGTAGTCGTAGCTGGAGGTAACCGGCACGAAGGTGGCTGGCGTCTCACTCGGGTAGTTCGGGTACTTGGGGGCGGGTGGATCCGTCGCCAGTGCGGCGCCACTCAGAGTGAGCAGCAGGGTGAAACATGCAGGCTTTAGCCCACGCCATGCGACAACGGCACGATTTGACTTCATGGAATCCCCCCTTTGGATGCGTTTGCCTAGCCTAACCGCAATGGAGGGTTGGCCGCATAGGCTGCTCGTAAGGGTTGGGA
>JBARCX010000339.1:0-5618 GCA_049794535.1 Rhodanobacter sp.
CTTGCTGGATTCCTTGGGTTTCTTGGTGGGGGCGGGTTGGGTGTCAGCAGCGGAACCGCCGAGCGATTCCTTGGATGCCTCGACCATGGCCTCGATATTTTTGGGGTCGATGCGTGAGAGCAATGGCTCGAACACGTTAACGGTATGGTTGTGCAGTGCGTTACGCGCATCGTCGAAATGCGCGATGGGTGCTGCGAGAAATTGCTCGGCTGCTGCCACGGTAGCCGGCAGTACTGGCTTGAGCAGACCCGCCAGCAGACGGAATGCAGCGAGCGCGAACGAGCAGACCTGATGCAGCGCTTCACGCTGTGCTTCGTCTTTCGCCATCGTCCATGGTGCCTTGGCGGCAATGTGGCCGTTGACCAGATCAGCCATCAGCACGAAGCGGCGTGTGACCTCGGCAAATTCGCCACCCTCATACAGCTTGTCGATGCCGTCGTAATGCGAAAGCAAGGTCTGCCACAGCGCAGCTTCTTCGGCACCGAAGGCAGCGGCCAGCTTGCCGTCGAAGAACTTTTGCACGAAGCCGGCCGTGCGGCTGGCGATGTTCACCCACTTGCCGATGAGGTGCGAATTCACGCGCTCCTCGAACGCTTTCAAGTCGAGGTCTACATCGACCGGCGCATCGTTGAGCATGGTGGTGAAGTAGTAGCGCAGGAATTCCGGGTGTAGCCCGGCGTCCAGATAGGTACGTGCCTGGATAAAGGTGCCGCGCGATTTGGACATCTTCGCGCCATTCACCGTGAGGTAGCCATTGACGTGCAGTGCCGTCGGCGTGCGGAAGTTCGCACCATGCAACATCGCCGGCCAGAACAGGCCGTGGAAGTTGATGATGTCCTTGCCGATGAAGTGATGCATCTCGGCGGTGCTGTCCGGGCCGAGATAGTCATCAAACTTCAGGCCGGTTTTCTCGCACAACGCTTTGAAGCTGGCGAGGTAGCCAACCGGCGCGTCCAGCCACACGTAGAAGAACTTGCCTGGTGCGTCGGGAATCGGGAAGCCGAAATAGGGCGCGTCGCGCGAGATGTCCCAATCCTTCAGGCCGCCGTCCAGCCACTCTTTCAGCTTGGCGACGACACCACTATTCGCTACCGGTGCACCATGCGTGAGCTTGCCGGCGAACCAGTCGCGTAGCAGCGCCTCGAATTTGCCCAACTCGAAGAAGTAGTGCTCCGAATCGCGCAGCACGGGTGTGGCGCCGGACATGACCGAGTACGGATTGATCAGATCGGTTGGCGCATAGGTGGCGCCGCAGTTCTCGCAGTTATCGCCGTATTGATCCGGGGTGCCACACTTCGGGCAGGTGCCCTTGATGTAGCGATCCGGCAGAAACATCAGCTTCTCGGGATCGAACAGCTGCTGGATGCTGCGGCGAGCGATATACCCGCTATCGCGCAAACGCGTATAGATAAGCGAGGCCAGCTCGCGGTTCTCATCGGAATGCGTCGAATGGTAGTGATCGAAGGCCACGCCGAACGCGGCGAAATCCGCCTCGTGGCTGATGCGGATGCCATCGATATAGACCTCTGGCGACAGGCCGGCTTTCTCGGCAGCCAACATGATTGGCGTGCCATGCGCATCGTCAGCGCAGACGTAGGCCACTTCGTTGCCTCGCATGCGTTGTGCCCGCACCCAGATATCAGCCTGGATGTAGCCCAGCATGTGCCCCATGTGCAGCGGGCCATTGGCGTAGGGCAGGGCATTCGTAACGAGGAGTCGGCGGGACATGGTTTCGTGGCTGGCTTGAGAGTTGAACATTATGGCATGTGAGTTGATGGTGGATCGCAGGTAAGTCCCGTGTCCTGGCAGTGATGCACGAACCACGTTGCGCATGCGCGAAGACCATCAGGTCGCTCGCGTCTCTAGTTGTTCGGGCCACAGCAAATGCGCGTTGTGATTGCTGAAAAAAGCGCCAGTTGCTAGGCAATGCGGCGAATGAATCCTATATGCGACACGCATGCCGGAGAGCGGACGGTAAGAGTGATGTCCATTCGTGCACGATTGCATGTTTGTGCATGTTTATGTACATTTATGCGTAATCTGTCAGTGGAGCTTTTGCTGTGAATGCGATATGCGAAACCCCGGTCGCCGGGTGTGAGCCCACTACCGCGGCCATTCGCGCCACGCGGCTGATCTTTCTGGTCTCGGGCATTGCTATGGCAAGTTGGGCGCCGATGGTGCCGTTCGCCAAGCTGCGACTGGGGCTGGATGACGCGCAACTGGGTCTGGTTCTGTTGGCCTTCGGCGGCGGCTCGATGATCTCGATGCCATTCATGGGGCTGCTCAGTCATCGCTTTGGTAATCGCAAGGTGATCACGGTGGCCGGCATGCTGTTATGTCTTGCGCTACCGGCACTCGCGCTAGCACCCAACGTGGCGTGGCTGACGGCGGCGCTGCTGTATTTCGGGGTGACGCTGGGCGCGATCAATGTCGCCATGAACGCGCATGCCGTAGAGGTCGAACGACGCGATGGACGCGTGCTGATGTCCGGCTTCCACGGGTTATTCAGTGTGGGTGGTTTAGCGGGTGCAGCAGGTATGAGTGGCTTGTTGGCAACGGGGTTGCCGTTACCGGTTTGCACCGTAGTCATTTCGATCTTGCTGGCAGCGATTGTGCTTTCCCAACGGAGCAGTTTGATCGCGAGTACGGTGAATGCTGTCGCCGCACACACGCCCTTCCGCATGCCACGTGGCCTTGTGTGGCTGCTGGGTTTGCTGTGTTTCGTGAGCTTTATGGCTGAAGGTTCGATCCTGGACTGGAGCGCTATCTTCCTGCGTGATTTCCGCGGTTTTGCACCGAGCATGGCGGGCATCGGTTATGCCTTTTTCTCCATCGCCATGGCAGTGGGGCGACTGACGGGTGACCGATTGATCCAATGGCTTGGGCCAGTGTGGGCGGTGCGCGCAGGGGCAGGGATTGCCGCGGTGGGGTTTGCGTTGGCAGCCAGCGCGCCGTGGCCCTTGGTGTCGTTGTGCGGCTTCGTGCTGGTCGGATTGGGTGCGTCGAATATCGTGCCGGTGATGTTCAGTGCGGCGGGGCGCTTGCCTGGCGCTTCGCCAGCCATCTCTATCGCGACTGTGACGACGCTTGGTTATGCGGGCTTGCTCAGTGGCCCCGCATTGATCGGTTTTATAGCCCACGCCAGCACCTTGCCTTGGGCCATGGTGGTCGTTGCTGGTTTGCTGTTGATGGTGGTGGCTTCCGCGAGGATCGTGCGCCGATGAACATGATTGATGACCTCAGGGCTCATAACACCAGGACTCACAACACGATGGATAAAAGCGCGATGGATAAAAGCGCGATGAATAACGGCACGATCGACACGGTGGTATTCGACCTCGGCGGCGTGCTGGTCGACTGGAATCCGCGCCATTTGTATCGCAAGCTTTTCAATGACTCCCTCGCGATGGAGCGCTTTCTTGATGAGGTTTGCACGAATGCATGGAACGAACAGCAGGATGCCGGGCGTCCATGGAGCGAAGCCACGGCAAGCCTGATCGCGTTGCATCCAACGCAGGCCGCATTGATCGACGCTTATTGGTTACGTTGGGAAGAGATGTTGAGCGGTGCGATCCAGGCCAGTGTGGATATTCTCGCCGAGTTGAAGGCGCGTGGCGTGCGCTTGTATGCATTGACCAATTGGTCGCATGAAACGTTTCCGTTAGCGCGTAAGCGCTTCGCGTTTCTGCAGTGGTTCGAGGGTATCGTGGTATCTGGCGAGGAGCGGTTGATCAAGCCGGATCCACAGATTTTCCAGCGTACGCTGCAGCGTTTTGCGATCGAGCCGTCACGCGCGTTATATATCGACGATTCGCGCCGCAACGTGGATGCCGCTATCGCGCAGGGGATGCACGGGTGGTGGTTCCGTGATGCGGACGGGTTGCGTACGCAGCTGGCATCGCATGGCCTAGTGGCAGCACAGCAGGGGTAGATAACATGGCAAAGGCACGTGCTTCCGAACCGGTGGCTCAGATGGGCGATGCGCTGCCGCAAGAGCGTCAGCAGCTGATCTTGCAGCGCCTGCGTAGTCATGGCCGCGTCGTGGCGGCTGAGCTGTCGGCTGAGTTCAATGTGTCCGAGGATTCGATTCGCCGCGATCTGCGTGATCTGGCGGCGCAGGGTCTTTGCAAGCGTGTTTATGGCGGTGCGCTGCCGCTGTCAGTCGTTGCGTCAACATTGAAGCAGCGCCGTGGTGAACATGCGGGACGCAAGCAGGCGTTAGCGCGCAAGGCGGCGACCTTGGTGCGACAAGGGCAGATTCTGCTTATCGATGCGGGTTCCACGAACGCGGCTATTGCTGCTTTCCTGCCTGAGCGTTTTGGGCTTACGGTGGTCACCAATGCACCCGATATCGCGCAGATTTTGTTGGAGCGCGAGGGTTTCGAGATCTTGCTGATCGGTGGCCGTATCGATGTGCGTATTGGTGCAGCAGTTGGTGCGCAGGCCTTGCAGGAAGTGCAGCGCGTACGAGCCGACCTGTGCTTCCCCGGTGCTTGCGCTATCGAGGCCGATAATGGGCTATGGGGTTTCGATAGCGAAGAGGTATTGCTGAAGCGGGCCATGATCGAAGCGAGTGGCGAAACGGCCATCGTGGTGACTAGCGACAAGCTGGGCACGGTGGCTACGCATCGCGTGGCGCCGTTGAGCGATGTACAGCACCTGGTGCTGGAGCACGATGTGGATCGTGCGACGCGGGCTGTGTTTACCGCACACGGCGTTACGGTTCATCGCGCTGACGCGGTATCGGAATAACGAGCGAACGCTGGAGCTTGACCCTCGCCCCAGCTTTCACCGGGGCGAGTGATAAGTGACAGCTCGTGGCGTTATGGCCGGCGTTCCCATATCTGACTACGGCCGATGAAAGCAAAGCCGATATAGCCGCGTACGTCGAGTTTCTGGCCGCCATCAGTGAGCGAGAGCTTCACCTTGTACGTCTTGCCATTCTTGGGGTCGAGGATTTTGCCGCCATCCCACACGTCCTCGTCCTTGTTTACGCCCCACATGATGGTCATGCCGATAATGGGTTGATCCTTTTTGTCGCCACTGCACTGCGTGCATTTCGGCGGGTTGCCGTCCCGGGCAATATCTTCCGGGGTGGCATTCATCACTTCCAGAACCTTGGCCTGCAGCTCACCGTTGTTATCAATGATCTGGATGAGCGAGGTTTGCTTGCCTGTCACATCGTCTACCTGTTTCCAGGTGCCTACCGGGGTGTCATTGGCGGCGAGGGCGGCGCCTGCGCCGAGTAGCAGGCCGGCGGCGATGGTCAAGCGGAACAGTTGCTTCATGAAGTCCTCCCGTACGAAAGCGTATGGATGGAGCCTGCCCAGGCCTTCCTACAGCGTCAAGCTGCAATGCGCCATGGTGAGGTTGCGGACAATGTGCCATCGGTGCGGTGTCCTGGGCTGGCATAATGGACAGTCCCCATGACCGATATCCAAACCCCATGACGCAGGCAAGCGAAGCCCTGGTCCGCCGCATCCTCGGCGAGCTGATCGATTCACATACCGGTGCACCGTTGCATGAAGCGGTGCGCGCCGTGGGTGTGGATGGCGCGCGCGTTTCGGTGGATATCCAGCTGGGTTACCCGGCCGGCGGCGCCATCGATGTATTGGTTG
>JBARCX010000340.1:0-6755 GCA_049794535.1 Rhodanobacter sp.
TATCGGCATTCTCGCGGCGATCGCCTTGCCTTCCTAGCGGAAGTACGTGCTTCGTTCGCATCGCGTCGATGCAACATCGACGTTGCAGGATCTGGCTGCACGGCAGGAGCGGTACTACTACTCGAACAATGCCTATACCTCCGCATTGAGTGATCTCGGATCCAATGCGAATGCGGCAGGTGCCAACTACAAGATGGGTATCGCTTCAGCCAGTAGTACAAACTACACGATGACGGCGACGGCCCTCGACAATCAAACGCAGGATACGCAGTGCACCTCACTATCGCTCAATCGTGCCGGTCAGCAGCTATCGGAAGGCACTACGAGCAATGACCCGCAGTGTTGGGGGCACTGAGTATGCGTACGTATATTCAAGCACTGCTAGTAAGCACATGCTTCATCAGCGGTAGCCTGCACGCGCAGGCCTATTACAAATGGACGGATGCGCAGGGCGTGACGCATTACAGCGAGAAACCTCCCGCTACAGAAAGCGCACAGAAACTCCCGTTGCCGAGTGACAAGTCAGCCCCTCTATCCGCCGAGCCATCCGCCGCAACATCCACGAAAGAGCTGAAAACGGCCGAAGACCATTACAGTGCGCAAGCCTGCCAAGCCGCGCGCAACGAACTAAGCATCCTGTCGAACGATGCGTTGATAGTGGATGCAGGCAGCGTAGCCAACCCGGTTGATCCCAATGGCATGCGCAAGTTGTCATCCGAACAGCGCGATGCGGCCAAGCTGGATGCCGATCAACGTGCCAAGCAATTTTGCGATCACAGGTAATTCTTATGTCGATGCGCCGTCATGCAGGTTTCACCTTGATCGAATTGCTCATCACACTGGCCATTCTGACCATCCTTGCCTCCATGGCGTATCCCAGCATGCGGGATTTCATGCGGCGTAGCACCGTGGCATCCCAATCGAATGGGATCATGGCCGACCTGCAATACGCACGTGGCACGGCAGTATCCACGCGCAGTTATGTGTCGCTATGCCCGCGGCTCGCCAATGGCAAGGTTGGCTGCGATAGCAAAGGTCGTTTTGAAAATGGTTGGCTGGTCTATACCGCTGCCACACCGAACGTGTCGTATGACGGTAAAGGCGCAAGCGATCCTAACCTGCTGCATATAGCAGAACCCGCCGGCAAGGTTTCCATTCGTGCATCTGCGGCGGGCGTTCTCACCTACAACGCCCGCGGTGAATTACTGGTTGTCGACGACAGTAGTGAAGACAGCGACGTATCCTTGAACACCTGCATCAAGCCGGATGCTGACGACACAGGCAGCAGTACATCCGGTGTACCCGGTGCCAAGCTCAGCGTGGCACATTCCGGTCGCATCGGTGTGGCCAATCTTGCGGCTGGAGATTCGTGCAGCTAAGCAGGTAGGTTGGTGATGAGCCAGCGAATCCCAACATCGGCGACACCGCAACGTTGGGTATCACTACGCTCCACCCAACCTACGGCGTTGTCGTATCAGTCCACCGCTCAGCCAACCCGGAATGCCGTCGCGTGCGTTGCGTCACAGCCAGCTCAACGCTGTTCTGCGGACCTAGCAAGCTAAACCAGCGGCGTGCGCGCGTAATGCCGGTATAGAGTAATTCGCGGGTCAGCGCGGCGCTGGCTTCACCGGGTAGCACCAGCATGGTGTGTTCGAATTCCGAGCCCTGCGACTTGTGCACAGTCATCGCATAAACCGTATCCACGTCACCCAGTCGCGAAGGCAGTACGAAGCGAACCTTAGCGTTCTCGCGGCCATCATCGGATGCGTCCGCATTGTTACCGATGGGGAAGGCCACATAAAGCCGCACGATACCGTCACGACCGGGCATGCTCAGGGTGATGCCGATATCACCGTTCATCAGGCCCAGGCTGTAGTCGTTGCGGGTGATCATCACCGGCCGGCCTTCATACCAGCCATGCGCTGACTCGATCAGTCCGGCAGCTTGCAGCGCATCGGCGATCTGTCGATTGAGGCCTTCCGCACCAAAGGGGCCGCGTCGCAACGCGCACAGCAATTGGAAGCGGTCGAAGCCTTCGAGTACGCGATGCGCCCATTCCGCGTGAGCAGTTTCTCCGGCATCGACAGTCGGGCGCTCTCGACGGAGCAGCGTGAGATAGTGGCGATAGCCTTGTGGCGTGTTGCCCGATGCGCTTGGTGCGAAGTAAGTGCCACCACCATCGATGGCCACGGCGGCAAGTCGTGCGGTTTCGTCAGATGAAATCCACGCGATGTCTTCGTGGGGTGTATCCAGCAGGTTGTGTACGCGATGGATATCGCCCGCATTCACCGCCATCGCGAGGCGGCCAATGCCACTTGCAGCACCGAAGCGGTGGCTGTGGCGAAGCATGGCCACTTGCTGATCCAGCGCTTGTGCATCGCTGCGAATAAACGCAGAAATGTCATCGCCGCTGGCCGCGTGCAGCCAGGCAGCGGTGGCCTCATTGTAGTGGCCTTCCTCTGCGCGACGACATAAGTCACCGAGTACCGCGCCGGCCTCTACGGAGGAGAGTTGGTCCTTATCGCCGAGCAGAATCAGTCGCGCCTGCTCGGGCAGTGCGGCGAGCACGGCGGCCATCATTTCCAGGTCGATCATCGACGCCTCGTCGACCACCAGTACGTCCAGATGCAACGGGTTCGCGCGGTTGTGGCGAAAGCTGCGGCTATCGACACGTGCGCCGAGCAGACGGTGCAGCGTGTCGACCTGGGCGGGGATGGCTGCGCGCACGGCGTCGCTCACATCCAGTCTGGCGATTTGTGCGGCGATGGACGCATTCAGTCGCGCTGCTGCCTTGCCGGTCGGTGCGGCGAGCCGGATACGCAGCGGGCGTGGTCGATCACGTAGATGGAGCGTTTGCAGTAAGCCAAGCAGGCGTACCACGGTGGTGGTTTTGCCCGTGCCGGGGCCGCCGGTGATGACACTGAAGGCACCGCGCGCCGCCAATGCGCAAGCGATGCGTGGCCAGTCGGGTGTATCGCCCATCGGTGCGGGAAACAGTCGCGTGAGTTCTTCGCTCAATGCGTCGGGCGGTAGTGGCATAAATGCCAGTCGTCGACCAATGGCATCAGCCACGTCGCGCTCATGATTCCAGTAGCGCCGCAGATAGATCCGGGTGTCATCGAGCACCAACGGTGCATCGAGAGGTAGGCCTTGCGCATCAGCCAGCAGCGGAGACGATAGCGGAGCAGTGGTAAGCAAGACACGCCAGGTCGAGGGCCACTCGTATTCAGCGGCCAACGCATCCAGCGCGGCCAGATCCAAACAGAGATGACCATCGGCGAGTTGTCGGCTCAGCAATGCCGTGAGCAGCAACAGTGCAGGGGATGCGTGCGGATCGCGCTCGGCAAGAAAACGCGCAAGCGCGATATCCAGCGGGCGCAGGCGTCGTTGTTCAACCGCCTCCGCCAGCATGCTCAACGTCGCTTCGTGGGTATGGGTGTCATGCGACATCGGCATGGCCTCCGTCGGCAAACAATCGATCCATCGCTTCGACTAATGCGTAAGGCAAGTGTTCGTAATGCACACCATGTCCCGCTTCGTCCACGCCGCGCAGGTAGAGATAAAGCACGCCGCCGATATGTCGGTGGTAATCGTAATCGGGCAAACGTGCGCGCAATTGACGATGCAGGGCAAGCGTGTAGATCGCGTATTGCAGGTCGTAGCGCGAGTGCAGTACCGAGTGCCGCATGGCAGCGTGGCTATAAGCACCTACCTCGTCACCCAGCCAATTGGATTTGTAATCGACGATGTAATAGCGCCCGTCGTATTCGAACACCAGATCGATAAACCCCTTGAGCATGCCATTCACGCGACTAGTCGCCAGCGACGGACGTGCGACACCGCCCAGCGTATGCGTGCTAACCAGTCGATCCAGTACGCGCGTGTCGACGCGATGCGCTTCGAACCAAAACTCCAGCTCGGAGCGATAGGTCGCGCTGTCAGTGAGTGCCGACAGTGGCGCACGAATATTCCCGGCCAGTGGCAATGGCGTGCGCAACAGGGCGGGGAGCCATTGCGTCAGTGGCTTGATCCAGGCGCGCCAGCCGCGTGGTTGGCAACGTCGGGCGATGAATTCCTCCAGCGAATCCGGTGCTGTGGCGACGTGGGCAAAGCCTTCGTCTGCAGCCCATTCCAGCAGGCCATGCAAAAAGGTACCGGGCCCCGCGCCACGATCAAATGCGTGGATGCCATCCGTATGGGGGCTGCGCTGGGGTAAAAGGTGGTGCGGCAAAAGATCGATCGACTCGGCGCCAGCCTGTTCGGCTGTCGTTTCAGCCAGCACATCTTGTACGGCTGTTTCCGGCGCTACATGTGGCACGACGCTCGTGGTGGTATGCGCCAGTGCGCTGTAGCTGGCAATCCACCACGGTTCGGTCGGGCGCAATGTACTGATGCGCGCTGGACGCAAATAGGTAGGGGCTTCAGTGGGCCGATAGTGCGCGGTCTCGGCAACATCCGCCAACTCCAGAATCTGGATATCGGCATGATCGCCACGTAGCGCTTCCAATTGCGAAAGCAAACTACTTGGCTCGATCGGTTCGCCGCCCGCCAGCACATAACCGAACGCCGACTTGTGCAGTGCAGATGCCTTGGCGTTGCCCTGTTTCAGGCAGGCCACACCGAGCCAACAAGCGTGGCGCGCGCGCGTAAGCGCCACATAGAGCAGGCGCAGATCTTCCTGCAGCCGTTCGCGCTCGGCTTGCTGCCATGCAACGGTGTCCGGTTGAAGGTCGAGCAAAGGGCGGCCGGCATCGTCATGCCATACAAAGCTGTCGTTGCTGCGAAGCACGCGGAAGCTACAGACGAAGGGCAGCAGCACCAGCGGGTACTCCAGTCCTTTCGATTTGTGGATGGTCACCACCTTGATCAGGTCGGCTTCGCTTTCCAAGCGCACGATCTGTTCTTCGGCGGTGTCGGCCGTGCCATCGATAGCGCGGGCGATTTGTGCCGCAAGGTGGCGGATCAAGGCATGGTCGCCATCCAATCCGGTAGCGGCTTGTTGCAGCAGCTCGGCCAGATGCAACACGTTTGTTAGTGCACGCTCACCGTTGGTGCGGGCGAGCAGGCGTGCCGGCAGATCGAACTGATGCAACAAGTCATGCAGCATGGCCAGCACGCCGTGGCGCTGCCAACTCTCGTGCAGCCGGCGAAACTGTTCGCCGCATTGTTCCCAAAACTGCTCGTCGTGATTGAGTCGATCCAGTTCGTTGTGGCTCCAATCCAGCGTGGCACTGGCCAATGCCGCGCGCATGCTGCGATCGGATTCCGGTGCAGCGCAGGCGTGAAGCCAGAGCAGGATGTCCTGCGCTTCTGGTGCGGCATATACCGAATCACGATCGGACAGATACACACTGGCCAGTCCACGCTGTTGTAACGCGGTGCGAATGGCACCAGCTTCTCGCTGGTTACGCACCAGGATCGCAATGTCGCTGGGTTTGAGCGGCGTGCGCTTATCGTCTTTAACGACAAAGGCGCAGTGTCCCGCTTGTGCGGCATCCAGCCACTGCACAAGCTGCGCTGCCGCGTGCTCGGCCATGCTGTGCGTGTAGGCACCGCCACTGATGGCGGCATCGCCGGCTTGCCGCGCGAGTTGCAACGCGGGCAGGGGCTGATCGTTCAACAACAAGCGATCACTGCGGCCCTGTGCTTCCACTGCTAAAAACGGCAGACCTTGTTCACCGCGTCCAAAACCGAATGCGCCTAGTGGTTGATCATTGGCATGTTCGAACACGCGATTGACCGCGCCGACCAGGGCCTCAGTGGAGCGATAGTTTTTAGCCAGCGTCCACGTCGGTTGCTCGGCGGTGGTGCGCGCTTGCAGATAGGTATGAATATCCGCGCCGCGAAAGCCATAGATCGCCTGCTTGGGATCACCAATCAGCAAGAGACCCGTATCGCTACGCTCGCCGTAGATACGCTGAAAGATGCGCCACTGCAGTGGATCGGTATCCTGGAATTCATCGATCAGCGCGACGGGGTATTGCGTGGCGATTGTGCGCGCCAGCTGCTCGCCGTTGGCACCATGCAGCGCGGCATCCAGCCGGATGAGCATGTCGTCATAGCCAAGCTGCGCGCGCTGTAGTCGCGCGTTGTCGCGGCGTTGCGCGATCCACGGTATGGCGTGAGCAAGAATCAGCGGTTGCAGCGAGGGTGCGCTGCTCTGTGTATCGAGCAGCCGACCGATCGCATCAAAGGAAGCATGTTCTGGTGTCGTGAACTTGTTTTTCGTCGCACTGCGCAGTTTTTCTTGCGTGTAGCGAGCAAGGACAGCGTCGTCGATCACTCCGCCTGCGGCCCACAGGCGAAGTGCCTGTAGATCGTCGCCGAATTTCTCCGGCTTCATCATGTTGGCCTTGAATGCGCCGGCCTGCATCGCTTCCGAAAGCATGGCCTCGATGGCATCGACAGCATCGCTCCAGTATCGACGCGCATCGGCTTCTGCCTGACGCAAGGGGGACGCATGCTGCCGGAGCATGGCGGTGATGTCATCGATCGCCGGCAGCGTCTGCCCACTCAGACGCAGGTTGTCGAGTGGCTGGCGCAATAGCGGTTTCACCGCCTTCTGCAAAGCGCGCGGAGTTTTCCACAGCGCGGTGATCAATCCTGCGTCGTCGCGATCCAACGGGAAGAAGTAGCGCCGCCAATAATCGCGTACGGCTTCGGCGAGCAACTCATCCTCGTCACTCATGCCGTTCTGTGCCGGCGCCTGGCCGCTGTCGAACGCATGCTGGCCGAGCATGCGCTGACACCAGCCG
>JBARCX010000341.1:0-12644 GCA_049794535.1 Rhodanobacter sp.
ATCACAAACACGCGGCCGTTCGCATCGAGCGAGCCATCGATCTGTGTACCCGTCGCCGATTGAACACGATTTAGAATCGCCGACGTCTTGCCTGGCTGATTGATCTGGACATGCTCATCAGCAGCGATATCAAAATCGTTCCAGTTGACGACCAGCTTATCGGTCGACTGGTTGATGCTGGTGTTCTTGCCGCTCTGGTCGATGGAGCCGGCACCTGCCGCAATGGTGCCCACCTTTCCTGGCGCAGGCGGATTGACCGGGTCAACAGGCGCTACTGGCGGATCGACCGGCGTTACCGGTGGGTCAACCGGCGTTACCGGTGGATCGACCGGCGTCACCGGCGGATCAACCGGTGTTACTGGGTCACGGTGATCCCGCACGATGCCGGACAGCTGAAGCGCCCCAGCGCCTGCATCCAATTGAGCGTCCTTACCGATATCGATGACACCGACGCTGAACTGAGGCGTCAGGCTAATGCCATTTCTTGCGGCCAGGCGTCCATCCACCTGGATGTTACCGACACCACTAGCCCTGATAAACGAGCCTTCAATATCGCCACCCAGTTCCAGGTTACGATTCTCGGTGTCGCCTTGGAAAGACACCAAACCATTACCGCCCGCCTTGATCGTTCCGGTATTGGAGACATTCGCCACGTTCGAGGAGCCGTTGCTGCTGGCCCCTGCCGCCAGCGAGACATCGCCACTTGTTGTCTCGATGTGTCCGTTGTTGGTTACCGAGGAGAGTACCGAGGAGTTGTAGCTGTTATCTCTATTGATAACGACATTCGTCAAACCACCATCGGGGTTGATCGATGCCTGAACCGAATCACCCGAGTAAAGGCCGACCTGTGCGTTGGAGGTGATGCTGCCGCTGGCAGCGTTGGCTACCTGTCCACCGAATAGCGAGACGCCTGCGTCGCCGGCCGCGATCGCCCCCTCATTCACCACCGCGGCACGTTTCCTGGCCACAAAGATCAGGCGATCATTCGGGTTCGAGCCGGCCGACATGAAGCTGTTGTCGGTGATATCCATGGTAGAGAGCACCACGCCATTGGCGTTGATCGTGCCGGTCTTGCCGACCACGATGCCGTTCGGATTGATCACAAACACGCGGCCGTTCGCATCGAGCGAGCCATCGATCTGTGTACCCGTCGCCGATTGAACACGATTCAGAATCGCCGAGGTCTTGCCTGGCTGATTGATCTGAACGTGCTCGTCAGCAGCGATATCGAAATCGTTCCAGTTGACGACGAGCTTGTCGGTCGACTGGTTGATCGTCGTGTTCTTACCGCTCTGGTCGATCGTGCCGGCGCCTGCCGCAACGGTGCCGCCCTTCGGTCCCGATGCGGGCGGCGGGACGGGATCAACAGGCGGTGGAACCGGATCGACAGGTGGCGGAACGGGATCAACGGGCGGCGGAACCGGATCGACGGGTGGCGGGACGGGGTCAACGGGCGGCGTAGCCGACCGGTGATCGATCACACTACCGCCAGCGACGAACTCCACACCGCCGGCAGCGAATTGGGCATCCTTGCCAATCTCCAACGTATGCGTAGCTGACACACTCAGATCATTCTTGGCGATCGCATCGCCATTGACAGTCAAATCGTTATTAGCCAGCAGCCTGACATTGCTGCCCTTGATGCTTGCGCCATCAGCAACAACGATGTCACCCAGCAGGTTCCTGTCGGTGGCGCGAACAACCGCATCACCGCCGGCGGTGATAGCACCGTCGACAAGAACATGGTCAATAGCGGAGACATTGACATCGCCGCTACCCGTGACAGTGCCACCGATATGTGTCGTGGCATTCAAACTATCGGTACGAATGTCGACGTTGCTGCCCGAACGGAACGGACTGGCCGCGCCGTTGGCATCGATGGAGCCGGTGTTACGCAGTGCCTCGCCCTTCGCGGAGGTGGAGGTCGTGGCATTCAACAAAACATCGGCGTTATCAGTCTGGATTTTTCCATCATTGGCCGTCAGGACACTTAGTCCCGCATCACCGTATCCATCATTCGTCGTCATGCCGACGCGGAGATTTCCATTAGTACTGACATTGGTATTGACAGCCTCGGCCGCGACGAGATTAACGCTGGAAACAGAGTCCGCGCTAGCGACTACCGAAAGCGAACCATTGGCACCGTTAACCACTTGGCCGCCCATCAAAGAGATGCCGCCAGCACCGGCGGTGATGGTGCCGTCATTGACTACAGCGGCGCGTGCCATACCGACTTTGGTGCTGAAATTGAGCGCCGAATTGCTGTCGGTATTGGCATTCATGAATTGCTGATCGCCCACGTCCAGCGTCGACAACACCACGCCATTGGCGTTGATGGTGCCGCTCTTGCCTACCGCGATACCGTTCGGGTTGATCACGAACACACGACCGTTCGCATCCAGCGAACCATCGATCTGCGTGCCCTTACTGGACATAACGCGATTAAGAATCGCCGACTTCGCATTCGGCTGATTGATCTGTACATGATCATTCGCACCGATATCGAAATCGTTCCAGTTGACGATGAGCTTGTCGCTCGACTGGTTGATAGTGGTATTGCCGCCGTTCTGGCTGATCGTGCCGTTACCGGCTGCGACATTACCTGCCGTAACAGCACCTGCGGGGCCAGCCACCATCAGCATGGCAATAGTCGCGGCGAGTGGCTTTATTTTTAAAGATGAGGACGGTACGTTTGACTTTTTGTTGATCTTTTCCATGATTTCCTACTCTCTCCCATTAAACATAACGATGAGCACAATCACGTAATGACTAGTACCCATCGCCACCTCATGACTGGCCAAACAGCTGGCATGCTTTCCTGCCCAGTCAATGTTTTCGCGACACATGCAACATGTGATCTATGCCGCGCCTTGGTTCGTTGCAACGACCATGAGGGTGCAGACGTCGATATTCTCGATATGCACCATGCATGCCGCGCGCAAGCGACCCTGATTCAGCTGTTTACCTTCACCTCTAAGCAATACATTCCAAGAAAGAACACACATCGTGGGTGTCATTCAGGTGCACACCAGCGACGCGCTTTTCAGCGACGATTATCAAAAGACTTAATGAGATGGGTCGTGCGTTATTTGCTGTGTCGTGCTTAAAACAACATCGTCGCGCTGACCCAGGTTTGGGAGCCGTCTGAAACGGCTTGTCCCAGTGGAGCCGCGCCAACGCGTTTGGCGTACGTCACGTTAATGGAAACTTTCTTGTTGTACTGATAGCTCAAACCCAAGCCTGCTGATTTCACCGTGATCATGTTCGCTGCTCCATCGAGTGCATGCTGCTTGTTGATCTGCCCACGGCCTTGGTCGTAGAAGAGACTGGCTTGCAAACCGGGGACGGGATTGATCTGCTGCGTCAGGCTGGCGGATAGCACTGCCCCCTGATCGACGCTCGACAACTGGCTGTTGTAGCCGCGTACCGCCTGGGCGCCCGTCAGGCCCATCTGCTCGGACGAATCGAGATGGCGATTGGCCAGCTGAATGCTGCCTTTGAGTGAAGCGCTCAGGCCGTCACGTATCTTTTGTGAAAACTCGACGTTACCGACAAATTTTCCAAAGCGCCCCGAAGGCGTGAGCCCATCGAAATCGAATGCGCCAAGCTCCCTGCGCTTCAGGTAACCAGCGACGAGCGTCGCATCGAATTGCACCGCATTCGGACGGCCAGCCAACTCACCCAGCTTGTAACCGGACAGCTTCGCGCCTGCCACGATGGAGCTTCGCCGTGAACTCAGTTCGAAGAACGTATCGGTGAGCTTTTTGTAGTCGAGCGTGCCGCCTAAGGTCAGGTTGGCGTTATCGCGCTGCAGCAGGGGTTTGTTCGCGTAGATGCCGGTGACATCCGCAAAGCCGTTCGGGTCGAAAATATCCTTATAGGGACCACCCTGCTGATAGTTGATACGCGAATACTGCACGCCGCCACGTATGCCATCGCGCCCCAGGGGTAACTCGTACGAGGCTTGCCCAAGCACCGTATGACCGCCACGCCCCTCGCGCCCCTGATGCGAGGGTGGTGCGTATAGCGCAACGCCTTGGAATTGATCGCCCATACCCAGCGGGCTATTGATGATCGCTTGCACACCCACGCGATTCGCGCCGGATGCGGGCGAGCCCGAGTTGTCGGCCAGCACGGCACCGCGTATCCGTGGCGTTGACGTGACCACCATGGTGGCATCGGTCGTACCGATCTTCTCGCCAGGAGCCAGCCCGATTCGCGCGCTGTCGACGCCGGAAAGCGCGTCGATGCGATGTGCTACCTGCTCGAGCTCGGCAAGGCTCGGTGCTTTTGCGTCGCTGCCCCTTGCGGGCAGGTACGACATCAACGTCTTGTCGGAAACCAGCGAGGTGTTTTTAAGCGACAGGCCCTCCACACTGCCGTGCTTGATCGAAAAGCGCACGACACCATCGTCGACTTTCTGATCCGGCAAGACGGCGTAGGCAAGAAGGTCCACTTCGTTACGCAGTATGGCGTTGAGCAAGATGCGTACACGCGTGATATCGGCATAACTAAGTTCGCGTGCCTCTACCGATTTAAATAACTTCTGCACATGCGCAGCAGCGGGCTCGGGCAACGTTTCATCCAGCTCGAAACGTTTGACCAGGAGTTTCGGCCCGCTGTCTTTCTCTAACTCCGGGGCGATATCGGAGACATCATTCCCCTCAGCACTACCCTGAGCCGGTTTATTGGTGGCATCCGGCGATAATAAAGACTGGTTCTGCTGCAGTAGTGCGCCCGACGACGTACTCGGCAAAGCATGCGGGGGCGGCGCAACCTGTGCATGCACAGTGTGAGATGGCGTAAAAAGGACGAGGCCGAGCATGCCTGCGACGTACATGCCGGATGCACGCTGGGGTGCCATGACATAAGAAGTCTTCATCGGCAATCCAGAGCCTGGATCCTGGAAACCAGGGGCTCGCGCGCCGTTGAAGCGGTGAAACTTACTGAAAAATGGCTCGATGCAAAACATGCACCGATAATTCGGGAAGCGGGCCGCAGCACGAATAGACGTCCTTATCTTTTTTAGACACGTACATCGTATTTGTCGCATCTGCCCCCGGACATAAAGAACATCCGAAATACTTGAAGGGGCATTCAACAAAAACTAGCGTCACCAACCTGCCAAATCCCATCTGGCAAATCGGATTACCGTGCCTTTCGCTGACGGGTGCGACTTGGTTACATCTCTCATCGAAAATTTTTCAGGCACGTTCGATGTGGCTCATGACGCATGTGCAGGGTCTGCACTGCTCTCGCTCGTCATTGACCAGCTTCGCTGTTGTGAGGCCGGTCAATGACGAGCAAAAGAACAGGCTCACGGGGGCCCCCCGAGGCTTGCGCAAATGAAGGGCGATATTCGGAGACCTTGAACAGTCTCTTACGACTGCCAAGCCAACCATGCACAAGCCAAATACCCCTCTCCCTGCCTGCTAGACATCCGCAGGGAACATCCCGCCCACCTAGCCCCAGGCCAGTACTGGCCTGAACCGCCAGCAGGCTGTGCAGGCAAGTTGTCACGTTAACCCGTATAATCGGCGGTTTGATCCCATCCGATCCCTTACGAGACAAGCCTCCGGGCCGTCCGAGCTACCCTATGTCCATCGAAAACCTGCGCAATATCGCCATCGTCGCTCACGTCGACCATGGCAAGACCACCCTCGTTGACTGCCTGCTCAAGCAGTCGGGCACGCTGTCCGAGCGTACCGTGCTGGCCGAGCGCGTGATGGACAGCAACGACCAGGAAAAGGAGCGTGGCATCACGATCCTGGCCAAGAACACGGCCATCACCTGGGAAGACAAGAAGACGGGTGCCAAGAACCGCATCAATATCGTGGATACCCCGGGCCATGCCGACTTCGGCGGCGAGGTCGAGCGCGTGCTGTCGATGGTGGATACGGTGCTGATCCTGGTCGACGCGATGGATGGCCCGATGCCGCAGACCCGCTTCGTGACCCAAAAGGCC
This sequence comes from Rhodanobacter sp., assembly GCA_049794535.1. Taxonomy (GTDB): domain Bacteria; phylum Pseudomonadota; class Gammaproteobacteria; order Xanthomonadales; family Rhodanobacteraceae; genus JBARCX01. Next base: position 5,966 of record JBARCX010000341.1, read on the forward strand.
TTCGCGATGGGCTTCAAGCCGATCGTGGTCATCAACAAGATCGATCGCCCGGGTGCTCGCCCGCAGTGGGTGGTCGACCAGGTGTGGGATCTGTTCGAGCGCCTTGGCGCCACCGACGAGCAGATGGATTTCCCGATCGTGTACGCCTCGGCGCTGAACGGCTACGCCAGCCTCGACGATTCGGCCCGCGAAGGCGACATGACCCCGCTGTACGAAGCGATCATGCAGCACGCGCCCAAGCCCGATGTCGATCCTGACGGCGCGTTCCAGATGCGCATCAGCCAGCTCGACTACAACAACTTCGTCGGCATCATTGGCATTGGTCGCATCCAGCGCGGTACGCTGAAGAAGGGCATGCCGGTCGCGGTGATCGACCGCCATGGCAAGAAGCGCCAGGGCAAAGTCGCACAGGTGCTCGGCTTCCTCGGCCTCGAGCGCATCGAGCAGGAAACCGCAGAGGCCGGCGACATCATCGCCATCTCGGGCATCGCCGAGCTGACCATTTCGGACACCATCACCGCACTCGACACTCCGGAAGCGCTGCCGCCGCTGACCGTTGACGAGCCGATGATCAGCATGACCTTCCAGGTCAACAACTCGCCGTTCGTCGGCAACAAGGATCTGTCGGGTGGCAAGTTCCTCACCAGCCGTCAGCTGCGCGAGCGCCTCGAGCGCGAGACGGTGCACAACGTCGCCCTGCGCGTGGAAGACGGCTCCGACGCGGACAAGTTCCTGGTGTCGGGCCGTGGCGAACTGCATCTGTCGGTGCTGATCGAAAACATGCGCCGCGAAGGCTACGAGCTGGCCGTGTCGCGTCCGGAAGTGATCATCAAGGTAATCGACGGCCAGAAGATGGAGCCGATCGAGCAGTTGGTGGTCGATCTCGAAGAGACCCACCAGGGTCCGGTGATGGAACGCCTGGGCATCCGCAAGGGCCAGCTCAAGAACATGGAGCCGGACGGCAAGGGTCGCGTGCGTCTTGAGTACATGATCCCGGCACGTGGCCTGATTGGCTTCCAGAACCAGTTCAAGACCCTGACCCAGGGCTCGGGCCTGCTGTTCCACGTGTTCGACCATTACGGCCCGATGGAAGTCGGCGCGATCGCCAAGCGCCTCAACGGCGTGCTGATCGCCAATGCTGGCGGCACCACCCCGGCCTACTCGCTTGGGCCGCTGCAGGACCGCGGCAAGCTGTTCGCTGCCGAGGGTGACTCGGTGTACGAAGGCCAGCTGATCGGCATCCATGCCAAGGACAACGACCTGACCGTCAATGCCATCAAGCCGAAGCCGCTGACCAATATGCGCGCCTCCGGCAAGGACGATGCGATTCAGCTCACCCCGGCGACCAAGTTCTCGCTGGAGCAGGCGCTGGATTTCATCGACGACGACGAACTGGTCGAAGTCACCCCGAAGGAAATCCGCATGCGCAAGAAGCATCTCACCGAGAACGACCGCAAGAAGGCTTCGCGCGGTTGATCTACGCTTGATTCATGATGCAAAAAACAACGCCCGGCATGTCCGGGCGTTGTTTTTTGTTGGGTAGGTTGGGATGAGCCAGCGAATCCCAACGCAGAGGTATATCGACGTTGGGGTTCGCAAGCTCCCCCAACCTGCCCTTCTACCGCACAGCCAGATTCATCCCCTGGATCTGTCTGGCCACCTTCACCAATTTCTCTTCGTAAGCCGCATCGGTGGCGTAACCGCCGCGCTTGAGTCCGCGACCAAAGGCGCGAGCATCATTACCGGCATTGATCGCACCGGCGTAACGCGGATTATCTTTCAGCAGCTTGGTGTAATCGCGAAAAGCGCTGCCGTAATCGGGGTAGGCGCGAAAGCGCTGAACCATTTTCACATCGGCACCGTTGATGTATTCGGTAGTCATTGCGTCAACGGAAGATCCGCGCCAGCTTGAACCTGCCTTGATGCCGAACAGGTTGTGCACGCTACGACCTTGCGACTTGACCGGCTGCTGCCCCCAACCCGATTCCAGCGCAGCATGCGCCGCGATGATGTGCGGAGAGGTTCCGAGTTGTTCGGCCGCCTGCATGGCCCATGGAGCGATTTTGTCGAGGAAGGCGCGACGGCTCGCATCCGTCGATCCGCCTGAAGCCGGCTCGACGGATTTCGCACCGGAAGCTTGATACGACGCCAGCCAGCTATCGGCGGAGGTACCGTACGACGCCATCGACGGCACGGTCGCCGACGTCGCCGCCGCGGAGCCGAAGCCGTTCTCGATGCTTCCAAGAATCTCGGCTCGCAACGAGCCATAGGCAGACGAAAAGCTCGCCCTGTCAGCCGCGCTGCCGCTGACAGCTTGAGGCTGCAACGGCAAGGCAATGTCGTCGAAACCGCTGCCGGCTCGAGGGAAGCTCAGGTTAGCCGGCTGCATAGGTATGCCGCTCACCGTGCAGTACGCGCTGCATCGTTTCGTACTGAGAAGCCAGCAATTGGCCGTTACGCATGGTCAATGTCTTGCAGTGGATGGCCAGCGCCTTCAATTCAGCGCAACGCTTTTCCAGCACCCTATGCTGAGCCGCCTTACCGGCCGCAGGGCTTCGCTTGGCGATATCCGACAGCGCGCCGACAAGACGAGGACGCTTGCGCCCCTGCTCGTCCAACAAGCGCACTTCCTCAGCAATGGTTTCACTAATGCGCGCGAGCATGGTCGTATCCAACCGCATGGCGGTTGTGAACTGTTCTTCCAACATGCCGGCCAACTTGCGGTAAGCCCGCAGTTCGCCGTCGAGATCTTCGAGCGCGCGCCTATACATGTATGTTTACCTCTGTTTACCGTGAAAGCGCTGGATCATGCCAGCCAGCTTGTCAGCGTCGAAGGGGATTTCACCGGCTTCCAGCGCGGTCTTGATCTGGTTCACGCGAGCGATGTCAAAGTCGGATGCTTCGCTAAGCGCGCCTTGCGCGGCACGCAACGTAGCGGCGTCACGCGACGTGTCGTTAACCTGACCCTTGGCAGCACGAGCCGTCTTGCCCGGCGCCTCGGAGGCAGTGGCTGCGGAAGTGCCGTTGACGGCAGGTTGGCTTGGTCCTTTGGTGATTCGCATGGTCATACCTTGTGCCCTCTCGGGCGATGTGGGTTGAAAGGTGGTGCTTTGCTTTAACTAGACGACGCTAGCACCACGTTTCTTAAGAGCCTGTGTAGATCCTGATCAACTTGCCTCTGCTTGAAGGGCACGCCCTTCGGCCGAATCCGCCGCTACCGCATTAACGCCATCGATCAGTGGAACCACCTGGCTCGGCGCACCAAACATCTGCTCGATCGCAACTGCGCGACGCCTAGTCAGAATGAGAAACTCGATCCGACGATTCATCGCCGCACGCGGGTTGTCCGTATCCAAGGGTGCGCGATCGGCCATACCGACGACTTGCAACACACTATCCGTCGACAGGCCACCCATATGCAGACTCTGTTTTGCCGCCATGGCGCGCTCGTTCGAGAGATGCCAATTGGAGCGCATGCTATGCCCCTGCATCCGAAATGGCGTTGCATCGGTATGGCCAATCACCAGAATCGGATTACCGATCTTGGAAAAAAGCCCACCCATCCGCTTCAACAACTCATAAAACGGAATATCCGGCACGGCACTACCCAGCTCAAAAATGCCGCGATTACCTGTGTATTCACATCGGTTGCCGCAGCGTGCATGGGCATGCCGGCAAGCAGTACAAGCCACAACGCCGTGCGACTTAAACGAATAGAGCTTGAGCGGGACGAAGGATTCATGACGTATGCCGTGGACGAATGAATAGGAAGATTTGCAGTGCGCACATTATGGGTACCCAACCGGCTTTCAGGTGCTCAAGAAGCTTTTAGATTTCTAAATACCCGTGATTGCCCCCCCTACCATCGGCCCCGTTTAGAGCCTTATTAGGGCTTAGATAGGCGGCCCTTCCGCCGAAGCCATCACACACGTGCCAATACACATGGAGGACAGCCCGCGATGGGACTGAATCTGGAACAGGCGTTGGGCATTCATCCGGCCGCGCTCAAGCTGCGCGCGGAACGCACCAAGGTCCTGGCGTCGAATCTCGCCAACGAAAACACCCCGGGCTATCAGGCGCGTGACATCGACTTTCGCACCAGCATGCAAGGCGCAATGCAGGGCCAGGCGCAAGGCCTGAATTTCGATGGGCAAGAAACGCTGTACCGCGTGCCAAGCCGTGCCTCGCAGGACGGCAACACCGTCGAGGTGGGTACCGAGCAGGCTGAGTTCGCGCAGAACGCCGTCGATTTTCAAACCAGCCTGACCTTCTTGAACATGAAATTCAAAGGCCTCGCCGCCGCCATCAACGGGAATAACTGACCGCCATGAGCTTCAAAGGAATCGCACAAATCGCCGGCTCCGCCATGACCGCGCAAACGGTTCGGCTCAATACCGTGGCCAGCAATCTGGCCAACGCCGGCACCTCGGGCACTGAAGACAGTGCCTACCGTGCACGCAAGCCGGTGTTCGCATCGGTCTACAACGGTACCGGCGCGATCGGCGCGCAGGCCAGCGACTCGCTGGAATACGTCGCCAATATGTCGGCCGATTGGAACGAGCCCGAAGTTCAGCCGTTCGATATCACCGACCCGAAGTCCTACAACGGTATGGACGTCTCTACCGTGTACGACTCGCTCGGCCGCAAGCACACCGTGACCCAGTACTTCGTCAAGGGCCCAGGCAACGAAGTGCAAGTGCATTACGCGATGGACGGCGATGAGCTGAAAGACATGTCCGGTGCGGGCGTTATCACCGAACTGACGTTTGACCAGCACGGCAAGATGACCTCGCCGACCACCAACCCGATTCTCAACCTTGGCACGCCCGATGGTGCCGAGACGATCCAGCTCGCCTTCAGCTACACCGGTAGCACGATGTTCGCTGGCGAAATGACCAAGAGCACCAACAAAACCAATGGTTATGCCTCGGGCACAGTGACCGGCGTAGCCTTGGCCGAAGACGGCTCGATCCAGGTGCAGTACAGCAATGGCCAGAAGCTCAGCGTGGGCAAACTTGCCATCGCCACCTTCCCTAACGAAGACGCGCTCAATCCGGTCAATGGTTCGGCCTGGCAGGCATCCGCGGGAACCGGCGATGCGATCTACGCCATGGCCGGCAATGGCCTTGCCGGCAAGCTCGAAGTCGGCGCGCTGGAGCAGTCCAACGTCGACATGACCTCCGAGCTGGTCAACTTGATGGGCGCGCAGCAGAACTATCAGGCGAACTCGAAGGTGCTCTCGACCGAGAACGAGATGATGCGCACCCTGATGCAGGCGCTGTAAGCCGTCATGGATGCCTTTATCTACACCGCGATGAGCGGCGCGGATCATGCGCAGCGTGCATTGCAGGTACGCGCCAACAATCTGGCCAACGCGCAGACCGGCGGTTTTCGCGCCGATATGGCGGTGGCAGAGACCGCCGTGGTGCCGGGTTACGGTTATGACTCGCGCCACCAGGCCATGCTCGGCAGCAACGCGGTCGATCACAACCCGGGACAGATGACCGAAACCGGTCGCGCTCTCGATGTGGCGATTCATGGCACCGGTTATTTCATGGTCGATAGCGAAGACGGCCCCGCGTATACGCGTGCAGGCAGTTTTGTTAGCCAGCGCGCCTTTGGCATCGCCGATGCCATCGTGGCGCAAATGCTTCCGGCAAACATGCGCACCAGCGACACCGGTGACACCGAATCGACGGACACCACGCCGCCCTCACTTCACGCCCCCTTGAACGGATAACGCAAGCATGAGCATCACCAATATCGGACGGACGGGTTTGCTCGCCGCACAGGCGGGAATCAGCATGTCCGCGCGCAATACCGCCAACCTGATGACGCCTGGCTATAGCCGTCAAGGTCTGCTGCTCACACCGAAATCCACCGGTGGCGTCGGCGTTGGCAGCTTGATCCGCTTCGCCGATAACTACCGCACGCAGCAGCTGTGGACGGCCAATACGCAGCGCGGTCAGTACTCGGTCGGCGAGTCGTACTACAAGCAGCTTGAAGGCGTGATGGGCCTGGAAGACGGCAGCGTCAAAGCCGGCATCGATGCCTTTTTCGGCGCACTGGACGAAGTCAGTACCGACCCTACCTCCAGCGCCTTGCGCCTGCAGGTGCTTTCCAAGGCCGATGGCCTGGCCAAGAGTTTCAACAGCCTGCGCCAGGCGATGTCGCGCCAGCTCGATACCGTGCGTCAGCAAAGCATGGCGACGGCGGATCAGGTCAACGCCCTCTCCGGCACCATCGCCGATCTCAACCAGAAAATCGCGGCGGCGGAAGCCAGTGGCGCCGGTGCGCCGTCCGAGTTGCTGGATCAGCGTGACTTGGCGATCGACACGCTCAGTGGCCTGGTCGACATCCGCGTGCTGCGTCAGCCCGACGGCACCATCGACGTTTCGCTCGCCGCCGGGCCGCCGCTGGTTGCCGCAGGGCAAGTCGGCAAGATCAGCGTGCAGACGAATACCGACGGCTCGTTCTCGTACAGCATGGCCTTCAACGGCACCGACTATCCGCTCGATGGCGCGCGCGTGGGTGGCGAACTGGGCGGCCTGAGCAACTACGCCACGCAGACCCTGCAGCCGCAGATGGAGTCGATGAAGACCCTGGCGATCGAATTGGCCACGCGGATCAACGATCAATTGGCGGCGGGCTTCGGCACCAACGGCAACCCGGGTATCCC